>JAZNDP010000106.1:0-15895 GCA_045588165.1 Eubacteriales bacterium | reverse complement strand
AGGCGGCAACGCTTGGTGAGCAGTGTGTTTTGGGCGTAAATGTAGTAATCGGGTATGGGTATAATCAGGATGGCTGGAATGCTCCTACACTTGGGGATCGCGTTTACGTTGGACACAATAGTTCCTTAGTAGGCGATATTGTGATCGGGGACGATGTCCTGATTGCCCCCAACGCTTATGTCAATAAGGATGTTCCGTCTCATTCCGTGGTAATCGGAAATAATGTGATCATTCCGAAAGAAAATGCCAGCGCACCATTTTTAACAATAGGACCGTAAAACGGGATTGCATCGCAATCCCGTTTTTGTTTCATTATAGGCAGATCAGATTCAAATCCCAGGCGGGAACGTAAGGATATCGTCGCAGATAGAAGCGATAGGAGGGATCCATGGCGTGAATTTGAAGGGGAAGGGCGAACAGATCCTCGCTTCGGTGATAGACGGACACCAATAGCTTGGGGTGGCAAGAAAGAATTGTTTGCCGAGAGCCGAGCAAGGCTTCCTTTTCCGCTCCCTCTACGTCGTATTTGATATAGTCCACCCGATCACCCCTCAGCACCCCGTCAAGAGCAAGGGCAGATACCTCCGTAATCTTTCCCTTGGCAAAGGCGCCCGCGTTTCGGTTTCCGCTGTCGGCAACACTCAGGGTTCCGTCCTCCGACCATGCGGCGGCGTGGAGGGTGTGTACCGTGGGAGAGGTCAGTCCCGACGCAAAGTCGGACAGCTTGCGGAAATTCCGTCGATCGGGCTCAAATGCCCATACCTCCTCCAGATGGGGAGCGTATCTCATCAGCTCCCGTACGGTGTCTCCGTTATAAGCGCCAAGATCGGCGTATCGATGAATGGCGGGGGAGTCTAACAGATCGCGCATGACCTTGTCCTTATCCGATTTCACAGCGCGGAGCAGATCAATTCTTCCCGTGAGCTTATAGCCCACCACACACTCGAAAATCTTCCTCGATTCCTCGTCGGCAAACAGGTCATACACCTGCCGAAACTGCTCCTGATTCTCTTCATAAAACGCCTTTGTAAACAGCGTATCGCCGCAAACGGGTACGTCGGGGGCATACAGCTCACATTCGGCGGCGACACGGTCGAACAGAGACAGCACGTCGGGCAGGGAGCTGGCAAAGGACAGCAGAACGATCAGGTTTTCTTTGCCGTATTTCTCCTTCACGGCCGAGTAGGAGAGAACCTCTTTGCCTCGGTAGCTGTGTCCGCGGACAAAGCCATCGCTGGCAAACACGTCGGATACGCAGATCCCGTAACGATCGCATACGTCGAGAATTTTGTCGGCGCCGTTTCCCATGCCGTAAAGAACCACGGTTTTATTCGTCTCTCTCAGGTAATGCCAAAGATCGACGTTTGCTTGAAAATTCATGCTCCCTCCTTGACTTTTTCGCAAATTTGTGATATCATAATATATTGGATAAGAATTATTTTACCATAAAACGGAGGAAAAATCAAGATGGATTGTATTTTCTGTAAAATCGCTAAGGGAGACATTCCTTCCAACCGAGTTTATGAGGATGAGTATTGCCTTGCGTTCCACGATATCAATCCCCAGACTCCCGTGCACGTACTGGTGATCCCCAAGACGCATATCGCGTCGGCGGATGAGATCACGGCAGACAACAGCGCATCCGTTGCCAAGATTTTCGAGGCAATTCCCGTCATTGCCAAGAGTGCGGGACTGACAAACGGATACCGCATCATCTCCAATTGCGGTGAGGATGCATGCCAGACGGTGAAGCATCTTCATTTCCATATCATGGGCGGCAAGCGGTTGCCCGAGAATATGGGGTAAGAATGGGGCCCGGATTTGGCGGACCTCCTCTCGGAGCCGATCCGCATAAAAACAACCGAGCAGCGGCGCCCAAGGGTTTTCGGGACATTCCTCGATTTCTGAAGGAAATCATCGGAGGCTTCTTTTCCCGTTTGCTTTATATCGTTGGCATGGTGTGGAGGACCGGACCCTGGATTCTGATCGTGCTGATGGCAACTGCCGTGCTTGACGGAATTTTGCCCATTGTGGGGGCGTATCTGTCCAAGGAGATCCTCAACGAACTTCAGGATATCATTTCGGCAAGAGCAATTGCCCAGATGAGCGGTGCGGTAGGAAACGCCGTGTTCTGGGGTTCCATGGTGATGCTGCTGCTCATCTTCTATTTCCTGTATCGGATCTTGAACCAGATCGTCAACCGAATTTCCATTGCGGTTACCCGCATGGCGGGAGAAAAGGTGGTTCGGTACGTACGGGTTCAGATCATGGAAAAGGCAAAGGAGCTGGATCTTGCCTCCTTTGACTCCCCCGAATTTTACGAAAAGCTGGAGAATGCCAACAGAGAGGCGGGGATGCGTCCCATCTCGGTCATGCAAGCGACCTTCCAGGTGGTGAGCCATACCATCAGTTTGGTCAGCTATATCATCATTCTGGCGATGGCACCCGGACTTTGGTGGACGGCGCCCTTGATGATCCTGCTGGCTCTGCCGACGGCGCTCGTGAATTTCTCCTATAAGCACAAGACTTTTTTGTATATGCGCCGACGGTCCAAGGATCGCCGTCAGATGACCTATTATTCCGATCTGATGGTAAACAAGGATATGGTCAAGGAAATCCGCATGTACGATCTGGCGGACAGCTTTAAAGAGCAATACAACAACGTTTTTGTTCGCTACTACGCGGGACTGCGATCCCTGATCCTGAAAGAGAGCATCTGGCAGATTTCCCTGACGCTGATTTCTTCCGTCGTCAATTGCGTCTTTTTTGCCCTGATTGCCATGAAGGTCTTTGACGGAACGATTCGCATCGGTGATTATTCCTATTTCACGGGAGCCCTGACCTCCATTTCCTCCACGGTATCCTCGCTGATTGCCGTGTCGGCGACCGTGTACGAGGGAACGCTGTTTATTGATAACCTGATCTCCTTTATGAAGGAGAAGCCTACCGTGGTTCCTCTGACGGAGACACCCCTGCCCGTGAATATGGGCAAGCCTCACACCATTGAGTTTAAAAATGTGAGCTTCTCCTATCCCGGATCGGATCGGCTGGTGCTGAAGAATATCAACCTGAAATTCCGTCCCGGTGAGACGGTGGTGCTGGTGGGACTCAACGGAGCGGGAAAAACCACCTTTATCAAGCTCCTGACCCGTTTGTACGATCCCACGGAGGGACAGATTCTTCTGGATGGCAAGGATCTTCGAGAATACGATACGGCAGAGCTCTACCGTATGTTTGGTATCATCTTTCAGGATTTCGGAAAATACGCGGTCAGCGTATCGGACAATATTCATTTTGGTGATATACACAGAGAGAAGATCGAGGAGGAGATCCGTGCGGCGGCGGCAAGCTCCGATGCGGCGGACTTTATTTCTCATCTTCCCGCGGGCTACGACACCGCCCTTATGCGGTATTTTGAGCCCGACGGTATCGAGCTGTCCATCGGTCAATGGCAAAAGCTGGCGATTGCTCGTGCCTTTTACAGCACGTCGGATATTCTGATTCTGGACGAGCCTACCGCCTCCCTTGACCCTCTGGCGGAGCAAGAGATCTTCAATCAATTTGATCGGCTTCGCGAGGATAAGACCACCATTTTCGTCTCTCACCGACTCTCCAGCGCTACCGTCGCTTCTAAGATCGTGGTTCTGGAATACGGAGAGCTTGTGGAGGAGGGAACTCACAGGGAGCTGATGGAAAAGCGAGGACGGTATTATACTCTGTTCACCACACAGGCGCAGCGGTATCTGGAGCAGGATGAGCTGAAAAATGGGTAGAAATTTATTGTTTTTTAGGAAAATCGGTTGACAATAGACAGAGAATCCGATATAATGTAGTATAATTAATTTTGTGTAAACAGATTGGAAAGGGTTAGAAAACCATGCATGTAAAGGTAGTAAAATTCGGTGGAAGCTCCTTGGCTGACGCCGAACATTTCAGACAGGTCGCCTCCATCGTTAAGGCAGATCCCGCCAGACGGTACGTGGTTCCGTCGGCTCCCGGGAAACGCTTTTCGGAGGACACCAAGGTAACCGATATGCTCTACGAGTGCTACGAGAAGATTCGGAAGCAGGAGAGCATTGACGAGCTGTACGGAAAAATTTGTGATCGGTATAACAGTATCATTGCCGATCTTGGCTTGGATTTTGATATCAGCGGAGAGCTGGAATACGTAAAGAACGCCATGATGCATCGCTCGGGACGGGATTTTGCCGCCAGCCGAGGAGAGTATCTTAACGGACTGATTCTGTCTAAGTACTTGGGATATTCCTTTATCGACGCGGAGAACGTGATCTTTTTCCGTGAGAACGGAAGCTTTGACGAGGAGAGAACGAATCAGGCGCTTACCGAGGAGCTGATGCAGTACAAGAACGCGGTCATTCCCGGATTTTACGGCGTGATGCCCAACGGAACCATCAAGACCTTTTCCCGCGGCGGATCGGATATCACCGGCTCCATCGTTGCCAGAGCTGCCGACGCGGATCTGTATGAGAACTGGACGGACGTCTCGGGATTCATGATGGCAGATCCCCGAATCATCGAGAATCCCTGTTCCATTCAAACGATCACCTACCGTGAGCTGCGTGAGCTTTCCTACATGGGAGCCACCGTTCTTCACGAGGACGCGATCTTCCCCGTACGCTATGCGGGAATCCCGATCAATATCCGTAACACCAACGATCCCAAAGCGGAGGGTACCATGATCGTGGCGGAGACCTCCGCGTACGATACCGAGAGAGTGATTACCGGTATTGCCGGCAAGAAGGGCTTCTCGGTGATTACCGTAGAGAAGGATATGATGAACTCCGAGATCGGATTTGGCAGAAAGGTTCTGGAGGTTCTTGAGGACCACGAGATCTCCTTTGAGCATCTCCCCTCGGGTATCGATAACATGAGCGTGGTGGTTGCCAGCAGTTCTTTAGAGGGCAGACGGGATAAGCTGTTGTCCAGCATCAATCGCGCCGTCTCTCCCGATCATATCTCGATTGAGGACGGTATGGCGTTGGTTGCCGTGGTAGGACGTGCTATGGTCAAGGCAAAGGGAACCGCTGCCAGAGTGTTTAATGCGATTTCCCACGCGGACGTCAATATCCGCATGATCGATCAGGGATCCAGCGAGATCTCCATTATCGTGGGAATCGAGGAGAGCGATTTCGGTAAGGCGTTGGATTCCATTTATAAGGAATTCGTCAAGTAACGCTCAGGAGGGCTGTCGGATTTGGCAGTCCTCCTTTCGTTATGCCCGTAGCGTGGCAAAAAAACCGAGAAAATGAATAAATGATATATTTTTTGCAAAAATATAAGAGAAAAAAAGTATATTTGACCGAACTTGCGTATATTATAGATGAAGTTTAAAATTTTAGGGTGAGAGGAGGACAAAATGGAAGAATATCGTTGTATTCGGGAGCGTTTTGCCGAGCAAGAGAGGAATACCCTGTCTCCCTACGCTTGCCTGACCGCAAGCAGTCGGGGACGCCAGACTCCTCTGACCCCTTCCGATATCAGAACGGATTTTCAGCGAGACCGTGACCGCATTTTGCACAGTCAGTCCTTTCGCCGTTTGATGAACAAGACACAGGTGTTTTTGGCTCCGATGGGAGATCATTACCGAACCAGAATGACCCATACGCTGGAGGTGACGCAGATTGCCCGTATTATCGCCCGCGCTCTGCGACTGAACGAGGATCTGACCGAGGCGGCGGCGCTGGGACACGACATCGGACATACCCCCTTTGGACATGCGGGGGAATTTGCCATGCAGAAATGCTTCGACCCCGAGTTTACCCATTACAAGCAAAGCGTGCGTGTGGTGGAAAAGCTGGAAAATGACGGACGGGGCTTGAATCTGACATGGGAGGTGCGAGACGGAATTGCCAATCACACGGGCTCTCACATGGCGGCAACCCTGGAGGGTGTGATCGTGAAATTTGCCGATCGCATCGCGTACATCAATCACGATATTGACGATGCCTGCCGCGCGGGGATCCTCAGCGAGGCGGATATTCCGAGAGAGATCCGCGATGTGTTGGGACACGGACATTCGGCGCGGATCAATACCATGGTCAGCTCCATTGTTCGGGAGAGCACCGAACAGCCATACATTCAAATGGATGCAGAGGTGCAGGAGGCAACGGATGCGTTGCGGTCGTTTCTGTTTGAGCGCGTTTACCGAAATCCCGTGGCAAAATCCGAGGAGAGTAAGGCTCAGGAGATGCTGATGCGGCTCTTTGAGTATTTTGTTGCCCATCCGGACAAGATGCCTCTTTTGTATCGCAGAAATTGCGAGGAAGAGCCGGTGGAGCGTTGTGCGTGCGACTTTATCTCGGGTATGACGGACCGATATGCGATTGAGGTTTATTCCGATCTGTATATCCCGAAGGTATGGAGGGGGACACAGACATGATCTCAAGAGCGATTATTGATGAGATCGTTTTTCGAAACGATATTGAACAGGTGATCGGAAGCTACGTAACCCTCAAGCGAGCCGGCTCCAATCTTTCGGGACTTTGCCCGTTTCATAACGAAAAAACCCCCTCCTTTACCGTGTTTCCCGCAACCAAAAGCTTTTATTGCTTCGGATGCGGTGCAGGGGGCGATGTGATCAGCTTTATTATGAGAGAGGAAAATCTGGATTACGTGGGGGCGCTGGAGTTCCTTGCCGCCCGCGCGGGGATTACCATTCCAACCGATGACCGCCCCGACGAGCAGGGCGGAGTTCCGCGGAAACGGATCTATGAGATGAATCTTGCGGCGGCAAGATTCTTTCGGGAGTGTCTCTTTGACGAGAATCTGGGAGGAGAGGGCTTGCGCTATCTCACGGAGCAGAGAAAGCTGAGCACGGCAACCATACGCCGTTTTGGATTGGGCTTTGCCCCCAATAACGGATGGTTGCTTTCCAATCATATGAAAAAGCTTGGCTTTACCGAGGAGGAGCTGATTGCGGGCTTCCTCTGTAAGCGAAGTGAAAAGAGCGGGAGAATCTACGACCTGTTTCGCAATCGGGTCATCTTTCCCGTTATCGATACCACGGGGAACGTGGTCGCCTTTGGCGGACGGGTGATGGATGATTCCAAACCCAAATATCTGAATAGCTCGGATACCCCCGCTTTCAAAAAAAGCCGACATCTCTTTGCCTTGAACTTTGCCAGAAAGCAGGCACAGGAGAGATTACTCCTATGCGAGGGATATATGGACGTGATTGCCCTGCACGCCGCGGGCTTTGAGAACGCAGTGGCAACGTTGGGTACTGCCATCACCTCCGATCAGGCAAGAATCTTTGCCAAGTATACGGGACAGGTGGTCATCTGCTACGACTCCGACGGGGCAGGTCAAACTGCCGCTAACAAGGCAATGCGACTTCTTGATGAGGTCGGTGTTGACGTGCGGGTGCTGAAGCTGGAGGGTGCAAAGGATCCCGATGAGTATATCAAGAAATTCGGTTCCGAGGCGTTTCGTCGGGTGCTGGACGGCAGTATGACCGGCTTTGATTTCCGTCTGGGAAACATTCTGGCAGAGTATAATCTGGCTATCCCCGACGAGAAGATCAAGGCATCGGCTTCGGTGTGCAATATGATCGCCTCCTCTCACTCGGAGGTAGAGCGGGATATCTGCATCCGAAAGGCGGCGGAGCGGATCGGTGTTTCCGCGGATGCAATGAAGGCGGACGTGGAACGGATCCGAATCAAGCGTTTCCGCGAAATGAAAATGAAGCAGTCGCAGGATGCCAAGCTTTCGATCAAGAGCTTTGGAGATCGAATCAACGTGGATGCCGCCAAGAATATTCGCGCCAGCCATGCCGAGGAGACTCTTTTGGGCTTGATCTTGATTTATGACGATTTTCGTAAGGACGCGGCAGGAGGAGCTGCGGGAATTGCTCCAGAGGATTTCACTACCGGATTTGGCAAACGTCTCTTTGAGGTGATTTGCGAGTTGGAGCGAAGCGAGACCGGATTTTCCAAGGCAATGCTGGGGCAGCGCTTTAGCGCCGATGAGCTTGGACGGATCGAGAAGATCGAGCTGGAGCGGCGAGCCCTTGCCAGAAATGACAGAGAGGTCTTTGTGGCGGCAATTGACGCCATTCAAAAAGAGAAGCATGCAAATTCTACCGCCGACGATCCCTTCGCGGATCTGCGCAGACGGCAGGAGGAAGCGAAATTGGCAAAAGCAAATAAAAATACATAACGTGGAAGGAATGAGAACATGACGGAAAACGAAATCAAGCAGGAAAAAGAAAAAACCATAGATCTGGAAGGTTTGATTGAGAAAGGTAAGCAGGGAAAGCTCTCCAACGACGATCTGGAAGAGGTTGTGGAGGAGATGGATTTTGATATTGACAGTCTGGATAAGCTGTACGATACCTTGGAAAACAACGGAATTCCGCTTCCCGACGATCTGACCAACAGCGAGCTGAATGAGATCGAATCCGAGGTAGAGGCGTTTGGAACCAGCGAGAACATGGAGCGGATCCTGGAGCAAGAGGGTCTTGCCATTGATGACCCCGTTCGTATGTATCTCAAGGAGATCGGCCGTGTTCCGTTGTTGACTGCGGAAAGAGAGCGCGAGCTTGCGGAGATCATGACCGATTGTGAGGATGAGGCGAAAAAGGAGGTGGCAAAGAAGGAGCTGGTGGAGGCAAACCTCCGTCTGGTCGTTAGTATTGCCAAGCGCTACGTCGGCAAGGGAATGTTTTTCCTGGATCTGATCCAGGAGGGTAACCTTGGTCTGATGAAGGCGGTGGATAAATTTGATTACAGCAAGGGCTATAAATTCTCCACCTACGCGACCTGGTGGATCCGTCAGGCAATCACCAGAGCCATTGCCGATCAGGCAAGAACCATCCGTATTCCCGTTCATATGGTAGAGACCATTCATAAGGTGTCCCGTTATTCCCGTCAGATGCTTCAGGAGCTGGGACGGGAGGCTACCGCGGATGAGATCGGTGAGAAGATGGGCATGAGCCCTGAAAAGGTTCGGGAGATCATGAAGATCGCTCAGGATCCCGTTTCTCTGGAAACGCCGATTGGTGAGGAGGAGGACAGCCATCTTGGCGATTTTATCCCCGACGAGGATACACCCACTCCCTCCGATGCGGCGGCGTCTACCATTCTGCGCGAGGTCATTGAGAAGGAATTGCACACGCTGACGCCTCGTGAGGAGCACGTAATCAAGCTTCGGTTCGGTCTTTACGACGGACGGACCAGAACGCTGGAAGAGGTTGGTAAGGAATTTGACATTACCCGTGAGAGAATTCGTCAGATCGAGGCGAAGGCGCTTCGTAAGCTGAGACATCCCAGCCGTGCCAGACATTTGCGCGGATTCTTGGATTGATCAAAAATCGTGGAAATAGCCAAAATAAAAAGGGAAAGCTTGTTTGATGTGCCGATTTATCGGTAAAATGCCAATAAAATATTTTTTATAAAATTGTGCAAGATGTTGCACTTTTGGAAATTCTTTCAAATTGTAAGAAAATGAAAACCGAGAACGTGGGCTGTGTCACAAAAAATTCACTTGACATTTTTGGCAATTCGTTGTAAAATGATATAGTATCTTTACTGACATAATGTAATTATGTGGAATTGTTTTCAAGGGGGAACCATCATGAGTAAGAAACTCATCTGTCTTTTTTTGAGCTTGTTGCTACTGTTGAGCGTTTGTCTCACCGCGTGTGGCGAGAAGACCAAAGATGACGCATATGCCGACAAGGTGCAACAGGCATCTCAGTCGGCGGTAACGCTTTCTATGTATTTGATGAGCGAGGCGCCTGTCAGCGCGGAAACCGCGAAGGAGATCGAGGACGCGCTCAATGACATTACCGAGCCGAAGTACACCATCCGTATGAAGCTTCATTTTTACACGCCCGACGAGTATTATACGAAGCTGGAGGGAGCGTTTGCGGCACGGGCTGCTGCCGCTGCGGCAGGAACGCTGCAAGCGGACGCGGATAAAAACAAGGAGTCTATCGAGAGCCTTGCCGCTACCGGAAAGGTGCAGATCCTTTATCCCGGAGTTGCCGATTATCAGGTGGACCTGTTCTATTTGAACGGACAGGATAAATTCAATCAATATCTGAGCGGCGGTATGCTTGCCGAAATTGACGCGCAGCTGGATAGCGCTGTTGCGGATCGGCAGTTTGATTTCATGCCCGAGCAGTATTTCGATTACATGAAGAAGATCAACGGGCGTCATTCCTATGCCGTTACGAATGCCAAGGCGATCGGCGAATATACATATCTGCTTCTGAACTATGATGCGATGCGTCAGGTTCACCTCTATGAGGGAGATACCACCACCTTTGACGAGTATACGTCGCTGACCTGCGATGCGGTTCAGCGGTTCCTCTCTTACGTCAATAACACCGATTTGGGTCTGGCGGATCAGTACTATCCCCTGTATACCAATCTGAACCGTGGAGAGCTGCTGTTCAACAACGTACAGTTTATGGGTACGGGTGAGGATGGCAAGCTGACGGATGAGTTCTCCGTGCTTGGCGGATATCTCCAAAAGGCTACGGTCAACGAGAGCTACACGAACATGTATGCCGAGTTGAGCAACCTGATGAAGGATGAGGCGTTCCTTTCCGAAATGGAAACGCTCGTGAAGTATGAGGAGGCAGGATACCTGACCGAAGAGGGTGGCGTGTATTCCACCGAGCAGGTAGAGGGCAAGGACTTTGCCGTGGGCTACGTAACCGGTGGCGCAGAGTTGGCTGAAAAATACGGAAAGGATTACAAGATGATCCCCGTAGGAAAACCCATGCTGACTGAGAAAGAGTCTTATGAGGATATGTTTGCGGTAAGTGCCAACAGCGCCAACGTTTCCAAGTCCATGCAGATTCTCAATCTGCTGAATACCGATGAGGAGGTTCGCAATCTGCTGCTGTACGGAGTGGAGGGCGAGCACTATCAGCTCATTGACAGTGATATGAAGGATGAATACGGGGAGTATTATAAGCTGGCAGAGCGGTTGAACGATAAGTACATCATGTCCGCGGCCCGTACCGGAAACACTCTGATTACCACTCCCGAGAAGGAAAAGAGCGGTGATGCCGAGCCCGTATATCCCAACATGAAGGATTTCATGGTTCAGCAGAATTCGGATGCTGTCGTGAATTTGACCAGCGGTTTCCGCTCTAACTACAAGCAGGGAACTACGACCTTTAAGGTGAGCGACGCCGAGCTTCAGTCCATTCGCGCTCTGTCTGCGGCGATTTGGGCAAAATATCTGGAGTGTGAGACCGTCGAGCAGTTCCGCGATGCCTTCATAAAAGAGGGCTGCTGGCTTGAGCAGGAGACGGCAAAGGCAGAGTATTGCGACAAGGACGGAAATGCTCTGATTGAAAAGCATCTCCATTATCGCACCGTGGACGGAAAGCTTGCGCACTGGACCGCAGGTGAGCCGGAGCTTTGCGAATCGATTTTGAGATGTAACGGTACATCCTTGGCATGTGTTTATAATGCATGGCTGAAGGATATGGATGTAATACGGTAACAAATAACAGCAGGTCATCCGCGGATGACCTGCTGGTCTTTTTCGGAGGAAAGCCGTGAGGGGTATGATAAAGGAATTGCCCGAATACTGTATTTGGGATTTTAACGGAACGATTCTGGATGACGTGGAAACGGGAATCTTGGCTGTGAATGACCTGCTTGGTGAGCGAGGCTTGAAGACGCTTTCGGGCAAGGAGGAGTACAGAGCCGTTTTTGGTTTTCCGATTCAGGATTACTACAGACGTCTGGGCTTTGATTTTGAAAAGGAGCCCTACGAGGTGGTGGCACCTCTGTGGGTGGAGAAATACATGATTTACGTGGCAGATGCGAAAATCTTTGACGATGTGAGGGAGACGCTGGATCGGTTTCGCACCATGGGGATACGACAGGTCATTCTGTCCGCTACCGAGATCGGTATGCTGAAGGGACAGCTGGATTCATTGGGGATTGCCGAATATTTTGAGGAGGTCATGGGACTGGATAATATACACGCCTCGTCCAAAACCGCTCTGGCAGAGGATTGGCGAAGCCGACATCCCGATGCTCGGGCGCTGTTCTTGGGAGATACCGATCACGACGTTGAGACGGCAAAGGTGATGGAGGCGGAGTGTGTTCTGATCGCCAGAGGGCACCAGTCCGCAGAGTATTTGCGTCGTGTGGGGCCGCCCGTCATTGAAACCCTGGAGGAGCTGTTTTGAACTCTACAAAAAAAGGGCGACGTCGCGTACGCGACGGCGTTTTCTTATCTTCCGTTGATGAGATGGGACATGTCGTAAAGTCCCGCACTCTTTTTTGCCAAATAGATGGCGGCACGAAGAGCTCCCGCGGCAAAGATCTCTCGTGAGGTTGCCGTATGGGTCAGGGAAATAATCTCGTTATTTCCGGCAAAGATCACTTCATGCTCTCCGACGATGGTTCCGCCGCGAACCGAGTGGATTCCGATTTCCTCGGAGGCGCGCTTCTGTCTTACCGATTGTCGGTCGTAGACGTAGTCGGATTGCTCTCGAGTTGTGCTGATGGCGTCTGCGATCATTAGCGCCGTTCCGCTGGGAGCATCCAGCTTTTGGTTGTGGTGCTTTTCTACGATTTCTACATCGAAGGAAAGTCCCAAGGTCTTTGACGCGTTTTTTGCCAGCTCGATGAGCAAATTGATGCCAATGGACATGTTCCCCGAGGAAAATACCGCAATTTCCTCACTTGCCGCTAAAAGTGCGGCACGCTCCTCCTCGGTATGTCCTGTGGTCGCCACCACGATGGGGGTCTGTGTATTCGTGGCGTATGCCAGTAAGGATGGCAGAGCGGTGTGATGGGAAAAATCTACGATTACGTCGGCTTTTCCGGGAAATTCCGAGATGGTCTGATAGACGGGAAAGCTACAGGCGGGAGCTACCGCGCTCACGTTCATATCCACGCCCGCAACGATACGGCAGTCCGCGGAATCCTCCGCCGCGCGGACGATGGCTTGCCCCATTCTTCCGCCGCAACCGCTGAGAATGATATTGATCATAGTAATATGTATTTCCTTTCTTTTTGGAGTCCAAAGGAATTAGAGGAGTCCGTGCTCCTTCATGATTCCCAGCAGCTTTGCCTTGTTGGTGTCTTCCATTTCACACAGGGGCAGACGCATTTCTACGTCGCACCAGCCAAGCTCCGCCATGGCGGTCTTGACGGGAACGGGATTGACCTCGCAGAAGAGGGCATTGATCAGCTTCAAATAGTGAAGCTGGAGCTCGGTGGCACCGTGATAGTTGTTATCCAGGCACATCTGAACCATATCGTGGGTCTCCTTGGGGAGAATGTTGGAAAGAACCGAGATCACACCCTTTCCGCCAAGAGACATGATGGGAACGATCTGGTCGTCGTTGCCCGAATAGATGTCGAGGGAGTCCCCGCATTCGGCGATCAGCTCTGCAATCGTGCTGATGTTGCCCGACGCTTCCTTGACAGCCACGATTCGCTCGTGCTTTGCAAGCTCGCGGTATACGGACAAGGGGATGTTACAGCCGGTACGGGAGGGAACATTATAGAGAATAATGGGCTTGTCGGTCTTGTCGGCGGTCTCAAGGAAGTTCTTGATGAGTCCCTTGGGGGTTGCCTTGTTATAGTAAGGAGTAACCAACAAAAGGGCATCGGCGCCCACCTCGCAGGCATAGCGAGACAGTTCAATACCGTAGGCGGTGTCGTTGGATCCGGTACCCGCGATCACGGGAACCCGTCCCTCTACTTTTTCCACGACGTAGCGCATACAGTCGCAGTGTTCCTCGTGGGTCAGGGTTGCTGCCTCTCCGGTGGTACCTGCTACAACGATGGCATCGATCCCACGGGCAATCTGGTCGTCTATGATTTTTCCAAAGCTTTCGTAATCAATTGCCCCCTTTTTGAAGGGAGTAATGATGGCGGTTGCGGCTCCGGTAAAAATGGTTGGTTTCAGCTTGCTCATAATAAAAAATCCTTTCTGTGGAAAAAATATTCAAGATTTCCATATAAAAACAAAAAAACTGGTTGAAAACCAGCTGCATTTGTACTATAATATAAGCATGGCGCAAGACATGCTCAGGGTTACAATACGAACATAACAGATAGCTCTCCATCAATTGTTTTATGATGACAGCCCGCCGACTGTGAATCGACGGACCAGTACACAAGCCTGCCGTTTGCTTATGCCTTCGGCATCGTGTCCTCCCATACAGTCTCTGACGGTTCGGCAACCTTGACGGTATGCGGTGACGCAATGCGCCTCTATCAAATATTATATGTATCTTTGAGTTAATGATAGCATATCTTTGAGGATCTGTCAATAACTTTTTTCATTTTTTTGTTTTTTTTAACGATTTTTAAATCATGCGCGTGAGGTAGAGAATGATTGTCAATGAAAAGCGGGCTACCGACCTGAAAACATCGGATTTTTATTATGATCTTCCCGAGGAGCGGATTGCTCAGCATCCTGCCCAGAAGCGGGACCATTCCCGTCTGATGGTTCTGAACCGAGAGGCGGGAACGGTAGAACACCGTCATTTTTTTGATATTTTAGAGTATCTTCGCCCGAATGACGTACTGGTAATCAATGATTCCAAGGTGATTCCCGCCCGTGTGTACGGTCATGCGGAGGGACGGGAGGAAGCGGCGCTGGAGCTGCTTCTGCTTCGGCAACGAGATCTGGACACGTGGGAATGTCTGGTCAAGCCCGGTAAGCGGGCTCGCCTTGGCTCCCGTGCCGTATTTGGCGGCGGAATGATGACGGGCGAGGTGGTGGATATCGTAGAGGAGGGAAATCGAATCATTCGCTTTTCCTACGACAAGGAAAAATACGAAAATATATACCAGGTTCTGTCCTTGATCGGTATGATGCCTCTCCCCCCCTACATTACCGAGCAGTTGGGGGATAATACCCGTTATCAGACGGTTTATGCCCGTGAGGAAGGCTCGGCGGCGGCACCCACGGCGGGATTGCACTTTACCCCCGAGCTGTTGCAAAGGATCCGTGATATGGGAGTGGCGATTGTCCCCGTCATGCTTCACGTGGGGCTTGGTACCTTCCGCCCCGTGAAGGCGGATCGAATCGACGAGCACGTGATGCACAGCGAATTTTTCTCGGTTCCCGAGGAGAGCGCTCGCATCATCAACGAGAGACGGGCGGCGGGAGGGCGTCTGATCTGCGTGGGAACTACCTCTTGCCGAACCATCGAGAGCGTAGCGGAGGAGGACGGCACGATTCCCGCTATGTCGGGAGATACGGGGATCTTTATCTATCCTGGTTATCGTTTTAAGGCGGTGGATGCCTTGATCACCAATTTCCATCTGCCTGAAAGTACTCTTCTGATGTTGGTCTCCGCTCTCTACGATCGGGATCGGGTGATGGATGCGTACCGCACGGCGGTAGAAGAAAAATACAGATTCTTTTCTTTCGGTGACTGCATGCTCATACAATAAAAGATTTATCGTATGAGCGGGTAATAGGTAATAGTGAAAAGTGAAGAGGTAATGAAGATTTTCGCCATGGCGAAAATCAACCGAACTTATTCACTATTCACTTTTACTTCTTACTTCCCGCACATTTCGGTGACGCCATGTTGATTGTATAAAATCGAAAGCCGTAAAGCCCGTGAGCAATCACGGGCTTTTTTTTGTCAAAATATGTTTATAACACAAGAAAAAATTAACATAAGATATTGACATCGAATATTTAGTATGTTATAATATACACATGAAAGGGGTGATCGTGTGGCGAAAATATCTACCAATATTACCATTGACGTGGAAACGAAGGCTCGCGCACAGGAGCTTCTGGCAGAGCTGGGGTTGGATCTGTCTACGGCGGTCAATATTTTCTTGCGCCAGATGATCCACGAAAATGCCATTCCCTTTGATATACGGAGAACGAAAGGGTGCGATTGCTCGGAGGATGAGACAAG
>JAZNDP010000105.1:0-1999 GCA_045588165.1 Eubacteriales bacterium | reverse complement strand
ATCATTATCCGGCCAATTACCACCGATATTAACGGAATCGCCGTCCTTGCCGGTATATGTCCATGTGCCGTCTGCTTTCTGGACGTGTTTGTTTCCTTCTTCATCGGTCAACGTCATACTGCCGTCGTTACCAAACGTAACCGTCAAGCCGTCCTTTTCCGCCTCATCGATAAGCATCTGTTTGGTGGCTTCATCCTGTTTTCCCCACACAACATCAGTTGATCCGTTTCCGGCCAAAATAGAATTGAAGTCGATATCAGCAGGATCGTTTGTTCCGCTTTGTGTACCGTCTTGACTGCCGGTCTGTGATGTACCGGGATCACGATTAAGGGGATCGTCATTTCCGGGGGTGTCGTTGTTTCCGCAAGCTACAAGGCTGAACAACAAAAGCAATGACAACAAAATCATTAAAAGTTTTCTCATATTCATTCCTCCAAATTATCATTTTCTGAAATCTATCGTTATGACCATATCGCTTTCAAGTGGTTTCCACACTGTTCCTACTCCAAGTGGATGCGCCCTCGTTTCGGCGTCGCTTGTATGTGTCGTCTCCGTTAATGTTTTAGGATCGGATGATGTGTAATGATAGTATTGATACTCTCTCTCGTATGACATTGCGCCTCCTACGCTTCCTACTATATCAAGCTGCGCATTATCCCACATATGATCAAATTTGAATTCAGTTTCATCGTTTCCTGATGTGATGCTTCCAGTAGCATCGCAATTTACGATACCTGTGTTCTCAGTAACTGTAACAGTTATTTCGCCTTGCATAGCTCTTTTAAGAACAGTAGTGTAATGCGTTGCTTCACCACCAAAAAACATCGTGGGGTCTTTTTTTTGCATATCCCACAAAGGTTTAAGAACATTGTACGACTGCGAGAACGGATGAGCATTCGGTATTGCCGCGTCAAAAGTATCAGGTGTTTCCAATTCTAAATCCAACCACAGCGTTCCTGTGTAGGTTCCGGCAACGCCCTTTGTATTACTTCCTTCCAGTTCGCCCGAAAGGGTTGCTCCCATCGTTAGATCTGATATACCCCAAAACGTGGCGTTGTAGGTGTGGTGATTCTTTTCTTTGTCAAACTTAATGACGTAGCTGCCCGCGCCCCTTTCCTCGGCAAGCTTATTGGCACGGCGGGAACACTCGGAGTAGAAGCCGTTTATATCGGCCAGATTCTTTTCCAGCAGGTCGAGATACTTTTCAAGCTGCTTGTTTCCCTCAAGCCATTCCTTGCCGACTTTGAACGTGTTGACAAGCTGACCGAGAAGCGGAACTTTGTCCGTTCCTGTTGTTGCTGCAAAGGGGATTTTTGAAAAATACTTGCCTGTACTTGGGTTTAGCTTAATTTCTGCAGCCGTTACAATGGTGTTTACTGCGGATTCTGCAACCATCGAGTCCACGCCCTTGCCCTCGCCGTGAACGATATACGCATAATAATCGTTTACGCCGCCCGGTGAGCCGGGAGGTGTGGGAATAAAGGACAAAAGACCTTGTATGATCTGATCGCCCCAATAAAGTGCCGCATCGGTTTCGACTCTGCCCGCAAGTTTTGCCACAAGCGCAATGCGGTCTGCGGTTAAATTCTTTTCCTTTAATACCTCATTGATGATCTTGTTCAGTTCCTCGTAGGTCAGACCGTTGCTGCCTGTCAGTTCACCGTTAAAGGTAAGGTCGCCCATTTTCAGCTCCACGGGATAGGATTTCCCGCCGCCCGTTGCCTTTTGGGTGATACGGTTATAGTCGATTCCGGGAATTTCCTGAATATTTTCGGGGCCGTATGTAGTTTCAGCCGCCGAAGCGGTGAACGGTACGCACAGAAGGAGCATCGTGAGCGCGAGGCATAGGGCAAGCAATTTATTCAGCTTTTTCATTCGCTCACCTCCATATCTTCAAGTGCATCGTTGATCATGTCTTTCAGAAGAAGGAGTTTTTCATCTTCCGGGAAGATGGCAAGTCCTTCGTCAATATAGGCACCCATCAACGAAATTTCTTCGG
>JAZNDP010000104.1:0-7173 GCA_045588165.1 Eubacteriales bacterium | reverse complement strand
ATTCCTCGGGTCACCGCGCGAATATTTTGAGCACGTCGTTTACACACATCGGCGTGGGTTACGTTTCTGACGGAAACTATTGGACGCAGATGTTTATTGGTAAATAGGAATATTGTCTTACGAACCGCAAGAATCCCGCACCTCCGTGCGGGATTCTTGCTTTTTGTTTTGCAAAAAACATTTCGTGTAACTTGACACGGAGCGGATTTGGTAGTACAATAAAAGTATCTCTGTGAGATAAGGAGAAAACAAATGATCTATCAAAATAAAAAAACGAAGACGATATCCTTTCCCCTTGGCGGAATCGGTACGGGCTCCATCGGTCTTGCAGGGAATGGAGAGCTGCGAGATTTTGAAATTTTCAACCGTCCCAACAAGAACACCCGAAATGGCTATTCTCATTTTGCCATTAAGGCAACCTATGGCGGTAAAAGTGTGGTCAAGGTTCTTCACGGTGATACCAGTGAGAATTTGATGGGTGGCTGCTATCAAGGGCGTGGAAACGGCGGCTTTGATTGCGGTCCCAGCCCCGATTCTCTTGCGGGATTTCCACACTTTAAGAACGTCGTCTTTGACGGCTTGTTTCCTATGGCAAAGCTGACCTTTCGTGACGATGACTTTCCCGCTACGGTACGTCTGACGGCATTCAACCCCTTTATCCCTCACGATGAGTTCCATTCCAGTCTGCCCGCTGCCTTCTTTGAATGGGAAATTGAGAATACTGCCGATGAGCCCATTGAATTCGGGCTGGCTTTTACCTTGCACAATCCTGCTCCGGCGGGCATGAATCGCGTCTGCTCACGGGACGGAATGACGGGTGTTTACTTCCAGAGCGCAGATAAAACAACCGACGAGATCGATTACTCCGATCTTTGTATTCTGACAGAGCATGCCGATACCTGCGCGCAAGCGTTCTGGTATCGCGGTATGTGGAAGGACAACTGCACCACCTACTGGAAAAATTTTCTTTCTCAGAAGCGCCTTGCGTCGAGAGATTACGACGAGAGCGGTCGGAGAGATCACGGAACACTCGCCTCTTACGTTACCGTCGCCCCAAAGAAGCGCGAACGGATTCGGTTTATACTGGCGTGGAACGTTCCCAACGCCTATAACTATTGGAGTGATCTGGATCCCATGCCTACGTGGCGGAATTATTACGCCACTCAATTTGAGGATTCCTTTGCCTCGGCCACCTATGCGCTGACCCATTTTGACGAGCTCCTTCAAAAGACCAAGGACTTTACCGATGCTCTCGCTTCCTGTACCCTTCCCGAAGCGGTCAAGGATGCCATTTCCGCCAATCTGTCGGTGCTCAAAACGCCCACGGCGCTCCGTTTGGAGGACGGGGCATTCTGGGGTTGGGAAGGAGGCGGCGCCACGGTGGGCTTGTGCCACGGAACCTGTCAGCACGTTTGGAATTACGCCTACGTTTTGCCGTATCTTTTCCCAAGGCTGGAACGGTCGATTCGGGAGACCACGGTAAAGTATGCCTTGCTGGATAGCGGCGCTACCACGTTTCGAGTGGATCTGCCGCGGAAAAAGGTTACCGAGGTGGAGCGCTCCTGTGTGGACGGTCAGATGGGAGAAGTGATCAAGTGGTATCGGGAATGGAAATTCTCGGGAGACACGGATTGGTTGCGGAAGCACGCAAAGGAAGTTTTTCTCATGTTGGACTATGCCTTCTCGGAGGAAAATCCCGACCGCTGGGATGCGAACCAAGACGGAATCCTGGAGGGGCGCCAGCACCATACTCTTGATCTTGAGCTGTTTGGTCCCCACTCGTGGCTGCAGGGCTTGTATCTCCTCGCTCTTGATTGCGGGGCAAAGATGGCGGAGGCTCTGGGAGATCGTGAACGGGTAGAATTATACACAAGGCTTTACGAAAACGGCAAGGTATTTATGAATGAGCGTCTGTTCAACGGCTCATACTTCTGTCAGCAGGTCGACCTTACGGACAAACGCGTGGTCGACGCCTTTGGTGCCGCCGATACCTACTGGAACAAGGATGCGGGGCAGATCAAATATCAGATCGGAGAGGGCTGCAACATCGATCAGATGCTTGCCGATTGGCATGCCGCTCTGATTGGTGTGAACGGTGTTTTTGATCCTGAGAAAAAGAAAATTGCCCTGCAAAGTCTCTATCAAAACAATTTTAAAGAGTCCATGCGCGGTGTGACCAACATGTGGCGGAATTTTGCGGTCAATGATGAGGGCGGAACGGTAATCTGTTCCTATCCCGAGGGAGTGACGATCCCCGCGATACCGATCTCCTACTGCGAGGAGACAATGACGGGCTTCGAATACGCCTTGGCGGGTCTTATGATTACAGAGGGATTTGTTTCCGAGGGAGAGACAATGATTCGGGCGATCCGCGACCGTTACGACGGTGAGAAGCGAAATCCCTGGAATGAGATCGAGTGTGGAAACAATTATGCTCGCTCGATGGCATCCTTTGCGCTTCTGCCCATATACTGTGGATTTACCTTTGATATGGTGGAAAAGAGAATTGGCTTTGCTCCCGTGGGGGCAGAGGATGGACAGTATTTGTGGAGTGTAGGCAATACTTGGGGAACCGTAAAGAGCCAAGCGGCATCACACACAGTTTCCGTCTTGGGCGAGCCCCTCACTCTTCGCGCGTACGGGGCAGGGCTTGGTCGGCGGATTGTTGCCGTGATCGCAGACGGCAGACGGATCGATTTTGAACCCGATCAGGACGGCATCGTATTTGATTTGACCGTAATAAAGGAAAAGCTGGAGGTCGTATTGGAATGAGGCGGTTTTCCGGTATCACGACCACCCGGCTTGCCGGAATCTGCCGAGTGTCTCAAGGTACGGTAGATCAGGCACTTCACGATTGAACGAGGATTTCGCCCAATAAAAAACGGCTATTCGCGATTGCGAATACCCGTTTCGGTTTTAGAATTTTCCGCCGCCGTTTTTGTAGATGGCGTCGATGATCTTTTGATCCAGAATGGTGTTCCGTCCGTTGACGGGGGGCTCACTGTCGGTAAGCACCGCCTCGGAGAAAGCTTCGATCTCCTTGGTATACATGTTACCAAACTCAACCTTCAGCTCGATGGGCTTCACCAGACTGCGGTTCTGCTGGGCATCGTAGCCGACGGAGTCGTCGCAGGCAAGAACCTCAACCGTTCCCGCCTCGTCCTGACCGAGGGTTCCCACGGCAATAATGCTTCCCTTGGTTCCGTAGAACTCCAGAGGACATTTTGCGGCGGCGTCGGGAATGTTAAAGTTGCTGTCCACGTAAGCCAAGGCGCCGTTTTCCATCTTCATGATGACAGCGGCAGAGTCATCCGCGCTGTAACCGAAGGTCTGGTTGTAGGCATAACCTGTGCACTCTACGGCGTTCAAACCAGAAATGTACTGAAGCAGGTCGATGCAGTGGATACCCATATCCATCAGCGCACCGCCGCCCGAGATGGTCTGGTCCTGTCTCCAAGCGCCCTCCATCTTGGGATACCAGCAAGTGAACTGCGCGCGCATGGAAACAATGTCACCAATCTTGCCCTCGGCAATGATCTGTTTGATTGCCTGGTGATATGCGTGATACCGCATCATCAGTCCCACACCAAGCTTGACGCCTTCCCTCTCGCAAAGCTCAATGATCTCAATGGAATCCTCAAGGGTAAGACCGAGGGGCTTTTCCAGCAGGATATGCTTCTTTGCCTTTGCGGCGGCAACTGCCTGTTCCTTGTGAGCAAAGACGGGAGACGCGATATAAACTGCCTCGATCTCGTCGAGCGCGAGCAGATCTGCGTAGTTGGTAAATGCGTATTTCGCGCCGTATTTTGCCTTGACCGCCTCGGCAGCCGCAAGGTTGGCGTCCATGACGGCAACCAGCTCGGCGTTATTTGCCAGCATCATACCGGGAATCGTTCTGCGGTCGGCAATACCGCCGCAACCGATGACACCCCATTTAACTTTTTTCATGTTCAGGCTCCTTTTCGGGATCTCTTATTTGCCTGCCTGCATCTCGGCAACAGCCTCGAGAACGGCGTCAGCCATGTACTCCAGCTGTTCGTCGCTCAGACCGTACAGAGGCAGGTGAGTGAATCTCTTGTAGAATACTTCCTCGCAAACGGGGCAGGTCTTTGCGATCTCGTCCGCATCGTAGCCCATGTCGCTGACGACCTTGAAGCGGTAGAGAGGACCAAAGTGAGGAATGTTGGTAACGCTCTTCTCCTCCAACTTCTTCTTCAGTGTCTGCACGTCGCCTCCTGCCTTGGCGGGATCGATCTGGAGCAGATAGAGGTGGAAGGTGGGCTTGATGTTCTCGTTGCCCAGATCCTGGGGAATGATGGCGTCGTTGCCCTCAAAGCGGCTGTTCAGATAAGCGGCTGCTCTGCGGCGCTCTGCGATGATCTCCTCGTTTCTGGCGATCTGAAGCTTCAGACCCAGACCCTGAATCTCGGTGGTGGAGTAGTTAGCCGCTACGAAGGGCTTCTCCTTACCGGGAATGGGAGTGATGTTATAGAGCCAGTTCTTGATGGGAGCGGTGAAGTCCAGACCGAGGAAGCGAGCGCGCTTCATGTCGGGAGCAAATCCGGGAATGGTGGTGGTAGCGATACCTCCCTCGCCGAAGGAGGTGATATTCTTTACCTCGTGGAAGCTGAACGCGGCGAAATCACCGATCGTACCGATCTTTTTGCCGTTGTACATTGCGCCGAACGCGTGAGCGGCGTCCTCCAGAACGAGGATATCGTGCTCCTTCGCCAGCTTCATGATGGGATCCATGTCTACGGGATATCCGCCGATATGTACGGGAACGATCATCTTGGTGTTGGGCGTGATCTTTCTCGCTACGTCCGCGGGATCCATGTTGATGGTGCGGGGATCTACGTCGGCGAATACCAGCTTACAGCCGATTGCCAAGGGATACGCCATGGTTGCCACGAAGGTGATGGCGGGAACGATAACCTCGTCTCCTGCCTTCAGTCCCGCATACTTGTAGGCGATCTCAAATCCCGAGGTTGCGTTGGTAACGAAGGTACTGGAATCGGTTCCCAGATACTCGTTGCTGGCTTCCTCTGCTGCCTCTACCTGAGTTGAGAGAGAGAGCTTGCCGGGAGGGGTGGACACCTTATCCAGCTTCTTGACCTGCTCGTAGACTGCGGCGATTGCCTGGTCGTACTCGGGGCCCTCACCCTGCATCAGGAATTTGATGATCTCCATCAGGTCGGCGGTGTTGTAGTTTTCGCCTACTGCCGCCCACGGTACCTTGGTCGCGCCTGTGTTATAACGAAAGTCAGTTGATTTTCCCATTTTGTATTTCCTCCTAAAAAATTTTTTATGTGGGTTTCGATGGGAATTTTGCTCTTTTGAGCCTATTCTTGATCTCATTGTATCATCTTTTCAATCGACTGTCAAGAAAATTATAATATTCTTATCGATTTTATAACAATCCGCATCAAATTTATAACTATTATTTGAAAAAAAGAAAAATATCCCTTGCAAACGCTCTTGATGCACACCTGCGGCAAGGACTTTGTCCAACCTGTTTTTTGCAGACGTCACGAAAAAAAGGCATTTGAGTATTTTATGCAAAAGTTTCCCGCATTTTTGTCATTCTTTCCCGTTTTTGGAGTTGGCTTAACAAATTTTTTGGAGTTGGCTTGACAAAAGAGAAAAAATGAGATATACTGAAGATTGAAAATAACGGTATAAGGAGACAGCAATGAGCTATCATTTGTATCCCGTAAGCGGAAAAGAGTTTGTATGTGATGACTATCGGGTGTGGATTGAGGGGAAAGAGGTAAGGTGTGATGCTGCGCGGGTGTCCGCCTATCCCATCAACCGCCGTTGGCCCGGACGCCAGCGTCAAATCGAGCAGTCGGAGCTGATCAATTTTCTTTCTTTGGCAATTGACGCGCCGATCACGCTTGAGGTGTTCCCGAAGGATCCCTTTGAGCAAGTGGAGATCCGTCCCAAGAGTGCGGGAATTTCCTATCGGGTCACCGAGAGGGGAAGTATTCTCGTGGAATTGGAGAAGCCCCAATATTTCACGGTAGAGCCCTATGGGCGGAATCGCGCTCTGCATATTTTCGCGGATCCGATGCCTACTTACGAAATTGATCGCAAGGACCAGAATCTGATTTATTTCGGCGAGGGTATTCACGAGATGGGTACCATTGAGCTGAAGAGCAACCAGACGCTGTATCTGGAGGAAGGCGCCGTGGTCTATGCTTGTATTCGGGCGTTTGACGCAGAGAATATCAAGATCCTCGGCAGAGGAATCTTAGATAACAGCCACAATAAGGAGCAGATCCTGTTTGAGGCGCACGAGGAGGGAAATGCTGCCGCGGTGAACAATGCCCAACGGCAGCATACGATCCAGCTGGAATACTGCCGCGGCGTGGAGATCGACGGAATTACGATCCGTGATTCCTTGGTTTACAATATCCGTCCCATGGCGTGTACCGATCTGACGATCCGCAATATAAAAATTATCGGCTGTTGGCGCTTCAACTCCGATGGAATTGATATGCATAACTGCGAAAACGTCTTGATCGAGGGTTGCTTTATCCGTACCTTTGATGACTGTATTTGCGTCAAGGGCTTTGACTGCTACCAGTCGGGGGACGTGGAGAAGGCGGTATACGAGGCGATGCACTACGGCGGAGGAAATTATGAGAATTTCCGTCACGTTCGGGTACGGAATTGCGTGATCTGGAATGACTGGGGACGGTGCTTGGAGATCGGCGCGGAGACACGGGCAGAGGAGATCACCGACGTGATCTTTGAGAATTGCGACGTGATCCACGTGACCAGCGCCGTGCTGGATTGCTATAACGTAGACTACGCCGACGTCCACGATATCACCTATCGCAATATTCGCATTGAGCTTGACGACGAGCTCCGCAAGGGCATGATCCAGCAGACGGACGATCAGAGGTACGTAAACACGGATCCCGAGTTCGTTCCTCCCTTGCTTTGCAGCCGAGTGATCTATCACTTTGAGTATTCGGCGGGAGGCGCGAGACGGGGAAGAAACCGTGATATTCTGTTCGAGGATATTGATATTCTGGGCAGACAGAAGCCCCGATTCGTTTTCGAGGCTCACAGTGAGGAGGCGAGCAATCGCAACATTGTGATGAGAAATATCCGTCACAACGGCAAAAAGCTCACACATCCCTCGGAGTATACGCTGGAGATCGG
>JAZNDP010000103.1:0-13944 GCA_045588165.1 Eubacteriales bacterium | reverse complement strand
GTTATGCATTTGTATCCTCCTTCACGCCAAGAGCCTCTGCAAGAAGCTCGGTGAAATATACCACGGGAATATCCGCGCCGTTCTTGACCAGATTGTACTTACAAAGGGGACATGCGGTGATGATCATTTCCGCGCCTGCCGTCTTGGCGTTCTCTACGATGGCATTCGAGTTCCGCTTTGCGGACTCGGGGCTCTCTACCGAAATATAACCGCCGCAGCACTCGTTTCTTCTGGCATATACCACGGCATCCGCGCCAAGCGCCCGAATAAAGTCCTCCATAATGGTGGGATTCTCGGGATCGTCCATGCGCATGACCTTGCCCGGACGAAGCAGCAAGCAACCGTAGTACGCGGCAATTTTCTTGCCCTTCAAGCTGTTTACCACCTTTTCCTTGAGGGTATCAAAGCCAACCAGATCCCGAAGCATTTCCAGATAGTGCAACACCTCCGCTTCACCTGCGTATCCGCCGTCAGCCGCCATATAGCGATTCACCTTGTCGGCGAAAGCAGGATTCGTCTGCATCGCATGATTGGTCTGCTTAATTACGTTGTGGCAAGCCGAGCAGACCGTCACCAGAGGTTGGCTCTTCTCTGCCGCCTCCTTCAGCGCCCGAACCGAGGAAAGCTTGGTTGCCACCTCGTTCGCAGCGGTGGTAAACACGCCGCCGCAACACTGCCAATTTTCAATTTCTTCCAGAGTAACCCCCAACGCCTCTGCCGATCTGTACGCGTACAGATCCAGATCCTTCGCCTTATTTTTCAGGGTACATCCGGGGAAATAACTAACCTTCATGAATTTTCCTCCGATTTACGCCATCTGCCCGGGATGGAAAACCTCGTCAAACTTTTCCGCCGTCAAGAAGCCAAGCTCAACACACGCTTCCTTCAGGGAAATGTTATCCTTAAAAGCCTTCTTGGCGGTCTTGGCGGCATTCTCGTATCCGATATAAGGATTGAGTGCCGTAACCAGCATCAGGGAATTATGCAGATTGTGGTGCATCTTTTCCTTGTTTGCCTTGATGCCGACAGCGCAGTTCTTGTTGAAGGACACGATCGCCTCGGCAAGGAGTCTTGCGGACTGCAGGAAATTATAGATACAAACGGGCATGAATACATTCAGCTCGAAGTTACCCTGAGATGCCGCCATGGTAACGGCAACGTCGTTACCCATAACCTGAACGGCAACCATGGTGACCGCCTCACACTGGGTGGGGTTCACCTTACCGGGCATAATAGAGGAGCCGGGCTCATTCTCGGGAATAAAGATCTCACCCAGACCGTCACGGGGACCGGATGCCAGCCAACGGATATCGTTGGCGATCTTCATCATGTCGCAAGCCAACGCCTTAACGGCACCGTGAGCAAATACAAGCTCGTCCTTAGAGGTCAGCGCGTGGAACTTGTTGGAGGCGGTAACAAACTTCTTACCCGTGATCTTGGAAACCTCTTCGGCAACGCCGACGTCAAATCCGCGGGGCGCGTTCAGACCCGTACCAACGGCAGTACCGCCAAGCGCCAGCTCACGCAGAGGCTCTACCGAGCGACGGATCAGCTCTACGTCCTTCTCCAGACTGGATCTCCATCCGCTGATCTCCTGGCTGAACTTAATGGGGGTAGCATCCTGGAGGTGGGTTCTTCCGCTCTTTACGATGCCCTCGTTCTCTGCCTCCAGACGGATAAAGGTAGCGATCAGTTCCTCTACCGCGGGAATCAGCTTATCCTCCAGGCTGAGGACTGCCGCGATGTGCATTGCCGTGGGGAAGGTATCGTTGGAGGACTGGCTCATATTGGAGTCGTCGTTGGGATGAAGCAGGGTCTTGCCAAGGATCTGGTTTCCGCGGTTGGCGATAACCTCATTGGCATTCATGTTAGACTGGGTACCGGAGCCCGTCTGCCATACGACGAGAGGAAAATGGTCGTTCAGCTTTCCTGCCATAACCTCCTCGCAGGCTGCCTTGATGGCGCCCAACTTCTCGGCGGTCATCTTTTCGGGACGAAGAGCGTGGTTGGTGATTGCCGCCGCCTGCTTCAGCACGCCAAAGGCGTGAATGATCTCCGCGGGCATGGTCTCAATGCCAACACCAATCTCAAAATTTTCGTGGCTTCTCTGGGTCTGCGCCGCCCAAAGACGGTCGGCAGGTACCTTCATCTCGCCCATAGAATCATGTTCAATACGATATTCCATAACGATGTAACTCCCTTTCCTTAAATCTCGATATTATTGATAATTTCCTTCAGACAGTCCGCGCTGTGATGCAGAGCCTTGATTTCCTCCTCATTCAGAGGAAGCAGAACCTTGCCGTGAGCGCCCTTGTTGCCTACGATGTTCAAAAGGCTCAGGCATACGTCGTCAATTCCGTACTCGCCGTGAAGCATGGTGGATACGGTCATCGTGGTATCAATTCCGCTGAGCAGACACTTACAGATATGGCAGACAGACATGGAAACGGCATAGTAGGTCGCTCCCTTTCTCTGGATGACACGGGCGCCCGATTTGCGCACGTATTCCTCTACCTCGTCATGCTTGAATTCGCGATAAAATGCCGAATTCAAGATCGCGTTTCGGTAATCGTCGATCGGTACGTTGGAAATATTGGCGATAGACCACGGAACAAAAGCCGAATCTCCGTGCTCACCCAGGACGTAAGCGTGAACGTTCTTCTGGTTTACTTCATAGTACTCGGAAATGCGAGCGCGCAAACGGGCGGTATCCAGAATGGTACCGGAGCCGATGATCCTCTCCTCGGGAATTCCCGATACCTTATGGAAGACATAGGTGAGAATATCAACGGGATTGCTGACGATGATGTAGATCGCCTCGGGAGCGTATTTTACGATTTCCTTGGCAACAGATTTCAGAATGTTGACGTTAACCTGAGCCAGATCCAAGCGGGACTGACCGGGCTTTCTTGCCATACCGCAGGTAATCACCACGATATCGGAATTTTGGGCATCGGCGTAAGAGCCTGCATAAATGTTAGCGGGATTACAGAACGGAACGCCCTGTCTGATATCCAGTGCTTCTCCCATGGACTTTTCCTGATTGATGTCGATCATCACGATCTCAGATGCGATTCCCATAACCGTGAGGGTATACGCGATGGTGGAGCCTACGCTGCCGGAGCCAATTACAGTAATTTTGTTCATGATTCTACCTCTTTATTGATTTTAATAATAACGTTTTTCTTATTTCAAAACAGCAATCGCGTTGCTGATATTTTTTTCATAGGCTTCTCTGCCGTATTTATCGACCTCTGCCTTATTCTTCTCTCCGTGAGTCAGGCAACCGGCGCCGCCGATACAACCGCCCACACAAGCCATGCCTTCGATAAAGTTACCATCGAGAACGCCCTTGTTCAGCTTTAGAAGCGCCGTACGGCAGGCTTCGATTCCGTCACAAACCACCGGCTTGATCTCAAAATCGATCCCCTGCTCCTTCATTGCCTGAGCAGTAGCATCGGAGAGTCCGCCGCTTCTGGCAAAGATTCGTCCGAAATAGGAGGCGTTATCCAAAACGCCCTCGTCCAACGTGGCGATCTCTATGTCACGGCTGTCAAAGAGCGCCTGAAGCTCCTCAAAGGTAAGAACGGTATCGACGTAAGGCTTAACCTCATCTAGCCGCGCCTCGCTCTTTTTGGAGGTACAGGGTCCGATGAAGATCACCTTTGCGTCGGGTGTGGTTTCCTTGATGTACTTCGCAAGCATCGTCATGGGGGACAAATTATGAGAAATATGTTCCACAAGATTCGGAAAATTCACCTTAACGTACTGAACGAAAGAAGGACAGCAGGAGCTGGTAAGTACTCCTTTCACGGAGAGCTCCTTTGCCTCTGCCATTGCCACCATATCCGCGCCGAGAGCCGCCTCAACCACGTCCTGGAATCCAAGCATCTTCAATCCCGTCACTACCTGTCCCAGTTTTGCGTATGAGAACTGACTGGAAATCGAGGGGGCGACCACAGCATAGACCTTGGTATTGCCGCCTCTGGAATACCGACTGCTCTTTTTGAGCAATTCAATCGCTTCCAGAATGTAGGATTTATCGGAAATCGCTCCGAAGGGGCACTGGTAGACACAGGCGCCGCACTGAATGCACTTGGCGTTATCGATCTTTGCCGACTTATCATCGTTCATGGTGATTGCCTTCACCTTGCAGGCATTCTGGCAAGGACGCTTGCGACTGACGATTGCGGTAAAGGGACAAACCTTCGCGCAAGCACCGCACTCTCTGCACTTGGATTTATCAATATGTGCCACGTGATTGTGGTCGAAGGTGATGGCGCCAAACTTACACACGTCCTCACAACGGTGAGCAAGGCAACCGCGACAAGCGTTGGTAACCTCATACCCTCCCGTGGGACATTCATCACAGGCAATCTCAATGACCTCGATCACATTAGGATTGTTCCTGTCTCCTCCCATGGCAAGCTTGACCCGCTCGCCCAGAATCGCCCGTTCCTTGTAAACGCAGCAACGCATGGTGGGTTCGTTACCGGAGACGAGCTTTCCGGGGATATCCATCAGATTCTCCAGTAACTTATCCTCCCACGCAAGACGCGCCACCTCGCGCAAAACCTTATATTTCAAGTGCTGCACTTTCGTATCAAATTTGCGCATTCTACACCTCCTGACTTAAAAATAACTGACCTTGATCCGCTTTCCCATTTTGGCAAGACAGCCGGAAAGCTCCTCCACCAAGTTCATTTTAATATTGAAGTTGATGGGCAGGTCGGGATTCTGGTGAGCGGGGTTGACTGCCCGTCCCACATAAAAATTGATATCGGTCGCTTCCTCAAACAGCAGTCGGCTGATGAGAGAGGCGCCGTCCTTCTTATAGCTCCAATCCTCGTAAAGGGCGTTCTCTCCAAGGTAATCCTTGGCATACTGGATCACCTTGTTCATGGTGATCACGCCCTCGGTTACCAGATCCACTCCATCAATATAGGCAATGGGCGGAACGTCGCTCCGCTCAAAGGTTAAGCTTGTACGAATCTGCTTTCCAAGATACTTCGCCGCAATGGACGAGGTAGTTCCGCCGCAGATGATATGCTTCCCTTCTTTAGAAAAGAACAGCGACATCATTCTCTCCGCGTCATCGCGGTTGGAGGGAGGACCGAAGAGAATGTTCATGGGCTCTCTCTTTCGGATCTTCACCACGCAAGCCGTCGTATCGTCTCCCGGCTTGTGGTCATACAGCTTGTCACATTCATCCACCAGCATCGTAGACAGATTTTTCGCGGTATAGCCACCCGCCACCAGCGTTTGCATGTATTCCGCGATCTCCTCGCGTTTCCAGCCGAAATTATATATTCCGCCCATTCCCGCATGGGGACAGCCGTCACTCATCGCGACGAACACGTCGTCCTCCTGCAGATAAACCGTGGATTTATAAATTTTCTTTCCGCCGATATGCATCTCCGTTTTGGGATAGTCATACACCTCGTAATTCCTGATCAGAATAACGTGGGGATTGTCGTACTGAATGATCTCCGCGATCTCATTATTCAAAAGATGAATGATGGTAAAGGTGGAATACGCCACCCCGCGCAAGGAGCAAACAGGCAGGGTTGCGGCAATGGTTGATACACACTCCTCAATGGGAAGCCCCGCCGCCATCATCGTGGAAATGATCTTGGAGGTAAGTGTGGAGAGAATACTCGCCTTCACTCCCGATCCCAAGCCGTCCGCCAACACGATCACGGTGGAATTCTCATTTTCCTCCACGATGTCTACGTGGTCGCCGCAAAGCTCCTCGCCTGCGTGATTAATGCTTTTATAGCCGATATCCGCGCACAAATCATTCATCGTCGATAGACTCCTTCAGCTTCGTCAGCGCGATCTTGGTCTCCGCGGCGGTCTCGCCCAGCAAGGAGGCGATCTCTTGCACGATTCTCATCTGCTTTTCCACCACAGAATCCGCCACCTCAACGGTCTGCTTGTTGATTCGGGCTTTCTTCTCTCTGTCCGCTTCCTCATCCGTAATATCACGCATGATACCGATGAGCATATGGGACTCGGGATCGTATACCACGGTTTGCTCTACGTATTTCTTATATTCTGCAAGATAGGTCCGCTGATCTCGCACCGACCGTCCGCTGCTCTTTACCTGAACGAATACGGTAGGATCCAGAATCCGAACCACCGGCTCTCCCAACACATCGGAGGAAGCACGTATATTCATGATTTTCCGTGCCGCGCGGTTAATTTGCTGAACCTCCAGATTTTCGTTCAACACGATCAAGCCGTTCGGGGTATTTTTAACGATAGCATCAGAAAAGCTTTCCGCCTTATCCTTCAGGAAGGGCAGACACATCGAGATCTCTGCCTTGCCATGAATAACGGCAATCGCCTTATCACGGCAAGAATTATATCCGCAGGTTCCACAGTTCAGCTCATCCGCCGGCTTGAATTTACCCATTTGACGAAGAACACTCATGATCTCCGTCTCGCTGGGCTCGGCAAGCTTATGCTCGATATGGGTAAAATTCTTTTTCAGCTCCGCGGAGTGTGGTTGCGCAACGTCAAAATCCCGCGCTCCCGCATACTGAGCCACCTTGAGATAATCCCCCACCGGCATTTTCCGCGCTTGGCTCATCACAGGGCCGCCAATACAGCTTCCCACACAGGCAGACATCTCGATAAAGCACTTATGGATCTTTCCGTTTGTAATATCCTGAAGCGCCGCCATACAGTTTTCAACTCCATCAAGCGCCAGATAGGTGTATCCCTCCGCATCCTGCGCCATGGTTTTCAGAACACCACCCGTAGTCGGGAAAAAGCGAGCGCGACTCTTCTCTTCCGAATCGGTTTCCTTCTCAAACTCAATATTGGCATCCAGAAGCATTTTATCCAGCTCCTCAAATGTCAGCACCGCATCCACGATTCCCTCGTAATACTCTGCCTCGTCCTTTTTGGCAACGCAGGGACCAATAAAAACAGTCTTACCGTTGGGCACACGCCGTTTGAGATCGCTGCAGTGGGCCTGCATAGGTGACATCACGTCAGCAAGGTATTCAAGACAGGACGGGAATCTCTTTTGGATCAGCAAATTAATCGAATGACAACAGGAAGAAATGATAATATCTCTTTCCTCCTCCCTGATCATTCTCTCATATTCATTTTTTACAATCGTGGCGCCAACGGCGGTCTCCTCCACGTCCGCAAAACCCAGTTTTTTCAGAGCTCTGCGCATGGGTTCGATTCCAACCCCCGCGTAGTTTGCAATAAAGGAGGGAGCCAAGCTGACAAAAACGGGATCTCCCGATTGCAAAAGAACGTTTACCTTCTCGGTACCGTCAGCAATCTGCTTTGCATTCTGTGGACACTGCACAACACAGTTACCGCACAGAATACATTCGTTTCCGATAATATGGGCTTGATTTCCAGAAAAGCGAATTGCTTTGACAGGACACTTTCTGACACAACGGAAACAGGATTTGCAATTTGATTTTTTCAGAGTCAGGCAATTCGACATATCCGTCATTTCCCTTCCTTTTCAATTGCGTCCAGTATGTATTGGTGAAAAAATTCTCTGAAATTCTCTCTGGTTACACCAACATGGACGTCATCGTTAATTTGAACAGTCACACCCGTGCGGTTGCATTTTCCAATACAGAAGCTTCCTGAAAGAATGACCTCATCCTCCAGATGATGCTCCTTTACCGCGGATTCAATCAGCTCAACGATGTCGTAAGTCCCCTTAAGATGGCAAGAAGATCCTACGCAAATCTGTACGAACATCATAATTTATACCCTTGCCATGATTTCCTTTTCAAAAAATTCCTCTGCGGTCTCGGGAGAAACGGAATAGACAGTATCCTCCACGGATACGCATACGCCCTGTTGGCATTTTCCCAGACAGAAGGTACCGCAAAGCTCTACCTTGTCGCCAAGATTCTTCTCCGCGATCAACTGCTGAAGGTTCTCCACCACACGGCGAGAGCCTTTAATGTGACAGGAGCTTCCAATACAAACCGTAATTTTGATCATGATTTCATTCCTCTTTCTTCAATCTTGTATCGCTGTAATATTGAGAACGCTTCGCGCCTCGGGATTCAATTATCTCACCTATCGTTTGTATGTTAATATTTTAACATACTATTTCAAAGAAAAATGACCAGATTGCTTTACCTTTCAACACAGCCAAAGATCATTATATCACAAACATAGAGATATATCAAGTCTTATACGAAAATTAATTTGAAAATTCGCGATTTTTTTCGCGTGAGTCATCTTTTTCTTTCCGACTTATTTACTACATTAAATATTATACCATTGTTTTTCCAAAAAAGCAATAGGGGGATTGCTTAAGATTGCAATCTTTTCTGAAAAAATAAAAAAGGACGCGTGTTAGCGGATACTCTTAACGGAGTATTTACGCTAACACGCATCCTTCTTATGCGGTCAGGAATCCTTTCGACATTCGTGATCCAACCAGATCACGCCCAAATTGAATGCCTCGTAAAGTCCTACCTTATCGCCCTGACGATAAATTTTCGTGGGATCCTTGGAATCCACAACCTGAATCAAAATCTTTCCGGGGAGTCCCTTATCGGTATAGGACAGTATCTCCAAAATCAGAATGCACTTCTCATTCATGTCGCCGTAGCAAATGGTGTTATCCTCGCGAACCAAGGGCCATCCGCGGTACTCCAAATATTTTCCGCTGACCTTTTCTCTTGTCTCTGCCATGGTCTATCTCCTTTTTCAAGCGTTCTATCCGTATCGGACGGTATCATCCGCACATATCTAAATATTATTATATCACAGGCAGAAATTAAAGTCAACCCCTATTTTTTGTCGAATCGTGTATTCCGCTCAATATAGGGACCGCAACAAACCATACTGTCCGCTGATTGTATCTGATGAGTCAACATCGTATAGATGCGATCGATCTTTTCCCCCAGAACATACTGTCGCGTATCCTTTGGTGCGTCAGCAGGCTTTGTCACCGCCAAAATTCCCTTCTCCCCCCGCCTCTCGGAAAGCAAACGGCACCCACGGTCGTTGGCGGCAAGTACAGTGGTATATACAGGCAATGCATCCAGATCTCCGTCGCAGACACCTGCCAGACAATATAGCATGACCCGACGAAGATGTGAGTCGGTATATCGCTTCGTACGGCACATCTCCAAAAACTCGCCTCCGCTTCTCGATTGACCTGCCATGGCAACGAAGCGGTTTGCAAGTCCCCCTTCGCATCCGGCAAATCGGGAAAGCGATTCTGCCTCCGACAGTCGGAAAAACATCAACAAAAGACGCTCTGCCGACTCCTCGTCGATCATGCATCCCTCCTCCATAGCTCTCCGAATCACCAAGGCGCAATTCTCGGGGAGCAATCGATTCGCCTCCTCCGTGTTGCCATCTCGCCACAGCTTACGGATAGCCGCAGCAGAGGGATATTCCCCGTCCGCAACGTTAACGTCACAATATCCCGCCCCAAGACGCTTTACGGTGCGAAAGGTCAACGAGGCACCAAGCTCCTCCGCCGCGCGGATATATTCCACTCCAAGCAGATCGTTGGAGGAAAACGCTCCTCCTAGGAGTTTATAATAGCTTTGCGCCGCAGGTGCGCCAAGCCTTAACATCTCCTGATACTTCTCGCGGAATTCCGCTTGACATGCACGCCTCGCGGCTTCCGTCAAGAGAGTTATGTCACCGCACTCCGATCCAAAAATCATTCCGTCACAAAAATGCCGCAAAACCGAAACTCCCCCTCGGGCAAAGCGTTCTGCACTCCCCGACGACCACGGAAACGGAAGCTCCAGTACCAGATCCGCTCCGCTTCGAACCAGGATCTCTGCGCGTCGATACCGATCGGTCACCGCAAATTCACCCCGCTGGACCGTATTTCCGCTCATTACACAGACAATCCGCTCCGCGCCGCTCGCCCGTGCCGAGTCGATTAAGTATTGATGTCCGCCATGAAAAGGATTGACCTCACATATCATTCCAAGGTCTGCCATTCATTTTTCCTCCTCGCTGTAAAAGAAATTTGTTTTTTCTTAAAAACCCTATTGAAAAAACGAAAAAAAAGTAGTATAATGTGAATGATATAAATAAACTTTTGGAGGATATCATTCAATGAACATTTTGGTTGTTAACGCAGGATCCAGCTCCCTCAAGTATCAGCTGATCGATACCGACACAGGTACCCTGTTTGCAAAGGGTCTTTGTGAGCGAATCGGACTGGATGGATCGAAGATCGAGCACAAGCAGATCGCCAAGGGACTGAAGGTAGAAAAGGAATCTCCCATGAAGGATCACGCCGATGCCATGAAGCTGGTTGTTGAGCACCTGATTGACCCCGAGGTAGGCTGTATTGCCAGCATGGATGAAATTCAAGCTATCGGACACCGTGTGGTACACGGCGGCGCATATTTTTCCGAATCGATTCTCGCCACCGACGAGGTCATTGAGAAGATCCGTCTTTGCCGCGACTTCGCTCCCCTGCACACCGACGCTCATCTGATGGGAATCAAAGGATGTCTTGACACGATGCCAGGCAAGCCCCAGGCTCTGGTTTTCGACACTGCCTTCCATCAGACCATGGCACCCGAAGCATACATTTACGCACTGCCTTACGAATATTACGAGAAGTACGGGATCCGTCGTTACGGCATGCACGGAACCTCTCACCGCTACGTCAGCGCGGAGATGGCAAAGCTGCTGGATAAGCCGGTAGAAGAGACCAAGATCATCACCTGCCACATCGGAAACGGATCCTCCATCAGCGCCGTAAAGGGCGGAAAGGTCATGGATACCTCCATGGGCTTTACTCCTCTTGCGGGTGTTGAAATGGGTACCCGTTGCGGTGACATCGATCCCGCCATCGTTCCCTACATCATGGAGAAGGAAAATCTCACCCCCGCCCAGATCAACGACGTCATGAACAAGAAGTCCGGATTCCTGGGTGTATCCGGAGTTTCCTCCGATTCCAGAGATCTGGAAGCAGCCGCGGCGCAGGGCAATGAGCGCGCTATTTTGGCTGTGAACATTCTGAAGCACAATCTGAAGAAATACATCGGCTCTTACGTCGCTCTGATGAACGGTGTAGACGCTGTGGTATTTACCGCCGGCATTGGCGAGAACAGCGCAATCCTGCGTGAGATGGTCTGCTCGGATATGGAATTCCTCGGCATTGAGCTTGACACCGCCGCCAACGCTTCCGTTCCCCGCGGCGCTCACCATGCAAAAATCTCCAAGGATAGCTCCAAGGTTGGCGTTTACGTCATCCCCACGAATGAGGAGCTGATGATCGCCAAGGATACCGCCGCTTTGGTTTCCAAGCTGTAATCAAAAAAGTTCAACAAGGGATTTTGTCCTTACGGACAGGATCCCTTGTTTTTATATTATAACACACTCTGTTTCAAAAAGCAAGAAAAATCATAAGGACACCGCATTCGCGGTGTCCTTATGATTGCTCATAGATGTCTATATCAATTTTATTTTGATACGGTACCGTTCCTTACTGAGCGTTCTTCATTTCCTCGAAACAAGCACTGCAGTAAACAGGTCTGTCGTTGGAAGGCTGGAAAATAACCTTAGCAACGCCACCGCACTTAGCACAAGTGGTCTCGAAGTATTCACGCGGAGCTCTGCCTGCGTTCTTCTTTGCATCGCGGCAAGCCTTGCAGCTCTTGGGCTTGTTCATAAAGCCCTTCTCCTTATAGAACTTCTGCTCACCTGCAGTGAAGACAAATTCGTTTCCGCACTCCTTGCAAACCAGAGTCTCGTCAACAAACTCCTCTTCGATAACTTCTCCGACTTTTACTTCTTCGTTCATGATTTTACCTCGCTTTGTAAAATGGTTTTTTCCGCCCGACGGCTTGGAGTTCACCCCCGTAGCGGTATCTGATCGGTTTCCCGTATCATTCTTTGTTGTGCTCAGCACTCAGAGGACTTCTCTGAGCTTCTTCCGAATTCGATATATGGCGTTATTGACGGATCTCTCGTCCTTGCCTAACAATTTCCCAATCTCTCCGGCAGTTTTTCCCGACATGTAATATTGCCATACACGATACTCAAAATCCGATAGATTTTGTCTGATGATCGAATAAAGCACTCGTTCTCTTTCCTCCTCCAACACCCGAATCACGGGATCGAAGGATTCATGGACAAAGCTTGTGTCGCTGATCGATGCTGTCAGCTGCTCTGCCGTATGTTTTTTCTGCAGACGGACATGAGAAATCAGCCCGTGGTTGATGCAGATCTTTGCATACAGCCCAAACTCTACCTCACTCTGCTCTGTGTCATAGCTCAATATCGAATTGTAAAAAAACAGCGTCGCTTCCTGTCGAAGATCATCCCGCTGTAGATCGGGATTCCCTTCCACAAAAAAACGAGTTACCAAGGCTTCAATCAAGGGGCGGTACGTCTCCAGTAGTTTGGAAAACGCCTGCTGGTTTCCGCTTCGAACCTGTTCAACCAAAGCTCTTACTTCATTTTTTTCCATACAACTATTATATCATGAATTTGTATAATGTCAAGCCTTTTTTTAAAATATTCTTTGTCAAAATATAATAAAAATCGACCAAAAACAGCATTTTAGACAAAGAATCTCATCTCATTTTGGTCGAAATAGATGAACAGAATATGACATTCTTGTAAATCAATACAGATTGTTTTGTGAATTTTTGTCGAAATTTTAAGACTTAATCAAACAGGTAATTGACATTTCCCGCCATCAGGGCAAGAACGCCACGGTAAATCGCCTCGGGACGTTCGTAAAAATTCGTCTTCATTCGCTCCGCCCGATTTTTCGTATCCACCACCACGCGCTGAGAGAAAATGCAGATCTTATTTTCCTCGAAGCTGCATGTTACCGAAAACCGACCGTCCTCCATGGGCTCAACCACACATTTTGCTACAATTCCCCGTTTTTTAAAGCTCAGATAGCGCAACGCCGCCGAGAGAGATCGATCCAGTATACTGGGAAGCAGATCGCTTTTCAGCTCTCTTGCCACTATTTTTCCCTTCTCGGTCACAACGTACAGTTCTTCCCCGTCATTCTCTATTTTCGTAATGAGCTCACTGTCCAGCATTTCGGTAAACGCCTCTGCAAAATCGAGATACATCACGTAATCAGTTTGCATCACGATATCATTGATCGTAACAAAATCCAGCGGATAGTTGATGTTTTCCATCAAATACAGCACGAATATTTTTACGTTTCTCACACTTCCGATCAGTCCTGCCATGAACAATCCTCATTCCTTTCGCTTAAAAATCGGGAATACAGAAATATTTTACCATATATTTGTTTTTTTTTCAAGTTTTATTTGCATTTTTTAAAAAAATATGGTATGATATATATATTGCCCCTGTGGGCAGGGATATTCTGAATTGATGCGAGGAGCAGATCGATGATTAAAATTGCAATTTTAGGCTTTGGCGTGGTAGGTAGCGGTACCGCCGAGGTTCTTACTGAAAATAAAGCGCTGATCGAATCCAGACTGGGATGCGAATACGAAATCCGTTACATTCTTGATTTGCGTGACTTCCCCGACAGTCCCTTTGGTGATCGCGTAATTCACGATTTCAATGTGATCCTGAATGATCCCGAGGTTTCGGTGGTTGCCGAAATGATGGGTGGCTCACACCCTGCCTACGACTTTACAAAGGCTTGTCTGGAAGCGGGCAAGCACGTGGTCACCTCCAACAAAGAGGTCGTCTCCACCTTTGGCGTAGAGCTTTGCTCCATTGCCCATGCTCACGGCGTGCGCTACCTGTTTGAGGCAAGCGTTGGCGGAGGAATCCCCGTGATCCGTCCCATGGTCAACGACCTTTCCTCCAACCGTATTGGAAAGATCAGCGGTATTCTCAACGGTACCACCAACTATATTCTGACCTCCATGCGAGATAAGGGTTCCACCTTTGGTGACGCGCTGGTCGAGGCACAGAGACTTGGATATGCCGAGGCAAATCCTTCCGCGGATGTAGACG
>JAZNDP010000102.1:0-3072 GCA_045588165.1 Eubacteriales bacterium | reverse complement strand
AAAGTTTAAAAGGATTTTCGCCTTTCCCTATCGGGAAATCATCTTGACAATTCTTCTCCCAATATGGGAGAGGACGACGTCATCTGGCACGACGTACGCCGGGATCCCTTTTCTCTCCACGGACTTTACAATCCTCTCACGGAGCCCTTTTTCCGCCGTGTGCCAAAGGAGGTTGCCGACGCCACCGGTAAGGGGGGCAGCAAGCTTTCCGAGGAATGCGCAGGCGGTCGTGTCCGCTTTTCCACCAACTCCCCCTATATCATGATCACTCACCCCAACTTCTGCACCTGTCAGGAACTCAAAGAGAACATCCTTCAGCGTCGGGATGTCAGAATCCGAACAATAAAATATTTCAAAAAAACGAACTGCGCGTCAGTCCGTTTTCTATTTTTTCTTCCGTCCCAGCCACAAATCGGTCTCCTCCTTGACCTCCCGATTCATCAGGCAAAGAACCGTGACGTTGATAAGAGTCATGGCGCCGATGGCAAAATCGGCACTCTGCCAGATCAGCTCCGAGGAGACAAACGCCCCCCAAAAAACAGATCCGACGTACAAAAGAATGAACCCCTTTCGCGCAATCGGTCGCGCAGACAGATACGCGGTGCTTTCCATGCCGTAATGTGCCCAACAAATGACCGTGGCAAAGCCGAAAAAAAGCACCGCGATCCCCATAAATACCGCCGCCGATTTTCCAAGCACCGACGAATACGCCGTCACGGTCATCATCATAAATTCTCCGTCTCTTGCCACCACGTCGCCCCAACTGACGATCACCGCAAGGGCGGTTACCGTGCAGAGCAGAACGGTATCGGTAAAGACCTCAAAGATCCCAAAAACCCCTTGTTCGGCGGGAACCGAGCAATCGGATACGGCATGGGCGGCAGGGGCGGTTCCGCACCCCGCTTCATTGGAAAGCAATCCCCGCATGGTTCCATACCGTACCCCCGCGGAAAGAAGAAATCCTCCCACGCCTCCCACCGTCGCGCTCGGAGTAAAGGCATCGGCAAAAATTGCTCCAAGAGCGAAGGATAGCCGATCGGCGCGTAAAATAAGAATAGCGACAGACAAAATCAGATACCCAAGGGTCATCAGGGGAACCAATTTTTCGGTCAGGGAGATCATCCTTCCCGTTCCCTTGCGGATCACTATCCAAGAAATGAGGGCAAGAATGATACCCGTTGCCAAGGGGGGGATCCGAAAAACACCCTCCATCGCGTCGGTCACGGCGTTGACCTGAATCACGCTCCCCATGGTTACCGCGTTGAGAATACACAGAACGGAAAACACCACCGCAAGTCCCCCGCCGAGCCGCCTCGCTCCGAGACGGACAAAGCAATCGCGGATGTAATACATCGCCCCGCCGTGAGGCTTTCCCTCTCGATCATAGCGACGGTGGCGCATGGCGAGAACGATCTCCGCGTATTTGAGAAGCATCGCGCACAGGGCGCTGACCCACATCCAGAATACCGCCCCAAAGCCACCCATGGAGATGGCGGCGGAAACACCCACAATGTTTCCCACTCCAAGGGTTCCCGCCAGAGAAAGGGTCAGCGCCCGAAAGGGAGACACCCCGCCCTTCCTCTTCCTGCCCGTCAGCGCCCGAAGGGTTTTGAGGGGATGAAGCAGGTAAAACCAGCCCAATCGAAACCCAAAAAACACACCTGCGCAAATAAGTATCGCGGGAACTGCCGTACCAAACACATACCGATTGATCCATTCCATCAAGCACCTCTTTTCCAAGTCCTACGGGGGTCTTTGATTCGGCTCCCATACGCCATGGCAAAACAAATATGAATGAATTGTTAAATCTTGAAAAACCCCTTGATTTTTCCTGAAAATGGTGTATAATATGCTTATGAGTTAGCACTCAATCAAAAAGAGTGCTAATCCGACAATTTTGATCTAACTAATACATATTATAAGGAGGAACAAAACATGACAATCAAACCGTTGGCTGACAGAGTTGTTGTAAAGCTTCTGGAGGCAGAGGAAAAGACCACCAGCGGCATTATCCTGACCGCATCCGCACAGGAAAAGCCCCAAATCGCACAAATCGTCGCGGTAGGTCCCGGCGGACTCGTTGACGGCAAGGAGGTCGTTATGACCGTTAAGGTAGGTGACAAGGTGATCACTTCCAAGTATGCAGGCACCGAGGTAAAGGCAGACGGCGTAGAATACAACATCGTTCGCCAGAGTGACATTCTCGCTATTGTTGAATAAGATACTTTATTGTTTACATCGAAGAAAGGAATTTTGAATTATGGCAAAGGAAATTCTGTATGGAATCGAAGCACGCAACGCGCTCTGCCGCGGCGTGGATAAGCTGGCTGACACCGTAAAGATCACCTTGGGTCCCAAGGGAAGAAACGTGGTGCTGGACAAGAAATACGGCTCTCCCCTGATCACCAACGACGGCGTGACCATCGCCAAGGAGATCGAGCTGGAGAATGAAGCCGAGAACATGGGCGCACAGCTGGTAAAGGAGGTCGCAACCAAGACCAACGATGCCGCAGGTGACGGTACTACCACCGCAACGCTTCTGGCTCAGGCTTTCGTTCGCGAGGGTATGAAGAACGTAACCGCGGGAGCCAATCCCATGGTGGTTCGCAAGGGTATCAAGAAGGCGGTTGACAAGGCGGTTGACACGCTGGTAGCCAACTCCAAGAAGGTCAACGGCAGCGACGATATCGCCCGTGTCGGAACCATTTCCGCAGGTGACGAGGTCATCGGTCAGCTGATTGCGGACGCCATGGATAAGGTAACCTCCGACGGCGTTATCACTGTAGAGGAGTCCAAGTCTGCCGACACCTACTCCGAGGTGGTTGAGGGTATGCAGTTTGACCGCGGATACCTCTCTCCCTACATGGCAACCGATATGGATAAGATGGAGGCAGTTCTGGATGATGCCCTCATTCTGATCACCGATAAGAAGATCTCCAACATTCAGGAGGTTCTCCCTGTTCTTGAGCAGGTCGTTCAGGCAGGCAGAAAGCTGTTGATCATCGCGGAGGACGTAGAGGGCGAGGCTCTCACCACTCTGGTACTCAACAAGCTTCGCGGTACCTTCGTTTG
>JAZNDP010000101.1:0-2355 GCA_045588165.1 Eubacteriales bacterium | reverse complement strand
TGAGCACAGAAATATCATCTCCGCTGATTTCTGGGGCGACGTCAAAAAGAACCTCCGCGCGAAATTCGGCGAAGGCATCTTCCTGCTCCCTCTCTGCTCTGCCGCAGGCGACCAGTGCCCGCGCGATATGATCCGTTGGGTCGAGCCCGAAAGCCCGATCAACGACCCCAACATAATCCGCGAAAACGTACCAGTGCGCCGCGCCGATCCTTCGATGTTCGATGAAAAGGGCTGTGTCCGCGCCGCACGCAGGATCACGGACGAGATCCTTTACGCTTATGACGAGATCGATTCATACACCGATGAGGCTGAATTTGCACACAAGGTTATCAACCTCGACATTCCCCTCCGCCGCGTGACTATCGAGGAAAAAGATCGCGCGCTTGAGGCGATCAAATCATTCTTCGAAAAACATACGGGCGATCTCACATTCAAGGATAACGCCGCAATGCACGTCCACGCGGGAACCGTGGCAAGATACGAGGTTCAGCAGACGGTTGACACCGACCCGATCGAGATCCACATCCTCCGCCTTGGCGACATTGCCTTTGCGACCAACCCCTACGAGCTTTTCCTCGACTACGGCAACCGCATCCGCTCGCGCAGCAAGGCAGCACAGACTTTCCTCATTCAGCTCTGCTGTGGAAGCAAGGGCTATCTGCCGACCGAGAAAGCCGAAAAGGGCGGTCACTACTCCGCATACGTTTCCAGCGGCACAGCCGGACACGAGGGTGGCGATCTGCTTGTGAGAAAGACGCTCTCCGAGATCAATAAGATGTTTTAATAAGAAAAGCAGAGGCTAAGCCTCTGCTTTTCATTATAAATAACAGTAATTATCTTACCATTGTAGCTCCGCCGTTTACACAGAAAATCTGACCGTTGATATAGCGAGAGCCCTCGGATGCGAGGAATACCATAATAGGTGCGCAATCGCGCTCAGCGTCGCCCATCATACCGTCGATGGGATAGCGGCGCTTGAGTCCCTCAAGGTGCATAGCCTTAACCGCGGGATCAACGGTTGCAAGCCACTGCTCGTACATCTCCGTTCTGATAGTGGGGTTTACGCAGTTTGTGCGCACGTTGGATTCAATGCCCCATTCCATAGCAATCGAACGGCTCCAGCCGAGAACCGCTGCCTTGGAAGCCGCGTACATTGCGCCATTGGGCATACCGGAAAGAGCAACGTCGGAGGCATAGTTGATAATAGATCCTTCAACGCCGTTTGCCTTGAAAATCTTGTAAGCAGCCTGATTGGTATATACGGTACCGTATACATTTACGTCCATAAGGAACTCGGTGCTTTCTTTGGTATAATCGGTTGCTGCCATATTAGCCTCAACACCTGCTATGTTTGCAAGAACGTCAAGACCGCCAAGAATCTCCATCGCCTTTGCAAAAAATTCATCAACAGCCTCCTTGGATGCGATATTGCAATTAATATAGGTTGCTTTTCCGGGGAATCCGAGGGAATTGACCTTCTCTTCTGTCTCCTTGCCGCGGACATCATTGGTTCCGCAGAACACTACCTGCGCACCCTCTTTTACGTAGAGCTTAACTGTTGCGGCACCGATACCTCTGGTTCCGCCGGATACAATTATTTTTTTGTTTTCGAGTTGCATTTACTTTTTCTCCTTTTTATGATATAATATAGTAAGCGCTGTCTTACGACCATAAATATAATACCATAATTTCAGATAAAAATAAAGTATTTTGTTCGTCAGTGAAACAAATCACGGGAGATTGTATCATGAAAGAAGTAATGAGCGTTAACGAAACCGTACGAGAGGCGCTTGCTATCGCGCTTTTAAAACTTATGAAATCACAGGAGTTCGCCAAAATCACGGTAAGCGACATCGTCAGAGTCGCAGGTGTGGGCAGAAGCAGCTTTTACCGCAATTTTGATAGCAAGGAAGACCTTATATGCAGCTATATCACCGATCTCTACCGCGAAAGATTCGAAAGCCATGAGATTCCCGTACGTTTGTACGGTAGCGGTAATATTGAGGAATTTCTCACCCCGAGGTTCAATTTCATTAAAGAACACGAAGATATATTCAAAACTCTCCACAGACAAAACATGCTCTACAACTTTTTTATCATGATAGAAAACGACATCGTTCCCATCCTTTGCGGGCATAACGCGGAATCGCCTTATATCCGCGCCATGTTTTCAGGATCATGCGCCGGAGTTGCCCGTCTCTGGATCGAACATGATTTTGCTGAAAGTGTTGAAGAAATGGTCAACCTATTTGCATATCTGCTATAACAAAATGAACCGCCGCAGTGCTGAACCGCGGCGGTTGTTTATTGTTAGCCTTTATAAATATAAGGCACGATCTCTTTTGCGATAATCGC
>JAZNDP010000100.1:0-53127 GCA_045588165.1 Eubacteriales bacterium | reverse complement strand
TATTGTATTATTCGTTATTCTTATTTCCCTGCCAGTTTTTTCACGATCGCCTTCATTTCGGGCAGTTTTCGCTCCATATCGGCAAGGAGAGCGAACTGATCGCGGCAACGATCCAGATTGTGCTTCGGGCGATGGATCTTGAAATAGGTATCTCCCGACAGATAGTCGGTCAGGAATCGAATGCCACACTCATAGGTCATCATCATGGCTCCCTCGGGAAGAAGCTCCAGCTCCTTCGCGGTAAGCTTTCCGTCACAGCCGCGAATGAATCCGCGGGCATACGCCTCAAACAAATCGAGATCCAGAGAAACCTTGGAAAGATCGGGCTCATCCTCCACGGCGGTATTGGCGCCGAAGCGAATGGAATCTCCGAAATCGGTGACCGAATAGCCTGGCATGACCGTATCCAGATCGATTACGCAGATCGCCTCGCCCGTTTTTGCGTCAAAGAGGATATTATTGAGCTTGGTGTCGTTGTGGGTGACTCGCAGAGGCAGCTCGCCCGCCTCTCTCGCGCGCTCCAGCGTTCCCGCAAACTCCTCTCTCGCGAGAGCAAAGCCGATCTCCTGCGCCACCTCTCCGCATCTGCCGCAGACGTCCGCGGCAACCGCTTTTTTCAGATTCGCTACACGCCATGGGGTGTTATGGAAATTCTTGATGGTCTCGTGGAGCTTCTCCGCGGGATAATCGGCAAGGTCCTGCTGGAATTTGCCAAACGCCTCCGCGCAGATCTCAAAATCCGCCGCACACTCCACCTGATCCCTGGCAACCGTTTCCTCTACGAATACGTAAACGCGCCACCAGGAACCGATGCTGTCGCGATAACAGTTCAAGCCATTCCTCGTGGGAATTACGGTCAAGGGCACTCGCTCGGTATCCTCTCCCCGCTCCTCTGCCTTGGCGCGGATATGGGAGGTGACTCCCGCAATATTCTCCATCATTTCCTCGGGATAAGGAAAGACGGTATTATTCATACGCTGAAGGATATAGCGCTTTCCCTTTGACTCCACCAGAAAGGTGTCGTTGATATGTCCGTTTCCATAGGGTTCGCATCGGGTCAGGATCTCTCCAAAGAATTGCTCCATTGCCTCATGGATCTTCTCACACGCGGGTCTGCTGCTCATTATGCTCTCCTTTATTGATCGGCGCTCCGATCCGCCTCTGTTAAAGGTCAGATCAAGCCGCCTAATTTTTTTCGTATTCCGCAAGGTCTACGACCTTTCCGGTGATTCTGGATTCCTCTGCCGCAAAGGCGATCAGGTGATTGCGACAGGTCTCCTCAATGGTACAGAAGGACACGTTCTCGCGCTTGCCGTTCAGACGGTCCCGCAGAGCGCGCATGATGCCTTCGTCTCCTCCGCCGTGTCCGCCGTCGATGGAATCGTCCACCTGCATCTCGGAGATCGGGATTTTTGTCGTTTCTCTCGTGGTAAAATCGTACAGCGTCACAAAATCCTCATCCATGTTACCCGTCAGCTCGCCCTCGGTACCCATAATGCGGATATTTCGTCCGCCCCTATTAAAGGCGCACATGGAAAAGCTGACGGTGGCTCCGCCCTCAAATTCCAGATTGACAGTCTGGTGATCCACCACGTCGTTATCCATCCGGAACACGCATTTTCCGTAGTTGGTGGTGCGCAGACGCTCCATCATTTCCTCGTCAGTATAAATCTCTTTTCCCCCCGCCGCGGTCTTGGCAAAGCTTCTGCCCTTTTTGATCTCCATATAGATCTTGATCGCGTTATAGTTACAGGTATCCGCGTGAGGACAGCCGTCGGTACAGCGCGCAGGCGCTCCCGCGGGCGCGTTCTCCTCGCAGAAGTAGCTGAGGGATCCGAAGCTATGTACACGTGTGCATTTCTTTCCAAGAAGCCACTGAATAATATCCATATCGTGACAGGTCTTCTGCACAATCATGGGGGTGCTTTCCTTGCTGTTATGCCAGTTGCCCCGCACAAAGCTGTGGCTCTGGTGGATATTGCCCACGCACTCGATGTGCTGAATATGGAGGGGGGTTCCGATTCGTCCGCCGTCGATCAGTCTCTTCAGCGCCAAGAAAAAGGGGGTGAAGCGAAGCACGTGGCAGACTTGAACGAACACGCCCTTCTCCGCGGCGGCGCGCTCAATGACGCAGCACTCCTCGGGAGTGGCGCCCATGGGCTTCTCCAGCAAAATGTCGTATCCCTTGTCGATTGCCGCAAGAACGGGCGCGAGATGGTCTCTGTCCATGGTAGCGATCACGCAAAGATCGGCAAATTTGGGACGGCTCAAAAAATCCTCCCAAGAGGTATGACACATCTCCTCGGGAATCGAATAGGTTTCCTTTATGAAGTTTCTGCGATGCTCAATGGGCTCGGCAACGCCAATGATCTTGAATTCCTCGCCCATGGCGGCGGCAATTTTCGCGTATCCCCGTCCTCTGCATCCCGCTCCAATGATCAATACCGTCTTCATTTTCTTCTCCTATTTTATGTATTTTTTTGTTCTGTCTTTTTCAAAATCACGCTTGTTTTTCAAAACACGCTTGACAAAACACCCTTATTTATAATAGTTTCAACGCATTGTCCATTGACTGAATTACTGTATTGTTGTATTTTTTTACTGTTTTCAAGGAGGTTCTATGCGATCCTATCAAGCCTTTCCCGACGGACATGATCTGAATGCCTGCAGCAGAGCATCGGAGGAATATCCCCTGGAGGTCAACTGCGCGGGAGATCTGGACTCGGTTTTTCCCTTCACCACGCACAACGTCGACGGCAGAGAGGACTATTATTTCCTCTACCTGCTCCGCGGAGAGCTGGACGTGACGCTCCCCGAAGGAATACAGACGGTGACGGCGGGTACGATCCTGATCTTTCCGCCTCGCTACGCGTATTGCTATGCCTATCGCGGCAAGGAGCCCCTGCGATATCTCTGGGCTCATTTTACCGGTTCCTACGTTCCCCGATTTCTGGAAGAATGCGGTCTGTGGCCCCTTCCTTTTTGCCGCAAAGCGGGAGACTCCCGCCCCGTCGCCGAGCAATTCGGGCGAATGCTTTCCATCGGTGACAGCAAAGCGCCCCATCTCCGCCAAGAAATGGCTTGCGCCTTGGAACAGCTGATTCTCACCGCGGCGCGCTCCGTTACCGTCTCCCAAAAAACGGCTTTGGAGCGTTCCCTCCACCGAATGCACACCGCCTATCAAGAGGAGCTTCGAATCCCCGAGCTTGCCGCCATGGAAAATTTGAGCCATTCCCGTTATATCGTTCTGTTCCGTGAGCAAATGGGGACGTCTCCCACGGCTTACCTGATCGGTCTGCGCATGGAGCACGCCTGCTATTTGCTGTTGAACACCGACATGAGCGTCAAGCAGATCGGAGTTTGTGTCGGCTACAGCGACCCCAAATTTTTCAGCAAGCTTTTCAAAAAGCACGTAGGGGTCTCTCCCCTGCAATACAGAAAATCCTGCTGACGGTTGGCAGGATATCGTATACAATTTTGATTATATCATTCCCAAAATCACTTGTCAAGCTCTATTTTTCATTCGTTTTCCATTCGGAAAAACTCGACAAACCCTCCCAAACTACAAACGGCTTGCGGGTCTCCGCAAGCCGTTTTTTCAGTTGTTATCGTGCAACCTCTTCCATCACGTAAGCCTCCAAAATGTCGCCTACCTTGATGTCGTTGAATCGATCCAGACCAATGCCGCACTCGTATCCCTGTGCTACCTCCTTGGCGTCGTCCTTGAACCGTTTCAAGGAGGAAATCTTATCCTCGAAGATCACGATTCCGTCACGCACAACACGGATCATGGCCGAACGTACGACCTTACCATCCTGTACATAGGAGCCCGCAATGGTTCCCACTCCCGGCACGTGAATGGTCTGTCTGACCTCTGCGTGACCCAACAGATTTTCCTTGAACTCGGGAGCCAGCATACCCTTCATCGCGTCGGTGATCTCGTTGATGCAATCGTAAATGACGCGGTAGGTACGGATCTCTACGCCCTGTCGCTCCGCGCTGTCAATCGCGCCCTTATCGGGACGGACGTTAAAGCCTACAACAATGGCATTGGATGCCGCCGCCAGCATAACGTCACCCTCGCGGATTCCTCCCGCCGCCGCGTGAATCACACGGACCTTGACCTCCTCGTTGGAGATCTTCTCAAGGGACTGCTTGACTGCCTCCGCAGAGCCTGCCACGTCTGCCTTGACAATGATGTTCAGCTCCTTGACGCCCTCGGAAATCTGGGCAAACAGATCGTTCAGGTTTGCTCTGGCATTTGCCTTGAATACCTCTTCCTTCGCCTCGGCTCTCCGCTGATCGGCAAGGGTTCTCGCCATTCTCTCGTCTACGACCGCGTTGAACTCATCTCCCGCGGAGGGCACCTCGGACAGACCGAGGATCTCAACGGGCACGGAGGGTCCTGCCTCCTTGAGGTTTCTTCCCTTGTCGTCGATCATGGCACGAACGTGTCCGACGGAGGTTCCCGCGATCACCACGTCACCTACGCGCAGCGTACCGTTCTGTACCAGCACGGTAGCAACGGGACCTCTGCCCTTATCCAGCTTGGACTCGATGATCAGACCCTTGGCGCGACGGTTGGGATTTGCCTTCAGCTCCTTCACCTCGGCAACCAGCAGAACGTTCTCCAGCAGATCGTCAATACCCATTCCGGTCAATGCCGATACGGGAACGCAGATCACGTCTCCTCCCCACTCCTCGGGGACCAGATCGTACTTGGTCATTTCCTGCTTGACGTTGTCGGGATTTGCCGTAGGCTTATCCATCTTGTTGATGGCAACGATGATATCAATTCCCGCCGCCTTGGCGTGGTTGATCGCTTCAATCGTCTGGGGCATGATACCGTCATCGGCGGCAACCACCAGAATTGCGATATCGGTAGACTGGGCTCCGCGGGCACGCATTGCGGTAAACGCCTCGTGTCCGGGGGTATCCAGGAAGGTAATATCCTGTCCGTTGACCCTCACGCGGTACGCACCGATGTGCTGGGTAATACCGCCCGCCTCGCCCGAGGTTACACGGGTATGACGGATCGCGTCCAGAATCGAGGTCTTACCGTGGTCAACGTGACCCATAACGCAGACGACGGGGGCTCTGGTTACCAGATTCTCCTCGCTGTCCTCCTCCTCGCCAAAGAGACGCTCCTCAATGGTCACCACCACCTCCTTGGTAGCGGCAATTCCCATCTCGTCGGCAACGATAGCGGCAGTATCGTAATCCACCGTCTGGTTAACGGTCACCATCATGCCGAGCATCATCAAGCGCTTGACAATCTCCGCGGCAGTCACCTTCAGGCGGGATGCCAGCTCGCTGACCATGATCTCCTCAGGGAGAGTCACACTGGTAGGCGCCTTGGTTACAGGCTGGGGGCTCTTCTTGCCCTTGGCAAATTTATTATTCTTACCGGGTGCCATGCGGCCTCCGGCTTGATTCTGCTTCTTGACTCTTTGGTTTCCGCCCCGCAGATCTCCCATGGAATCCGGCACGAAGTTGTCCAGTCTCTCGTCGTACTTGGACAGATCCACCGTTCCCGCTCTCATGTCTACCACTCGCGTCGCGCCTCTCTGCTTGGGAGCCTCGTCACCCTTAACGGTCTGACTGCGGACGATGAGCTGGGGCTTGAACTTTTCAATGGGACCTCTCTGAACGCGCTCGTCCTTATCTCTGAACTGTCCGCCACCCATGCGATCGTTATTTCTCTGTCCCTGAGGCTTCTGACCCTGAGGTCCTCTCTGGGCGCCGCCGAAGGGGTTCGCAAAGCGATCGTTCTGAGGACGGGGGGCATAGCCATTCTGTCCTTGCGCGGGCGCTCGATCAAAGGATCTCTGACCAAAGGATCCGTTTTGACCGGGCTGACGGGGAGCAAACCGATCTCCATTCTGAGGTCTTGCGCCTCCCATTCCCTGTCCCGCGGGACGGTCGTTCCGCTGGGGCTGTCTTGCGCCGTCATTGGCTCTCGGCATACCGTTGCCCTGGGGTCTGGACTCCATTGGTCTCTGTCCCGGCTTTGCGGCAGGAGCGGACGTGGCGGGCTTGATCTCCTTCTTGGGCTCGGGCTTTGCCTCGGGCTTGGGGTCAGATTTCACCTCGGGCTTACCCTCAGGCTTCGTCTCCACCTTGGGTTGTGCCGCAGGCTCCGCCTTCTTTTCCGCTACGGGAGCTTCCGCCTTCTTCTCCGCGGGAGCCGTCTCCGCTACAGGGGTCTTCTCTGTCTTCCCCTCCGTCTCCGGCGCAGGCTTTTTCTCCGCCTTTTCGGTATTCACAGCCTTTTTCTTGGAAGGAATGTAGGTCACACCGTCCAGATAATCCTCGATATTGGTGATCTGGTTCCCCTTGGTCAATGCCTCAAAGAGAACGTCAAATTCCGCAGGCTCCAGGGGCTTTTGCGATTTGATCGCAATTCCCTTCTCCTCCAGAATGACCGCCATATCCTTGGTCTTCATATTCATATCCTTGGCGAACTGATTCACCTTCAATAAATTGGATGTTTGATTTGCTGCCATACGTGATACCTGCTCTCCGTGGTCGGCGGAGAACGTCCTTTCCATTTGGATTTAGGTTTTGGGTTGCCGTGGGTCTTTTCTCTGCAGAACCATGTCGCGCATTCGTTGGTCGGTCACGGCAACCGCGCCCAGCGCCCCGCTTTTTCCGAGAGCGGCGGCCAGGGTTGCCCCGTCACAGCTCAGGCGGATCTGCATTACGTTATAATATTGACATTTGTCGGTGATTCGCTTATGGGTGTTCTCGGAGGTGTCCGCCGCTTCGAAAACGGCAAGAGGGGGATTTTTCCCGTTTCGCATTGCCTCACAAATCTGCGGAACCCCGAAGATCACCTTTCCCGCTCGGACGCAAAGTCCCAGACGGGACAGCGTTACCTGCTCATTTCTTTCACTCATGGGCGGCAAGCTCCCGCTCCATCTGCTCCCATACGGGATCGGGGATCTCACAGTCCAGGCTGCGCGCGATCCGTCCCGATTTTCTTGCCTTTTTCAGACACCGGGAGTCAGGGCAAACGTAGGCGCCCCGCCCCGATTTCTTTCCGGTAAAGTCCAGCGAGATCTCTCCCTCAGGACCTCTTACCACACGAAGGAGCTCCCTCTTGGGTTTGTGTTCGTTACAGCCGAGGCATTGCCGCATAGGAATTTTTCTCGGCTTCTGCGTCTGCTCCATAGTTTCTTTCCTCTTGTTTCGGATTATTCGGACTTAATGTCGATCTTCATTCCCGTCAGTCTCGCCGCCAATCTTGCGTTCTGACCCTCCTTACCGATGGCAAGAGAGAGCTGATCCGCATCCACGATTACACGGCAAGCGCGCTCGGCGGTAAAGGTGACCGAACGAACGGTTGCGGGAGCAAGTGCCGCCGCTACGTATTCCTCGGGAATCTCACTGTATTTTACGATATCGATCTTCTCTCCGTTCAGCTCCTGAACGATTCCGTTGATTCTCATGCCGTGAGCACCAATGCACGCGCCCACCGCATCTACGTCCTCGTCACGGGACCATACGGCGATCTTGGTTCTGGAGCCCGCCTCACGGGCAACACCCTTTACCAGCACCACGCCGTCCTGAATCTCGGGAACCTCCAGCTCGAACATTCTGCGAACCAGACCGGCGTGAGAGCGGGACAGGGTAACCAGCGGTCCCTTGGTCTCCTTGTTTACTTCCATAACGAATACCTTGATCTTCTGATCCACATAGAAGTACTCTCCGGGAATCTGCTCCCCCTTCAGTAAAACGGCGCGACCCGTTCCCGTATCTACCACAACGTTTCCGTTCACGGGATCCACCTTGCTGACGGTTGCGGTGATGATCTCCTCACGCTGACTCTCATACGCGTCCTGCATGACCTTGCGCTCCCCCTCGCGGATTCCCTGAATAATCACGGATTTCGCCGCGGCGGCGGACAGGCGGCGGAAGTTTTTGGTCTTGACCTCGGTCTCCACCATCTTTCCAAGGGTATTGCGTCTGCTGATTGCCTTGGCATCCTCCAGAGAGATCTGGCATTGAGGATTCTCTACCACCTCAACGACCTCCTTCTGCAGATAGACCTTCACATCCTCCTTGACGGGGTCAATGTTGACACGCATCAGGGTGTTGGCGCCGAATTCCTTCTTAAACGCGGACAGCAACGCTGCTTCAATCTTTTCCAGCATGTATTCCTTGGGGATTCCCTTCTCCTTTTCGAGAAGATCCAACGCTACGAAAAATTCCTTGTTCATTTCAAGTTTCCATCCTTTACGATTTTCAATTTCTTGGTCTTAAAATTCAAAATAGGTTCTCAGCTTTGCAACGGCGGCGCGAGGAAATTCCATCGTCTCTCCCGCCGCATCAATGCGGATCTCGCCCTGCTCCCCCAAAGGCAACAGAACGCCGCGAAAAATCTTGGTACCGTTTATCGGCGCATAGAGTCGAACCTCTACATCCCATCCCTCGCAAGCGACGATATGCTCCTCGGTCCGCAGCTCCCGTTCCACACCGGGAGAGGAAACCTCCAGATAATATTGCTCCTCGATGGGGTCTGCCTCATCCAGCACGGGGTCAATGGCGCGGTGAAGCGCTTCGCAGTCGTTGATGGTGATCCCCTCCTCCGAATCAATGGTGATCCGAAGAATCCGTTTCGCACCCTCCTTGACGTACTCCACGTCCCAGACCCAACAGCCAAGGGAGTCGGCAATCGGCTCTGCCAGCGCCCGTACGGTATCGGCAATGCTTCCGTTTTTAGCCATGATTTCCTCCTGCCGGACATCTCCGGCGATCTTCAACAATTAAGAGTGGGTTCTCTCAAACCCACTCTCATCTTGCTTATTATAGCACACTTTAATTTGAATTGCAAGAGTTTTTTCGTTTTTTTCCAAAAATATTTTTCTCTTCGCAGATCTCCCCTCTTTCTCTCCGCCGCAACTCTTATAAATATAAATATTTTTGGAAAGGAATTTCGTTTTTTCTGTTTACAAACCTAAACGGATATGGTATAATACTATAATAGGGTTGTTATTCCCTAAACGAGATGTCCGATCTCGGCATTCTATTTGTGAGGTGTTCATTGAAACAATCCAAATCAAATTCCCGGTCCTCCTCGGTTTCGCCGCGCGCGGAGCTTTGGTGGGCAGGTTGTATTTATCTTGTGACATCTGTCGGTGTCTCTCTCTTGCTTTCGGGATATTCCCGCATAGGGGGTGTGCAGACGCTGGGACTAGTGCTTACGCTGATCAGCATGGCAGCCCAGATTTGGCTGACGCATTCGCTCTCGGGGGCACTCGGTCACATCGCAGTCCTTGCCACGTTTGCTTTTTTAGGAGGCACGCCCTACGTTTCGGGGCTATTCGGTTCCCTTCTTAGCGCATGCTGCTCCTTTTGCGTATTTTGCCGCCGCGGCGGCGGTGTCTTTGCCCCCGCATTGCCGATTCTTGCCTATGGACTCTCGGCGTTGCTCCTTTGGAATCCCATATCCGCCGCGCTCACCCTTGCCGTTCTCCCTCCCGCACTGATGCTGTGGCTTTGCTTGCGGACAAGAACGAATAGAATCCCCGCCGTCTGTCGCATGAGCGTAACGTTGCTCGCTGTGACTCTTCCCATGATTGGTGTATTTCTCCACCGTCGATTGGGGTCCCTTTCTCTGACCGCATTTCGCCTCTTCTTGGAGGAGATCCGTCTGGGAGCAACCGGAGCGATCGGAGAATCGGTAGTGATCTCGGGTCTTCCTCTCGGCACCAATGCCGATGCCGCCAGCTATGTCGACACGTTGGTGACCGCGCTCTTTAACGTTCTCCCCGCCCTGATTGTAATTCTTGCCATGCTGGTAGCGTTTGGCATCCATTCCGCGGCGCTTCGATGTCTGATCGGACAGGGAGAGGATGAAAAATCCTTAAAAAAAATGATCTCCTTCGACATGAGTCTGACCTCCGCTCTCCTTTATTTTGCGGCGATGCTTTTGTCGGTGATCCTCGTGAGCGAGCAAACGGCTCTCTTTGGTGCCGTGGCGCAGAATCTCTATCTGATTTTGGCGCCGGGTATGCTGATGACCGCTTGGATCGCCATGAATGCCCTGCTGTTTGCCAAAGCCCCCTCTTGCTTTTCCACCGTTCTTTATCTGGGGGTCATGCTGCTTACGTTTAATTTCCCTTCCGTTATGCTTCCTCTCGCCGCCGCCTTCGGCGCCGGCGTGGTTATTCTCGGTAGACTTCGTCTCCGCAAGAATCAGAATAAATCCTAAAGCCCCGCGCTTTGGAAAGAAAGGACAAAACCGTTATGTCTAACAAAAAGATGGATCCGTTGCGCCGCATAGAGGAGCTTCCTTCTCGCCTGTACGTGATTTTCGCAGTGGCGGCGGTTTCGATCCATATCGCCCTTTGCACCTATACGGAGCAATCCCCCGCTTTGTGGGGACTGATCCTCATCGGCGTGTATCTTTGCGCCTCTCTTTGCGTATTTCTCGTCTCCCGCAGACAAATGAAGCGGTATCGACTGGAATTTGACGCGGCGGAGGAGCAGAACAACAGCGTCATTTACGCCGTTCGGAATCAACTGAATATTCCCTACGCCGTCGTCAGTGAGACGGGACGCATCGTTACCATCAACGCCGCCATGCGGTCGGCAGTAGGCATCTGGGACTCCGTCTTTAATACCGATATCACCTCTCTTTGCGACCGTTCCATGGAGGAGCTTCTCGCAACCGCTATGGCAGAAGGATCTCAAGCTCCCGCCAAAGAGGAGGAGCTCCAAGAATCTGACGGAGCATCCGCGGAGATCTCTCCGTGTCAGGTGGTGATTCGGGAGAAAAGCTATTGGGTAGACTGTCATCCCCTCCGCGCCAAAAGCAAGACCTATTACATGCTTGTTTTCCATGACGTCACCGAGCTTTTGGAAATCCGTACCCGCTATCGGAACGACCTTTGCGCCGTTGGCTATATCGTACTGGACAATCTGGATGAGATCGCCCAATACGTGAAGGTCAGCTACGAATCGGAGGCGCGTCAGGTAGAGCACCGTCTGAAGGAATGGGCAACCTCTCTGGGAGGCATGATACGGGAATACGACCGAAACCGCTATATTTTCTTCCTCTCCCGCCGAATGCTGGATACCTGCATTGAGAACAAATTTGAAATTTTAGATGCCATTCGAGATATCCGCATCGGAGATGACAGCATGCCTATCACCGTCTCCATAGGAATCGCCACTACGGGAAGCTCTCTCGCGGAGAGAGAGCGGGACGCCCTGAGCTCCTTGGATATGGCGCTTCAGCGCGGCGGTGACCAGGTGGTACTGAAAACCGAAAAGGGAAACGATTTCTTCGGAGGAAAGATCAAGAGTCAGCAAAAGCGCACCGGCGGACACGCCCGTGTCATTGCAGCCAAGCTTTGTTCCATGATCGCCTCCTCCCCCAACGTACTGGTAATGGGACACAGCAATCCCGACTTTGACTCCATCGGCGCATGCGTGGGCATTGCCGCTCTTTGTAAATTCATCGGCGTGGACGCCAAGATCATCACCGATACCGAATCCGAAAACTTTCGGGCATGTACCGATCGGCTTTGCGGACTGTCCGACTACCGCAATATGTTCGTAGACGGTGTGGATGGCTTGGCACAGAGCTCCTTCGGCACGCTTCTGATCATTGTGGATGCCAACAATTTCTCGATTTTGGAGGCTCCCGAGATTGCCAACAACTCCTTCAAGACCGTGGTGATCGACCACCATATCAAGAAGGAGGAATTTGCCAACGAGCCACAGCTTTCCTATATCGATCCCTCTGCCTCCTCTGCCAGTGAGCTGATCTCCGAGATTCTGGAGCAAAGTCTGCCCGCGGGGACGCTGCGGAAGGAGGAAGCCAACCTGCTGATGGCTGGTATCATGGTGGATACCAAGAACTTTACACGTACCGTTGGAACCAGAACCTTCGCCGCGGCGCTGTATCTTCGAAGCGCAGGCGCCAGCACCGAGTATGCCCGAACCTTCTTTGAGGAAGCCTTCGAGGACTATCATACCGAAGCACAGTTCGGTTCCGAGGCGAAAATCTACCGCGATCGGATCGCCATTACCTCTTTGGAGGGAAGCGGCTCGGGCGGTGACCGCGTTGCCGCGGCAAAAGCGGCAGATAAGCTGTTGACCGTTCGCTCGGTTCACGCCGCCTTTGCGCTGATTCGAATCGGAGAGACGGTTCACATCTCCGCCCGTTCGGACGGTAGCATCAACGTTCAGCTGATTCTGGAGAAAATCGGAGGCGGCGGTCACTTTGACGTGGCGGGAGCCGCTCTGGCACAGAGTGAGCTGGAGGATGCCGAAAAAATGCTGAAAGAGGCCATTGACGCGTATTTCGACGGCGAGAAAAAACAAACGCCTGCAACAAGCAAAAACAAAACACCCCAAGTATAAAGGAGACATAAGTCATGAAAGTTATTTTAACCGCTGACGTAAAGGGTCAGGGCAAGAAGGATCAGGTCGTGGAGGTATCCGACGGCTATGCCCGTAATTTTCTGTTCCCAAAGAAGCTCGCAATCCCCGCCGACAACAAGGCGCTCAATGAAATCAAGAACAAGGAAGCCTCCAAGGCTCACAAGCTGGAGGTAGAAAAGCAGAACGCGCAGGATATTGCCAAGCGTCTGGAATCCATCGTGGTAAAGTTCGCTTACGCCGCGGGTCCCGACAAGCGTCTGTACGGCTCGGTTACCTCCAAGGAGATCGCCGAGGCTCTGAAAAAGGATTTTGGAATCGAGATCGACAAGCGAAAAATCACCCTTGCCGTACCGATCAAGTCCTTCGGTACCTTTTCCGCCGACGTCCGTCTGTTTAACGACGTAACGGGAAAGATTCACATTGAGGTCTGCGGAAAGTAAGATTTAACCCAATCACAAGAAGGTAAAAAAGAAAGCACAAAGGATCATCAAAGCAATGAATGACGAACTTGTAAGAAAATTACCCTTCTCCCTGATTGCCGAGCAATCGCTTCTCGGTGCCATTCTGGTGGATCCCGAGGCGATGAACGACATAACCGAGCTGATTTCCCCCTCTGATTTTTATCTGAATGAGCACACTCAGATCTTCACCGCTATGCAGGAGCTCTTCCTCATCAATAAGGAGATCGACGTAGTAACCCTCATTGATACCTTAGTCACCAAGGGAATATACAGCAAATCGGGAGGAGAAGACTATATCCGCTCCCTGTATCAGTCGGTATCCAATTCCCTGAATATCAAGGACTATGCCACCATTGTCAGAAACAAGAGCCGTCTTCGTCAGCTGATCAGCGTCTGCTCCGATATTTCGGATAAGGCGTACAGCGAGGAAGGCGCTACCGAGGAGCTGGTGGATTATGCGTCGGCAATGATCTTTGATATTGCCCAAGGACGGGATACCAAGAGCTTCCGCCGTATTCAGGACGTACTGCAAAACGTCTACGGCGAGCTTCATACCGTCGCCGAGGAAGGAGAAGGCGCCAGAGGAACCAAGACCGGATTTTCCGGCATTGATACCATGCTGGCAGGAATGGGCAACTCCGACCTGATTTTAGTAGGTGCCCGCCCCGGTATGGGTAAGACCTCCTTCTGTCTGAATATTGCCACAAACGTGGCGCTTCAAACCGGAAAGAACGTTTGCATTTTCTCCCTGGAAATGTCTGCCGAGCAGTTGGTAACCCGTATTCTTTCCAGCGAGGCGCTCATCGACAGCTATGCCCTCCGTACCGGCAAGCTGGACTCCAAGCAATGGGAGGATCTGGCGGGGGCTGCAAGCAAGCTGGCTACCTGTAACATGCTGATCGACGATACGGCAGGTATTACCGTGTCGGGTATGAAGGGTAAGCTTCGCCGCGTACAAAATCTGGGACTGGTCGTCATCGACTACCTCCAGCTGATGCAAAGCGACCGTCGCACCGACAACCGCGTTCAGGAGGTGGCGGAGATCTCCCGCAACCTGAAGCTGATGGCAAAGGAGTTAAACGTACCCATTATCTGCTGCTCTCAGCTCTCTCGTGGACCCGAGAGCCGTACCGACAAGCGTCCCATGCTGTCCGACCTTCGTGAATCGGGATCCATCGAGCAGGATGCCGATACCGTTATCTTCCTCTACCGAAACGAATACTACGATGCAGATGCCCGCAGTGAGGACGGTAATACCGCCGAGGTGATTATCGCCAAGAACCGTCACGGCTCTCAAGGAACCGTAGAGGTGGGCTGGATCGGACGGTACACCAAGTTCCTCTCTCTGGAAAAGAATCTGGAGGAATGATCTCCATGTCAAAAACCATCTTCCATGCCCTGCCCCGTACCTTCACCTCCCCTGCAGTCCTGACGGGACTGCCCGAGAATACCCCCATTTTGGTGGCATATTCGGGTGGCGCCGATTCCTCTGCGCTGTTGCACATGATGCTGGAGTACGGTAAGCATACGGGTGCCCCCATCTGCGCCGCTCACGTAAACCATGGGATTCGCGGCAAGGAGGCAGATCGGGACGAGCAATTCTGCATGGATACCGCCCGTACCCTTGGTGTGGAACTGCTTGTATGCCGTGCGGATGTTCCTGCCGAGGCAAAGAAGAGCGGAGATAGCATAGAAACTGCCGCCCGTCGCGTTCGCTACGATTTTTTTGAGCGGATCATGGAGGAACGGAAAATTCCTCTGCTGGTCACCGCCCACAACGCAGACGACAATCTGGAAACCATTCTTCATCACCTGATCCGCGGAAGCGGTCTTGGCGGTATCTGTGGAATCCCCCCTTGCCGCGCCTGCGGTACAGGAACGCTGGTTCGCCCTATTCTCGGCATGACCCGAGAGGAAATTCTCGCATACTGCGAACACCATTCCCTCTCCTTCGTTACCGACAGCACCAATATCGATACCGACTACACCCGAAACAAGCTCCGCGCCAACGTGGTACCCGCCCTGCGGGAGATCAACCCCGCCGCGGTGAAAAACGCCGCAACGCTGACAACCAATCTGCGCGCCGACTCGCTCTGTCTGGAACGCATGACCGATCTCTTTTTGGAGGATTTTCGAGATGGCTTCTCGGTGGATACCGAAAAGCTTTACACATCCCCCGATGCCATCGCAAATCGCGCTCTGCGCCGTCTCTTCTCGGAGCTTACCGAGGGAGCCGTTCTGGAATCCTCCCACGTGGAGGCGCTGAGGGGCCTGGCGAAGCGCGGTGTTCCCCATTCCCGTGTCTGTCTGCCTTGCCGATGTGAGGGTGTGATCGAGGAGGGACGGCTGATTTTAAGGCATGCGGAGAAAATCTCTGCCACAGAGCCTTATCGCGTCGCTTTAAAGTCGGGATCAAACCTGATTTCACAAACCAACTTTGAAATCGTCATCGGATCATCACAAAGTGAGAAAAATGTTTACAAAAAATCTATATTGTTGTCTCTTGATTCTGCTACAATAAATGGGACGCTGATCGCGCGAAGCCGAGTGGCGGGTGACCGAATCCGAATGGGAGGCATGCACAAAAGCCTGAAAAAGCTAATGTGTGACAAGAAGATTCCCCAATTCTTGCGCTCCCGTCTGCCCGTAATCTGTGACGAGGACGGTATTGTTGCCGTCCCCATGATCGGTACGCGGGACGGCGTAGCCTGCTCTCCCGAGGATGCGGGCGCGTGCTGTCTACATTTCTATTTATATTGAATGACCGAAACCAAAACAGGAAAGGCTAAACCTGATGAAAAAAAATAATTTTAAAATTCTGATCTTTTATTTTTTGCTCATTGTGGGCATTTTTGCCGCGCTGACGCTGATGTTCCGACAGAATGTGGGAGAGGAAGCGATTCAGTACGGTGACGTGCTAAACTATTTTGAGAAGGATGCCGTTGCCGAATTCGTGGTAGACGACAGCTACTATCTGACCATGAAGGTCTACGTGCTGGACGAGAACGGTAATTTGCCCGTGGATGAAAACGGAAAACTGGTGGAAGGTACGGCTACAAAAACCATTGGCTATCAGCTTCCCGCTTACGTTGATTTCGTAGGACAGTTTACCGAATACTACAAAAACAATCAGAACCTCGATCTGGCAAGCTGTGACGTTCAGCCCGAGGCGACCACACCTATCTGGGTTGCCTTCCTGCCGTATATCATCGTGATCGTCATTATCGTGATCCTCTATTTCGTCATCGCCAAGCAGGCGGCAGGCGGTAAGGGCGGCGCGGGGAAAATGATGAACTTTGGCAAGGCTCGGGTCAAAACCGCCGACAGCTCCAAGGAGCGGATCCTGTTCCGCGACGTCGCGGGTGCCGACGAGGAAAAGGAAGAGCTGGAGGAGGTTGTGGAATTCCTCAAGGATCCCCAGAAATTCTGTAAGCTCGGCGCAAAGATTCCTCACGGTGTTCTGCTGATGGGCCCTCCCGGTACGGGTAAGACCCTGCTTGCCAAGGCAGTGGCGGGAGAAGCGGGTGTTCCCTTCTTCTCCATCTCGGGATCGGATTTCGTGGAAATGTACGTGGGCGTTGGCGCGTCCCGTGTCCGCGATCTGTTTGAAAACGCAAGAAAAGCCCCCGCATCTATCATCTTTATTGATGAGATCGATGCCGTAGGCCGTCACAGAGGCGCAGGTCTCGGCGGCGGTCACGACGAGCGCGAGCAGACTTTGAACCAGCTGTTGGTAGAAATGGACGGCTTTGGCTCTCATGACGGAATCATCGTCATCGCCGCTACCAACCGCCCCGATATTCTGGACCCCGCACTGCTCCGTCCCGGACGCTTCGACCGACAGATTACCGTCAACTACCCTGATATCAAGGGTAGAGAGGAGATCCTGAAGGTGCACACCAGAAACAAGCCTCTGGAGGAGGGTGTAGATCTTGCCAAAATCGCCAAGACTACCGCGGGCTTTACGGGCGCCGATCTTGCCAACCTGCTCAATGAGGCATCTCTCCTTGCGGCTCGCCGCGGAAAATCCCTCATTGGCATGGAGGATATCGAGGACGCCTATATCAAGGTCATTGCGGGTCCCAAGAAGAAAACCCGCGCCATGAAGGAGCGGGAAAAGAAGAACACGGCGTATCACGAGGCGGGTCACGCCATCATCGCCCATATGCTTCCCTATATGGATCCCGTTCAGCAGATCTCCATTATCCCCAGCGGAAACGCATTAGGATACACCCTGAATCCTCCCAAGGAGGACAAATTCAGCGTTTATAAAGAAGAATTGAAGGAAAAGATCGCTATGTTGTTGGGCGGACGCGCCGCCGAGGAGCTGATCTTCGGTGATATTTCGGGCGGTGCCTCCAACGATATTCAGCGCGCCACCGATATTGCCAAGAAGATGGTCACACAGCTTGGCATGAGCGACGTGCTGGGCCCCCGCCGCTTTGGCTCCGGCCAGAGCGAGGTATTCCTTGGCAGAGACTTTTCCAGCTCTCAGGATTATTCCGATGAGACTGCCGCTACCATTGACAAGGAAATTCACGCCATCATCGACGAGGCATATACCCGCGCCAAGAAGATTCTCACCGAGCAGATCGATAAGCTACACTTCATCTCCGAATTCCTGATGAAGAACGAGATCATGGACGGCGAGCAATTTGAAGCCGCCATGAACGGAGCCCCCTCCTTTGAGGAGCTGGAGGAAATGACCGAGGCGAAAAAGCGGAGAAGCCGCGCCGAGAACGACGAGCGCCGCCGCAAAGAAGCAATAGAGGAAAGAAAGCGTCAGGAGGAGGCGGAAAAGCTTCGGGTTGACGTGGACGTTCCCCTACACGTAGAGGAAGACGCCCTCCCCACCGAGGAGAATGCAGACGTTCTCCCTGAGGAAGAATCCCTTGATGAGGATACCTCCGTGGAGGATCTTCCCAACAAAGAAACCGAGGACTCCGACAAGGAGACCGACGATTCTTCGGAAAACTAAAAAAAGGATCCGAGTCACAGTGACTCGGATCCTTTTTCATTATGCCTGTTCGGTCTCCTCGGGAGGGATGACCTCCTTGAATGCGGTAATGGCGCACTCGATCATATCATCGGTAGGCTCCAGAACCGTCAGCCGCTGCAGCCAAAGACCGGGGGCGGAAATTACGCGGGTAAAGGCGTTTCCCTTTTTTCCCGCCAGCTTAATCAGCTCGTATCCGATACCCATGGTCAGGGGCAACATCAACAGCTTCACTGCCGCGCGGATCGCTGTATAGATCCAACCGAGAGACAGAAATTCCTCTCCAAAGATCAGAATAAACAGAGGATCAATGAAGAACCCCACGAAAATACCAACCAACAGCATCAAAATCAGGAAGGAGGTTCCGCATCTGGGATGGAAGCGGCGCTCCATGCGCACATTCTCCACCGTCAGAGGCTTGCCGTCCTCGTAGCAAAAGATGGTCTTGTGCTCCGCTCCGTGGTACATGAATGTCCGCTTGATCTCCTTCATGCGGGAAACCAGAGCCATGTACGCCACCAGAATCACGATCTTCAAAACTCCCTCAAACACCGATTTGAGCAAGGAATCCAATGCGGCGTTGGAAGAGGAGAGGAACGGTATCCATCGCTCCAGAAGTCCGTAGAGAAAGGTGGGAAGCATGATAAACAGTCCAACTGCCAGAACCACACCCAACACGGTAGCCACAACCATCAGAACACCCATCAGCGCCGAGGAACTCTTTTCCTCGGTCTTTTTTTCTTCCGCATCCGTGACCACAGGGACAGATTCTTCTGTCGATGGTTCCGCGTTCTCGTTTTTTTTCGCCCGTTTCTCGGCCTTCTTGGCTTCCTTCTGGCGTTGCTCCTCCTCAATGGCTTCCTCCAAGCCCGCGAGCTCCGCCGAGCGCATCAGGCACTTATAGCCGTCAATCATGGAGGTAACGAAATTAAACACACCGCGAATAACGGGAAGGCGGGTCAGCTTGGATTTTCCCGTTGCCCGTGTTTCCCATTTTTCCAATACGATCTCCCCGTCGGGAGTCCGCACCGCCATAGCGGAGGTTTTCGGTCCTCGCATCATAATTCCTTCAATCAGCGCCTGCCCTCCGATAGAGGTCCTTTTGGCGCAGAGCTGTTTACAATCCTTTTTCAACGCTTCCTCCTATTCCATCTTCCACAGACGGAAATTGTTGTTTTCATCCAAATACCAATATCCCTCAAACACCGTTTCTCTCTCGGGCTTCGTCTCGGAATACAGGTAAAATTTTTCACAGTCCACCAATGGGTCGTTCAAGGCGTCGGCTTCCTCTAACATCTCCTCCAGACGAGCCTCGTCGCCTCTGAAATAAACCGCCTTTAATGCGTTACAGCCCAAAAAAGCGCTGTTTCCGATCGATTCTATCCCCTCGCAGATCTGGATGGACCGAAGTCCTCCGCAATCCTGCATGGCATTTTCTCCAATGAAACGCACCGTGGCAGGGACACGAAGCTCTCGCAACGCGGAACAGCCCCAAAACGCCTCGGCACTGATCTCGGTCAATCCCTCCGCCAAGGTAATCCGCTCCAGCCTGTCGCAATTTTTGAACGCCTGCTCTCCCACCGCAGTCAGCTTACCGCCCACGGTGATCTTGATTCCGTCGCAGTCCAAAAATGCCCCCTCCTCTACCTGAGTTACCGTTTCAGGCAGAGAAATCTTGTATACCTTTTCAGAATCCAATGCGGAAAAAGCATCCTTTCCAATGCTGACCACAGTAAACCCGTTGATCGCGGAGGGAATGGTGTATTCTTTTCTTTCCTTGTCTGTCAGACGAATAATACGCGCCGTATCACTCTCCCCGATCCGCTCAATCTCAAAGATCCTTGACGCCTCGATCCACTCCGCGCGAAGGGTTACGTTGCCCACCACGTAGGTTCCCGTAAAGCTCCACAGCTGTCCTGTTTCGGCATTTCTCCAACAGTCAAATATATATCCCTCTCTTACGGGAATCGATGGCTCCTTGGCAAGCTCTCCCGAGGGAATCTGTTGCGAGGACACCGCCGTTCCTCCATTGGAATCAAAGGTCACGGCAAACAGCGCCGGTTCCTCCTGCTCCTCCCCGTCGGTACACGCGCAGAAGCAAAGAAGCAGCGCCGCGACAAGGAACGAAAGGGCAATATATCGCATTTTCTTCAACGTTTCTGTCCTCCGTTTCTACAATCATCCTTTATATTATAATCCTTTTTCTCGGATTTGTCAACGCGAAGGCGTAAAATGTAACAACGCGTACAAATTTTTTTCGACTTTTTCCTTTTTGGTTAAAAGCCCTCTTGCTTCCCACCCATACGCCAGAGAAGCTTTCGCAGAAGCTCCGCGGGAAAAACGCTGAGGGAAAGCAACAGCGTCGTTCCCAGCTCCCTTGGAGTCAGAGGCATGGTACGCAGAACCGATCCCCCCAGATAAACGAACAGGATCTGCGTCAGACAAACGAGAAGCATGATCCCCCGAAATGCGCGGTTGCGGGATACCCCGGCAAAAAGCCGCAGGCGATCGGTTCTGGCATTGAAGCAATTGAACACCGAGGTAAAAATGAACAACGCAAAGAATGCTGTTAGCTGACAGAGCCGATTGGGAGTCTGGCGAAAGAGAGCGCACAGCGTAGGGTGTAGCAAAAAGGTCAGACAAAGTCCTACGGTAAAGCCGCCAAGCAAAAGGATCTGATGGATCATATACCCATTCAGTATCGGCTCATCCCGTCGCTTCGGCTTTTCCCTCATGTAAGAATCCAGAGGAGCCTCCCCCGCGAAGGCAAGACCGCCCAAGGTATCCATAATGATATTGATCCACAGCATCTGTACCACCGTAACAGGCGCGTCAATACCCACAAAGGGTCCGATCATGGACACCCCTACTGCGCAGAAGTTCATGGTCAGCTGGAGGGTGATAAACTTTCGGATGCTCTTGAAGATGGTTCGACCGTACAGCACCGCTCGGGCAATGGAGGACAGATTGTTATCCAGAATAATAATATCCCCCGCGTCCCGTGCCACGTGAGTTCCCGACCCCATGGCAAATCCAATGTCGGCACGCTTCAGCGCAGGGGCATCGTTGATCCCGTCCCCCGTCATGCCAACCACCAGATCCTTCTCCTGCGCCAGACGAACCAAACGGCTTTTATCCGATGGCAATGCCCTTGCCACCACCGCAAGACGGGACAGCCGCTCCCCAAGAGCCTCGTCCGACATCGCCGCCAGCTCCTCTCCCGTCACCACAAGATCACAGGTTTTTGTAAGCAACCCGCACTCCTCCGCAATACTTCGAGCCGTTGCGGGATGGTCTCCCGTAATCATCACCACGTGAATCCCCGCGCCTCTCAGCTGTCGGATCGCGCCCCTTGCTTCCCGACGGATCGGATCCCGCAGAAGTACTGCGCCTATCAAAGTCAGCTCCCCAAAAGCGCCATCTGTCATTTGCTCTCCCTCGGCAAGGAGAAGCACACGCCCGCCCCCTGCGGTCATTTCCTCGATGCGCCGTAAAAAAGAATAGGAAAAAGGAGCAAATGCCGCTACTCTTCCCTCTCCCACGTATGCGTAACGAACCGAGGAAATCAGCCGCTCGGGAGCACCCTTTACCAATACGCGACGCTGCCCCCGTTCTCCTCTTAGAGAAACGGCGGCATACTTTTTGGCGCTGTCAAAGGGCAGTCGCTCCAAAACCTCCCACATGCCCAAAGATGCGGGAGGAATGGAAGACAGAAGCGCCCGATCGGTCGCATTTCCTCCCAAAACCTTCCCCTCCGACCAAGCAGACGCCGTATTGTATCGGCAGGAAAACTCGTATTGCCCCGCCAGTAAGGGAGCTCTTTTCTTCAAATCCGAATAGGAAGTATATTCCGCACCGTCGGCGCCGAGAATGGAGCATACGCTCATCTTCCCCTCAGTCAGGGTTCCCGTTTTATCGGTAAAGAGGAGATTCATGCTCCCCGCCGCCTCAATACCCACAGGCTTTCGCACCAACACCTGATCCCGAATCATTCTTCGGATATTGGCGGACAGCACCACGGCAATCATCATCGGGAGCCCTTCAGGAAGAGCCTAATATAACTGACTCTTTCAGAGGGACTTGCCGTTATCGGCAGTTCAAATATATTAAGGAGGACTGTATTATGTCCAAAAACACAATTCACCACAATCCAATCTTCTCTGCTGTACGAAAGCCGAAATACCGCTACGTACCCGTGCAGGAAACGCTCACGTCTGATGAACTCGGTACTTACGTAACCTACAGTCTGAGCGTACGCACAGTAGAAGAAGAAATCACCTTCGTATCTGACGTATCAACCGATTACGAAGAAATCAAGCAACTAGCAGATCTATGTACTATCAAGGAGCTGGATCCGATTCATCTGGAGGACGTCATCCAGGACTTTCTTGCGGATCCGGAAGCAGAGCTTCTCACAATAAGGCATTAAAAGCAAATTCCGCACGGGAGGCGCTGCCGGCTAAACCGCCTTGGCAGCGCCTCCCTCTTTGTGCGGGTATCCATAGATACAAAGGAACGCCGTTCCGGCGTTCCGGCTCGTCTCCGAGCGTCTCCTGCTCGACCTTAAAAAGAAAAGCGCCATAGATAAAAAAAGTAACCTTGCGGTTAGAGAAAGAAATCTCACAGTGCACCAATAGACAGTACGTTTACCATAGGTTTTACCATACCGCGAACGGAAAGGCACGCACGAAAAGCCGCGGAAAACTCTTCTCTCTCTTTCCGAAAGGCACTCCAACCCGATCGGCGAGTTTACCACAGCTTTACGCACATCCCTTCCCGTTCGGGCATGGAAAATTCCTATGGAAAACGGATCACGGTCAGGTACAGTTTTCGCCGATCCGCTTCTATGCGGATCTCCCTCCGGTGTTTTTTTGTTTTTTTTTGAGAGATAACGATATAAAAAATCCGGCTGGAGGTAGCCGGAAGAAATCATGACGCCAAAGCGAGTCAGGACGCGAGGACGCGGGGACGCGGGAAAATAGAACCCTGCTCGGAGACGAGCCGCCCCGTAGCCAGCCCAAAGCCTTTAGACCGTCACTCTTATCCTAGATCACATTGATTAGGAGTCACCCACACCTCTCAAAACACCCCTTGACGGTTTTTGTAGTTTGGACCTGCATTGCCCCCCATTTAGAAGGTGAGGGGGCAATTCCGGTCCTCCAAAAACACAAAAAGGAAGGGGGTGATCTGATGATTCGCTACATCGCTCATATCATGATGAACACATATGCTCGCCACATTTGTGATATCATCGCAATGCTGGTCATCACCAGATAACCCCCTTCTACTTAGGGTAGTTATAATTATAACATAACTGTCCTACCCTTGTCAAGCCTCTCTAAGAAAGATTTTGCTTTTCTCTTCCGAAGAATCATCTTCTTCAGAAAATTATATTGTGACAAGACAAGCAGATGCTCCTCGTATCCATACTCAATCGTCTCCTCCACTTCCTTCAGCTCGGGGTCATGAGCTGAAGGTTCACAAACAGCGCGGAGGAGCTCGTCAAAGAACTCTTGACACAAGGCAAGGGTAAATTCATGGGCATAAAAGTACTTCTTCTCACGAAGACTCTTTTCCCGTTCCTTTAAGAGGAAATTCTTTTGGGATAGCTCCATTCAGATTACTTATAGAAGCTTCCTGCAGTCTCACCCTTTACAAGAACAGGCTGAACTTCAAAAAATGTCATGAAATCGTACTTGCTAAACTCCATACCCTCATTCCAGATAATACGAACAAGACATTCAGTAGTTTCTGTTACTTCAACAACGGCAATATCCGTATTAGCAACTACATGCTCTTCACCATACATAAGCTCAAGGTAACACATATTCAAATCAGGATTATCCAAACCGGACAAAGTATACTTACCCGGTTCAAGGATAACAGTCGCAACGTCAAGAACGTAATCAGAAGTAGCTTTGCCGAACAGTTTAATCGTACCGTCCTCAGCAACCCTTACATTGACACCGCGATACGTGTTCTGTGTCTCAACGTAATTATCGTCTACCTTGATCAGATTGTCCGAATTTCGTTCCTGTTTAAAGATCGTCTTCGCACCAAGACCGAGAACAAGAACGCATACCAAAAAAATGCAAATACCTACAACAAATTTTTTCATAATTTTTTCCTTTCATTTTTTCAAAAACTTATGCCGCCGATCCGTTCTTTCTCATCATGTCGGATAGGCGTTCGATCAGATAACTATTTTGCGCTTCCAGCTCCTCCAGCGTCGCCTCAACGTTCTCATACGAACGAGATCCAATCAGGCTCCAGCTGGAATACTTTGCACGCTCCGAAAAATAATCCTTATAGCAATCGGTACTGTACCGTTGTGAATAGATCTTTTTCGGCATAATGTAATACTCATGCGGCTTCGGCTCTGACTCCAGATTTCCTTCCTGAATCGTCACGTTTGCCACCATGGCAGAGTATCGATTCAGAACACGATCGGAACGAGCATAACACCAAGAAATCGGCGTATGAACGTAACGAATCCCCTTAAGACCGGTATTTCCGTAATTCATGACCTTATTGTAATATTTGGAATATGCCGGGATAAACATATACATATAAATCCACGGAAGAATACAATACGGCAACGTAGTACCGCGTTCCGAAACCTCCTTGATATTGATCACGGTTGCCGTGTCTCGGGCATCAGCACCCCAGGAGGTGGCTCTCTGTTCGTCACAGATCAGCTTAACAAAGCAAACGCCCTCGACCGTTCCCGCGTGACGAAGAAGCTTCATCCACTCGTTGAACATATCATTTTTCTGGTTCGCCTTATCTTCCTTCTTCTTCTTCTCCTGATTCTCCAGATTATTTCCACGCTCTTTTCCGATCTCGGTGCAAACAATCACGCCGAACTCAAAAGATCCGGCGATCCGATTCCACTCATTGAGCTGACGCCCAAGACGGAACAGATCGAAATCAATAATATGGGCAAACTTACTATACTCTCCCACCTTGGCGGGATCTCTGGTAAAGAAATCACCTTCCCAGCGAGGGAAATAGTCCGTACACTTCTGCTCCACGTCGGAGCGAATCGAAAGATTCGAGATGATCAAGGAAGAAACAGCAACATACAGAAAATACTCCTGAGCGTAATTCTCCATCATTTCCCAGATCCCGTAGGTCTTCAGATCGTCGTTATATGTAGTCGGGTACCGTTCCGCATCATAGCCGAACATCTTCTCCGGACAGGGATTCGTAACGTACGCAATCCGCTTCTTACGAACCCAGCGGCGGCAGCTGTCCCAGTTCTTTACCGTGCCAGCTTCCATCGCTTGAGTCAGCTCCTTCTGAAATCGCACAAAATCAAATCTGGGGAATCGAAGAATGTTCTTGTTCATAAGCTCAAGAGCCTTAAAACGAAATTCCTGTTCACAGGACAAAGCAAGATCCACCGCCATTCTGGTTTTACCCGTTCCCATGGAACCGGTCAACATCACAACGGCAGAAGTGGAATTAAGAAATCCACGGTTCTTACGCTCAAGATGCCGTAGGCTTTTTAAGCCATGTTGTTTACGCGCATAATCAAAGACAAGCCACAAAATGACGCACCAAACGACACCGGGGAGGCTCCACGCCGCAATGATCAGGTCAAATATCAATTTGACCAGCTGAACAAAGAAAGACAAAAGGTCAAAGGATGCAATGAAATAAAGGTAATACGCAATCGCTCCCGAGACAATCGTGAGAAGGTTGGTATTGATCAACCAGATCCAAAGTAAAAATCCATATGCAGAAGATTTCTTACGAATATACTCCCACAGCTCACGACACCATCTAAAGGCAATACCAATCCAGATTGCAACACGACGGAATGCCGCGCGGCGAAGCTCACCGATCTTTTTTAAAAAGCAACGCAACCGCCGAAAATTTGTTTTCTCTTTTTTCTCCCGCTTCTTTTTTCCTCCCTTATGCCTTTCCGCATATCCGCTGTAAATCAGATATACTAAAAGATAGATGCACAAAGCAAGATTCAAAAACAGCGAGAAACGATTCAGAATTTTTGATAGATATATCAAATACGCCCGAAAGGCATCTCCGGTAAGCGCAGCGGGAATCAACTCCCGCAAACGCCGAGCTATATCCTCAAGATCAAAGCTCAGATATTCCTGAACATTGATCTTCGGAAGTTCCTTGACAGACGCATGGATCGGATCCGGAATACCAAAAAGAGAAAGCACGTAGTAAACCAAAGAAAGAACCAGATCCTTCACGGAACGAACAAATCGTATCGGCGTAATCGGAACTCGCAAAAACATATACCAGACCGATACAAGGCAAAGCCACAAGCTCACGTGATCCTTGATATTCCAAGGACGACGCTGCCTTTTCTGTTTAGGGTTTTCCTTCTTAGGCTTTTTCTCTTTTTTTTCTATCTTTTCTTTTACTTTTTTCTTCCTTTTTTTCAATCTACACCTTCAAATAAACAAAGAATAAAAACAACAAATAACCGACGAGAAGACCTCCCGCTACCATAATCAAAATATCAATGATTCTATTTCTCATTTATACTCCCGGGAGGAGAGCCCAAAGGACTCCCCTATTTTCATTACATCCAACAACGCTGTCTCTTAACGGTTAAAACGTCAAAGGAAGAAACAAGTCCACCGTCGGCAACAACCTGATTTTGAGGTACTTCAATCACGGGAATATTACCATCGAGAACACTATATACCGCGATATCGTCCAAAGTTGCCGATACGCCAGTCGCTATTCGCATAATAACGCCGGAACCAATCAGATTCGCAGAATTTGCAAAGGCATCAATCTGAGAAGCATCCATACCAAAATAATACACCCATTCACCAGAGTGATTCTTTACGTAAGTATGTACACCCTTCGTCGAATTGACAATAGTTCTAAAAGAATTGGAATACCCCAAAATATGCCAGTTATCAGTACAATCCAACCCAGATATTTGCGTCAAATTATGCGAAGAAGCGCTACTACCTAAAAAAAGCTCATTCGATTCCTTCAAATGCATATCGTATCTGCCGTCATACTTAATTTGCGTCTGATATGTCATACCCTCAACCATTGTGGCAAAATCCACATCGGTACCAACCAAAGAAGACATATACGCCCAACAGCGGTTATTACGGAAACCAACACCGCGGGCGCCAATAACATCGGAACTCTGATCAATCTTCAAGGTATACTCAAGAATATAATCTCCACCCGTCAGAAGCTCGTCGTTCACAAATTGAATACCCCAGCCGTAATCGTCGCCCGTTCGATAGGCCCCTTCCGTCGTATTCAGATCTGTATTACCTCCATAAGTTAGACGTATGCAGTGATTATTAAGATTCGCATCAACATCATATTCTTCTTCAATGGATGCATAACCCCATCCATTCAGTCCCATAACATAACCCTCATCATAGGAATGCTCATCAGTATCCGGAACATCAATCCACTGAGTCCAACCAAGAGCTCGCGTCAGCTCCAGATCTGACTTATCAGAAAGTTCAGAGCCTTCAAAATCCTCCGAATATATCAAGAGATATTTTTGAGTAGCTTCGTCTTCTACAGGCTTATCCACAGCTGAATCCGTATCAGGCTCTGAATCAGCAAAAGCTCTGGGTAGAGCCAAAGCGCCACCTACCAACGCAAGAACCGCCGCGGCGACCAAGACAATAATTAAAAACTTTTTCATAAAAACTCCTTTCTTTTACTCTGAAACAACCGTATGATCGACCGATTCTTCCGTTTCCATCGATTCGGACTCGACAATTTCACTACCAATTTCCAAATCAACGTCAGATCTCATCTCCGAAAGCTTGATCTGAAGTGAAATCGCGGTCATCGCTACCGTCATGACGGAAAGAACAAGAGATATCAACGTTAAAGTTTTATTCTTCATGCCGAACAACCTCCCTTCCGCGATCAGGCATTTCATTCGAAACATTCATACCTTTTGAATACCGGGACAAATCATCCGACCGAGCTTTTTCTCGCTTAAGATCCATCTCTTGTTTCTTCAAATCAAGTTCTTGATCTCGTCGCTTTTCTTCCCTCCGTTCTCGCAAAAGCTCCGATCCGCCGTAAAGCAACGGAAGCAATTTAGACAACAACCAGACAACAATCAAAACGAAAACAACAAGAAGAATTACAACGAAAATCGTTTTCAGGCTACCTAATCCATCAAACAAAAAATCCTTCAGATTCTTCCAGATATCGGTTGCCTTTTCAACAACCTGCTCTACTTGAGCAAAGTTATCAGGATCCGTCGGAGGAGTTATAGAGCCAACAGAATCGATCGGAGAACAAACAACGGGAATCGTCGTCCGTTCGTTATACTGATTTTCCCACGTGAAGGTCCAGATATCAAGATTCTTGAAAATAGTCTTTTCGAAATAATAATTTCCGTCTTCAGCATTATAATTCTTAGCAAGACCATGTCCACGATAGCCAACCGGGGTACAATAATAATCACGAACAGCATAACGCATAATAAACGTCGTATCGCCTAAATTTTCCCAGGAAAGAACATCATCCTTAAACTGTCCGGCTTCAGACTCTTGCATAAAATATTTTTCTGCAATAGCTGAATCCTTTAAGAATGTACCCTCAACAAGCAACTTGCTCTTATCTACAGCCTCAATTCCATTGATTTTTCCGTAATTCTTGCTTTCCAAAACAAGATTATATTCATTACGAAGCCAAGCTACAAAGCTACTATGATTCGAAGCATAAGAAGCAATTTGCATACCAAGATCATCCGTATCCTTTACCGTATACTCTTGATACCCTTTTGTATGACCGGCATCAACCTCTGAAAAGACAGGAAGTCCACCGAAATCTGCTCTGATATCATCAAGATCTTCTTTAAAATCAGAAGAAGAGATACCTTCAAATTCATCACCATAATAATGAAGAACAGAAGACAGGCGATTTATTTCTTTATTAAAATAAAGCGGATTACCGGGCAAATTAAACCATCCTTCAACAGGAAATGTAATATTATATTTAATTCCGTTTACATTCGCAACTCCCGCAAAATTATCATATCCTCCGGCAAATCCAAACGGAGGATCTGATTCAGAAGCTTTTTTCCCTATGTAATTATAGGCGGTATTGTACACGTCATTATAAGGCGTTACAAGACCGTTGATTTTGTACTCTTCAAATGACCCATGAATCTCAACAAGTCCCTTCGTCGCATCGTTTTTGTCACCATAATCCCGAATAATATCATTCGGCACAGAAAAATAAACAGAGGAAAGCTCGTATTGATAATACGCTCCCTTATCAGAGGTAGTAGTCTTCCAAGTAACAGGAGTAAGCTTGATATCAACAGCAGTACGATCCCTCACGTACCAATGAAGACTGTTCGCAGCATTTCTCTGCGCGTTACAATATGGCATAAAGCCGGTAAAGCTATACAAACCGCCTACCTTATAATCCGTCGAGTTACTATCACCGCTATGACGGAGCTCTACTCCCGAAATTTCGTAATGACGAAAATCTCTGGAAAGCGTATCCCGAAAAACACGAATATCAAGAACCTTAAACTTATAGAACACATGCTCGTAACCATCGATTGACGAATAGTTACAAACCTGCAGCTTGTGCTTTCGCCATCCGCTTCCCGTCGCAGAGCCGGACTCACGCTTTACCTGCATTTGGATATAATGATTTGTTGACGTCAGATCCAACGGTTTCCCTGACGGATTCCAAAAATAGACGTACAACCCATACGAGGATTCATTTCCGTAATAATCAAATCCATACTCAAGAAAACGGAGCATACGGCCATGCGTAGCATCTGTATCCTTTTTATACTTGGTAATATCGATTCCCCATTTCGAAAGATCATCCAAAACGTTAGACTCATCGATCTTACCAAACTCATTCGTTACTTCCGCAAAAGCGGAAACGGGAAAGGCAAGGAAGCAAAAAATCACAGCAAAAAGAAAAGCAATAATTTTTTTCTTCATAATTACGCCTCTTAACCTGCAGCAAATACCATAGAATATCTGAAGATATCAGGATTCAAAAATACATTTTGATTTAAATCTTCAAGAACAACCTTCGGATTCGTACAACCAAAAACAGTTGTATAACATAGATATCCAATATTAGTATCGCTGGAAACAAACTGCCAACATTGATTATCCACATCCGACATGCAATTAGACCATGCAATAGAATCAGTACTCCAGAAAAGAGAAAGAGAATACGAACCGTAAGGTTTAATATTTCCACCAGAACCATCATAGTAACTAAAATAACAACACCTGTTCCCAATATAATCCTGACGAATCACCTTAAAAAAGTAAGTAACTCCAGCAACGGTTCTATATCCGGTATCATTTACAGTATCAATATAAAAGTCAGCAGTAGATGGCGTTTGAGTACCGCTGTCGGTACCACTATTTGTACCGTTGTCGGTACCGCTATTTGTACCGCTGTCGGTACCGCCATCAGTACCGCCATCAGTACCATCATTTAAAGTACTGGACAAGCTATCTCCTACCTCGCCAATCTCTCTGATAACAAAAACTGACCCAACAATGAGAGTCAAAACTAAAATCAGAGAAATCAATCCAACAACAAGTTTTAACATAATAAACTCCTTATCCTATGCCATCCTCCAAAATAATTCAATTATTTAAAGGATGGCACAAAAAATTATTTATAGAAAGCTCCGGCAGTCTTTCCTTCAACAAGCACAGGCTGAATCTTGTTATCCGTAAAGATGTTAAAGCTTACATCTTCCGTCCAAGAAAGCTTAATAACAATATCCGTCGGTTCGGTAATCTCAAACACGGCGCTATCCGTTCCGGAAATAGCCTGACCGGAAACACCGTATACGCCGTAAAGATAGAACTTATTGATATCGGGAGACTCCAAACCGGACAAAGTATACCAACCGGGCTCAAGAGAAACCGTAGCAACGGTTACAACCAAATCAGACGTTGCCTTACCGGAAAGCTTAATCGTACCGTCGTCAGCAACCTTGATCTTTACGCCGCGATTTGTATCCTGAGTCTTAATATACGTCGAGTCTACTTCGATCAGGTTGTTTTCATTCAGTTCCTTCTTAAACGGATTTTTAGTTTCCGTACCGGTAAAGTTCATAAAAATACCACCGAGAAGGAATCCAACCATAACCAACGCGACGATCTTCAACCATCCAAACTTTTTAAACATAACTTTTTCCTTTCATGAAAAAGAGCCACCGAGACGAATTTCTTTATTCGGCTCAATGGCTCAAGATTTTATTTTTTTTCGTTTTTATTTTTGTTTTCGTCCTCCGGACGAATTATTACGGGAACCTCGGCCCGGCAATGGCGACACCAGAGCAAAAGCTCGGCTCTACCACCCGGACGATATTTGAGAAGCAGCTTCCCGCAACCGGGACAGAGCTTAGGAAATAAGCTTTTCGATTCCATCCATCGAAAGAACGGCTACGCCAAGGATCTTCTTATCCGCATCGATAGCGATATCCAACTCGCAGCCAACCAGATCCGAGAAAGCGTAAACCTTATTGTCACCGGCATAGACGAGGTTATCAAAATCATTCTTCATTTTGACCTCACCGACACGACAACCACGATACATACCCGCCTTCAGCGCGGGATTAGGATCCGAGCACACGCACTGAAGAACGACGTTATCGTACTCCACCTTGCGGCCTGCTTCATCAGTAAAATCACCCTTGTTCTTTTCTACACCAACACATACGTATCTCATATTTATTCCTTCACTTTCTCCGGAGAAATCGTGCTCCGGTCACAATTTAATTTTTCTTGCGGCTCACCTTTGGGAAGAATCCCTCGCAGCTGCCGCGCTTTACGTTTTCGAATGTCCATATACTGGACCTTAAAATCGTTATCATTCAGATAACAAAGCGCGTCTGCCAGATCCTCCTCAAAAGTCCGCTCCTCTGTTGATTCATTTGCGATCATGGCAAGCCTTGCGACCTGCCCCGATAGCAATCTACGGGTTTTTGAAAACGACGCGCGTACATCATACTTCCGATACAGCTCCATAATTTCCGGAGAAGAATATTCCACAGGCGTGGAACGAATCCGCTTCCACCAATTCATATACGGCTCACCCGCCTTTTTGAATTGCTTGAAAGAAACATTACGATTCTCAACGAAGCTCACCGTATTTCCAAAGCCGGTTAAATAATTCATGATCTCCTTACCGTTTGCAAGGATAAAAAAGAGATCCCGGAGCAACGGATCACAAGCGGCGGCAGTTACCACTCGCGGATCTGTTGGATAGGGCTCCATCGTATACCTTGGGTAAACGGGATCGTCGATCACGTCGTGAAGCCCAAGCCAATCACCACACGTAGTGTAAAATTTACGTTTGGTCTGAAACTCCACGTTAAAAATCAAGGTCGGCTCCGGAATTACGTTCTTGAGCTCTTTCTCCAGATTAGTACAGTTATCAGACTTAATATGGTTCTTCACAAGAACATCGCGAAGATACTCCTTAAGATCCTCATTGGTACCATACTCAAGATACCATCGGATCCGTCCGACAAGAACGCCGGCCCTATACGATTTCATATCGTAAGCAACCTGATAAACGTATTGATCGAACTCGGAGATTAAGCCATGATCACGCCAACGCTGAAAGAAAAAGGATTTATAATTCATTCGAATGATCTCCTGACACTTGTTATATCCACGAAAATAAACGTTGTTGGATTTACGATTTCCAAGCGTCAGAGTCTCAAGCTCAATTCCATGATCCGTAATCTTTCCGTACTTTGCAAAGCACCGTAAATTCGTTTTCAAATGATTGACAAGACAATCATCCGAAAAAAACTTATACGGATTTTGTATCAAATTGGTATGATACGCATAATCAATTCGATTTTCCCTTATTTTTACGGGAAACAGCCCATAAGGCTCAAGGAACTTTCTAAGATAAATCAGAGATTCCTCCACCGCTCGCCGCACACCCTCCAGCACGAGAAATCTGGAACGAAGCTGCACGACGATGCGGGGAGTCTCCTCCGTCGGTACGTAAGAGCTGATGAAAATATCAAAGCACTCATTTTTGCTGATGCAAAACTCGTATATGGAAAACGCCTTTCTCGCGTATTCCATTCCATCATCAAACTCAATACTGTCCGAATAATTCATACTGGTATACGCTTTTGTATCTCGCAGCATTTGCAAAAACTTTGCCAAGTTCTCCGGCAGAGCGTCGTTCGCTTGAAGCTCGACGATATTATCCGGCTCATTTATATTAACTGCGTAATACAACGTATCCACGTGATGAATCGTTTTATCTCGTGAAATTCCGAAAAATCGTTGTTGCTGTTCCCCAGTAAATTCGTGGAGAATTGAACATCTCCGAACCTGAACAGTCAACACATTATTTTACCTTCCAATCCATTTGGTCAAACCATCATTTGACCAAACGAGAAAAAATGCTTTCAAGCTTTGATTTTCCTGACTTTTTGCCCGAAAAATCATGCTTATGTATGGGGCGTATTACAATACCGCCCCAGGGATGCCGGAAAGACCTTCCAGCAGTAGTTTTTTCGGGCTGAAAACGAGCGGGATTTCAGCCCGATTTTTTACAAACGCCAAATAAATAACACTAACAAATTCGGGCAGTAGGATCACGACACCTCGCGGGAAAATAAATCACAAGATCACCTCCTTGTTACGTAACAATTCGTTATATTTCTTTTCCAGCTCCGCAAGCTCCTGCTGCTTCTCGGCAAACATGGCGAAAAGTCCGAAGTAAACCTCCACGGCGATCTTCGCCAGGGAGGACACAGGCTGAAATGAAATCAAACAGAAGCCCTCAGGACAATACTCATTGACCTCCACACCGGTAATCGCTATTTCAAGAGCCCTTCCAGTGATCAGATCTCCGCGAACCTCTTGAAGAACAATTCGGTCATTCACATCAAGATCCCGGTCCACTCTCTGAAGCCAACAAGTCTTCATGCCGGAAACAAACTTACGGAACGTCTCCGAATCCACCTTACGATACTCGATGGGCTTGTCCACAAAGCTCCCTCCTTTCCTCAAAGCCGGCAGCTGAATACAGCGCACGGTCAAATTCCTCAGCGTTTGCGGCATCATTAACAGCGTCCACAATCGCACGAGGAGTAGAACAACAAACGAAATAGATAAATAACTTCTTGACAAAAGCAATGCTTGTCCGCAGGATCCTTCTCATAGACTCATCCTCGATCCGCAGAAATTGCAATAATGAAGATGGGCAATCTCATTCTGATTTTCCTTCTTCACAGCCTTCCAGTGATCGCAGTGAGAGCAACGATAGATCACCTTGCTCTTTCCCTGATAGGACTCATCCTTGACCCATGTTGCGGACCTCTCCACGCTCACGTTCTTCTCTACAAGCCGACGAGCAATGGAATAAACGTCACGAAGATCTCCCCGTTCGGAAACCTCCGTATCAAACGCGGCACGGAGAACCTTCTCCAATGCAACGGTTTTCTCTTGTTGAATCTCCTTGTACGTCATTTAGACATCCTCCTTGATATTCCTTTTTTAATGTTGCAGTTACCTTAAATTCACAATCCCAGCCTTCCTGCTTGGCAAGAAGATTCAAAAGAACCGTCTCTATGTAACCGATATCCGGCTGGTTATCAAATATGATCTTCGGCTCCGAGCGCATATAAACCTCCTACGGCTTTTTTATTAAGTATATGAGGAGCGGTGCCCGTTCAAGCACAGATCATTCTGTTTCAAAACGAATCCTCACCTCCAATCTTTACGGTTAGCCAGCGGAAGAACCGTTGCAGACCCGCATAAGCGAATCCGACTACGATCGCCCACAATAAAAAGCTAACCATCCACTCCAAATACGGCGCCATTAAGTCACCTCCTTCGGGGTATCACTCAACGGATGGGGCTTCAGCACAACTGTCAGCTCTCCCTCAAACTCGGAGATATCGGCAATTCGGGATTGGAACAGATCCCACATCTTATTCTGACACTTGTCACAGACGAGCGCGGGCACAAATCCCTTCCGGTATCCGCTGCCGTCCCTCTTGAATTTCTTGACCGGAATACCGATCCACTTCAGCTCATCTTCTTTCTCGTACCGGGAACGACAGATATCACATTCCCAGAACTGAATAACAACCTTACCCATGAGCTTCTCCTTTCGATTGTAATAGACGAATGATCAGCTCCCGCGCGTCGTCCATCATGGTATCCACGCAGGACTCCACGTCAAGAGCGCCGGTTCTAACGATATAAGGGCAATCATCACAATCGCCGGTAACAGCGTCCCGGCAACATTCCATACCTTTGAGAATCTGTTCCGGCGTGAAACCGGTTCTTTTACTCTGCAAGTAAATCACCTCCTAAAGTATTTCATCACCGTAAATCGCTCGGCGTTCCTCAATGCGGTCCTCCGCTTCCTCGATCAGATCCGAATAATCCCAGCCATGGATCACAGATTCCGGCTTGTGAATATAAACAGGATCATCCGGCTCCTGTTCAGGAGGGATAAAATTCGATCTCTGAATCATCCTGATCCTCCAAAAGATAATCAATCTTAATGTTACCATGAGTAACATAATAAGTAGAATTATCATGAGTGGGCATGTTTCTTGAAACGTTAAGAACAAACCCACCAGAATCATAAAACCGATCAAAATCCAGATGAGAAACATCCTCCTGATGCATATACCGAGCAACAAACTCATACATCTCCTGATAAGAGATCTTCTGCTTGTCTCCAGTCACCGATACAGGCTCTTTAGGCGTTTCCTTTCTCTCGTTCATCGGAACAAAGAAAGACGCCAGTTCTCCGGGACTGGGAATCTCCATCCAATGGGTAATATGATCCGGATCGACAAAGCCTAAGGCAGTAATCCAAAGACTGTCGTCAAAGTCAAAACAGCCTACGTCAACGTATTCACCGTCCGTTACAAATACGGGTACCTTATCTCCCGGAAGATCCTCCTTGATAGTCATTTCTACCGGAAACCATTCACGGCGTTTTTCTGTTTTGTTCATTTTCTTTTCCTCCTAAATCGTTTAATTCGCGTTACCGCAATGGGATCCTCCATAGAGGTTTCTTTGGTGTAAGGATTAAAAGTCAAAGTAACAGACTTAGTACCAGTGGAAATAAAGAAATTATAAGCAGCTTCTTTCAAATCACATAAACGCTTTTCAAAAAGCTCTTCTCTTATTAATATCCACGATAACTCTCGATCAAAATCCTGATCAATCGGACGCTGCTCGTCACCATTTAAACGAGTCACTCCCTCTTTTTCAGGTGGGATATACTCCCTGCGAAAAAATAACTCATAAGACATCTTGATTTTCCTCCTCCTCCATGCTATAATAAAATAAAAAACTGGAGGTAACAATGTTCAAAAATTTCAAAACAGCATTCCTTGGCGAATATATCTTCGACAAAGAAAAAGAAAAATTAAAAGGGAAAGTAAGCGGTAAAATAGCAGACGGGAGTAGTGCAGAAAAGGCAATCGCCGCTGCATACGTTGCCTACATTACCGAACAAGAAAACTTACGACTCTCTCAAGATCAACTTGAGGATCTTATCGAAAAAATCTCAAAATCACTCAAGAGAGCCAAAAGCAACGCTAAAAAATTTAACTCCGCTGACTAATTTCAGTCTTAATTGAAATACGCAGTTGAGTACGGGGCAAACGTTTTAATCTCACAGTAAATATCTTTTCCGGACAATCAGCAATAGATCCGTGACTAGCAAAAGAAGAAATATTAGAATACTTACTGCAACACTTAATGAACGTTTCAGACATATCCGAAAGAGATTCCCAAGCAAGATCCGAAAGATCCAAACAAACAAGTTTATCCTTAGCCTCGGTTGCCTCCGAGGCTTTTTCTTTTGCTTCCTTCTCACGCACCTCACGGTATGTTTCCTGAAGAACGGATAACACCGCCAAGGCTTCCAATAGGATAATCCCTTCTTCTCCCTTGGTAGCATCCGACATATCCTTCAGATCCGCTTTTACCTGCTCAATATACAATTCAGATAACATTTATTCCTCCTTCACAAGATCATCATCGTTATCATCAAAAAAACGCTGCCAATCAAACGATAATACAGTAGCAATTCTTTTTGCTACTGAAACAGAAACCATTCGTTGACCATATTCGATTTTTTGATAATAACTTTCCGATATAAAAGCCCTTTGGGCCACGACTTTTCGAGTAAGTCCTAATTCCTTACGAATAGATATCAACCATTGCAATAAAACACCTCCAATCACACGATTCGTGGTTCCACACTAAAATAATATCACACGTTCCGTGTATTGTCAAGATATTTTTACACATTTTGTGTAATTTGTTGCTTTTGCACAATTTGTGTGATATAATATATACAAATCGTGTAATTGGAGACAGTATATGAATATAGGCAATAAAATTAAGACATTAAGAAATGAAAAGAAACTCACACAAAAACAATTAGCCACACTATTAGATACTTCAGCAAGTGCCATCGGAATGTATGAACAAAACCGAAGAGAACCTGATAATTCTACAATAATAAAAATCGCAAACTATTTTCAAATATCTACAGACTATCTATTTGGATTATCTGATATTAGATTCAGAAGTGTCGCATTAAAATATTCAGAACAAGAACAATCCGTTATCGAAGCCTATCGGAGTCATCCTGAAATGCGATCAGCGGTAAACCGCCTTCTCGGTATCGAAGAAAAAAAATCTCAAGCAAAGATTGCGGCTCGCGATGGATCTCAAATGAATACAGAACTCACCGAAGAAGAAATCAGAGACTTTAAAAAGAAAAGAAGCAAAAAATAAATAAAAAGAACCCTCCAAACGGAAGGTTCCAAGTTTCATAAAACTATTGACGTACTATGTATTTTTTGAACTGCTTAAAAACTTTTTTCTCCAATGGAGACATCAAAAAACAGGACCTACCATACCTTGAGATAAACTGCTTTTCCCTTTCATAAAGCAAAAGGAGCCTTTTATACCTCCATTTTGCCGACTCTTGAGAAATGCAACAAAGATCAGCAATCGCTTTAGGATCCCGAACCTCAAGAGCCCACAGGACACAAGCAGGAGCAAGAATCCTTGATGCAAAAATATTTGCAGCTGTCTCTCTCGGATCGTCATCATCGGATGGTTCTTGATTTCGCATTGTTGGGATCGGTCCAAGATCTCCATTGTAGACATGACCGAGCTCATGGGCAATCGTAAAACGCTGACGTGGTAACGGTAAAGAATCATCCCAGAAAATTGTAATTTCTCCCGCAAGCTGTACAACAAATCCATCCGTTTGTGTCATGAACTCCTCCGCATGGATCAGTTTAGCCATAGGCAAAGCTTCCGGGGACGAATACGGTACCAACACGATCCCGTCAGCGCGACACAAGGCAAATACATCCACAGGCAATTCCCTTACCTTGTGCCGAATTAAATACTGCCAGGCATGATCTCTGGCAGCTTGATAGTTCTTATACATATAATCACCTCCATGTACTATTTTACATGAAGAGCAATTACAAGTACAGCGGTAAATATTGGTAAAATTCTTGAAGAGTTTACACTATATTGACATAAAATATTCTAAAAAGGAACACGACAATGGGAAACAATTCAAAAAAATGCAAGATTTGCGGTCTTCCCTCTGACATATACGACCTCTGTCGTCAATGTCAAGAAAAAGTAAACAATGGCGAAATTATAAAATGCCCTTGTTGCGGCTCCTATCACCTAAGGGGGCAACTCTGTGCTTGCCAACAGCAACAGAAGGAGCCAATAAGTTTTGATATTGATATGAACACAAATCAGCAAGACGAAGAAGGTTGTTTTTCAAAAGCCTTCGGCGGAACAATGGGAATCGGTTGCGGTTGCATGTGCATCATACTCATTGTACTAGCAATTTTGGGAATAACCGGATTAGGCATTTTAGGTAGCATCTTTTCATAATTTTTAAAAAAAGAGGACACTATGGCATATAAGCAAAAAAGAATTGATAACGGAATCCGGAGAGCTGCTCTATATGCTCGTGTTTCAACAGAAGAACAAGCCATGCACGGTGTTTCCCTCGATGCTCAAAAAGAGCGTCTCATCCAATACGCAAAGGACAACGACCTTCAGATCGTTGACCTCTACGTGGACGAGGGAATCTCCGCGCGAAAGCGTTACACTCGCCGAGGCGCATTCATGCGCATGATCGATGACGTCAAGCTCGGCAAGATCGACGTCATTCTCTTCATCAAGCTGGACCGTTGGTTCCGTAATATCGCGGACTTCTACGAGGTCCAGACCATTCTCGACCGTCACAAGGTTCAATGGATCGCCACAGAGGAGGATTACGACACCACCACAGCAAATGGACGCTTGGCACTGAATATCAAGCTAGCAATTGCCCAAGACGAGGCAGACCGAACCTCCGAGCGAATCAAGTTCGCATTCCAGAACATGGTCAAGGAAGGTCGCGTAATCTCCGGCATGACCTCTCTTGGCTTTGCCATTCAGGACAAGCGCATCGTAATTGACGAGAGCGGCGCCGAAATCGTCCGCGCCATGTTCAACAAATACATCGATTGCCGATCCATGAAGGCTACCTCCCGTTATATCATGGAAGAATACGGGATATTTATTGACGTAAAAAGCATGAAACGAATGCTCACCAATCGTTGGTATATTGGAGAAGCTTACGGAATCAAGGGATGGTGTCCTGCTATTATTACCGAAGAAACATTTAATCTCGCAGGATCCATTTTAGAAACGAGATCTGCACGATACGACGGTACTCGATCCAATCGCGTATACCTTTTCACAGGACTTGTCTTTTGCGGCTCCTGCGGTCGAAGAATGACAACCTACAGCTGCGCAAACAAACGAGCTGACGGATCCGTAAAACAAACCTTCATATACTACCGTTGCCCGGCGCATACAATGAGAATCTGTCCTACCAGCAGACAATTCAACCAAGCAAAGCTGGAAGAATGGCTCCTTCAGAATCTCCAGCTTGAAGCCGAAAAATACAACCGTATGATTCGCGATCAGCAAAAGCAAGGTCCAAAGAAACTCATTGATACAACTAAGATCTACGCAAAGCTTGATAAACTCAAAGACCTTTATCTAAACGATCTGATTTCAAGAGAATCATATGAAAAGGATTACTTTGCTCTAACAGCCTCGCTCAAAGAAGCCGAGCAACAGAACAAGGAACAAACTAAAAAAGAAATCGACGTCAAGAAATTCAAATACGCCTTGGAGTCCTACCACAAGCTCTCCGAGGAATCAAAAAAAGCCTTCTGGTCTCGGACAATCAAACAGATCACCGTTACCGAAGAAGGCACCTTCCACGTCGTTTTTCACACAAACCAATAAATTTATTTGTTGGAATCATTCAGTTATAATAGGCTATACCATCGGGAACGGCTACTACCACCACGGTCAGGCCAAGCATGAACGCCTTGAGCAGGTGTGCCCCAAGATAGGAGAAATCCCGAAGCTTCATAAGAATCATATCGGTATGATAGCCGCTGTCGATAAAAAATACGTTAAAAAGATAGGCAAACGCCACAAGTGCCGCGGCAAAATATCCAAGACGGCTGATCTGCTTCGCAAGCTTTGTCAGGCGAATCTTCAGCGGACTCTCTCTCGTTTCAATACGGAGCTCCCCCGAGATTTGTCCGAGGAAGGTGGCGTCTCCTACCGCAAACACCTCCACCTCCGCCTCGCCACCAAGCACGGGACAGCCACGAAAAACCGCGCTCTTTCCATTGGGGTTTTTCGTTTTATCGGAGCTTCTGATTTTTTCAATCTCCCGATTCTCTCCCGTCATTGCTGACTGATCCACCGTAAGAGAACCGCTGATGACGTACCCGTCGGCGGGAACCTGCTCTCCCGCGCTGATTCGCAAAAGATCCCCTACAACAATCTCCTCCATGGGAATCTGTCGCCAGACACCGTCTCGAAGCGCTCGCACCTCCGAACGGTCGCATTCCTCTGAAAGCCTATGGAACGCCCTCTCGCTTCCTCGCTCGGACAGGGTGGAAATCAAGGTGGCAAGAAAGACCGATACGCCGATCCCCAGCGTTTCGATCCAATCTCCTCCCCGAAACACAAAAAATAAATTGACTCCCAAAGCACAGAGCAAAATGCGGATCACAGGATCTCCAAGATTGCCAAAAAAGAGCCGCCAAAATCCACGAGTCTCTCCACCGCTGAGAAGATTCGCCCCATGCTTTTCGCGGGATGCCGACACCTCCGCCTCGGTCAACCCCCATCTCTGATTCCCTCCTACTCTCTGCTTTTCCGATGCTTTCATCATGCTCCGCCTTTCCGGTAATTGTTTTGACATATTCATAAATAACTATATGAATCAATCGGTTTTTCCATGATTAAAAGCCCTTCGCACACAAAAAAGGTTCCCCCGACGCGAATCTTGCGGGAGGAACCCTTTCATTTTATTTTTTCTTATCCTGCTAAGCTGTACTCCAGCATTTCATAATGCAACCCGCTTCCGATATCAGTACCGAGAGGCAAAAGAGCCATGGCAATAAACAGCTCCTCTCCGGTAGAGAGATCGACAAGAGTCGCGTATTCTCCCTCAATTTTTTTCACGATGTAATCCTTTGGCTCCATTCTTTTCTCTCCTTCGTACAAAAATTTGCCATTTTTATATAATCGGTCTGTTTTTTTATATATATGGTCAACAAATCCTCAAAAAGCTCTTGATAAAGCGGCAAGAGTATGATATACTGTTGTTATTGTGTATTATATCATACCCCCGATCCGATTGCAAGTCCCAAGGAGGATTTTTTATGGAAACCATCTATACCATACCCGTCAACGAAGCGTTTGAGGCGTCCGCCGCCAAACCGGAATGCGGCTGTCCCTTTTGCGCCCTTTACAATAAGCTGGAGGACGACGAGCTGGATCTGATTCTGGGGGCCTCCATGATGGAGCCGGACGTGCGGATACAGACCAACAAAGAGGGATTTTGCCGCACACACTACGACATGATGTTCACACGGAAGAACCGCCTTGGCATGGCGCTGACACTGGAAAGCCATCTTACCGAGCTATCGGGGGAGATGCGCGGTGGCGGCCTCTTCTCTGCCCCCGGGCAGAAGGCGATCAAGCGGATCGGTGCTTTAGAGGACTCTTGCTACGTTTGCCGCCGCATTGAGTTCAATTTCGGTCACATGATCGAAACGGCAGTCCTGCTCTGGGAGAAGTACGAGACGTTCCGAGACAAGCTTGCCGCCCAGCCCTACTTCTGTCTCCCCCACTATCGACGGATGCTTTCCTACGCCTCTACCGCTTTGTCCAAAAAGCAATTTCCCGAATTTGAAAAGGTCTGCTCCTCTATCGTAGGCAATTATATGGAAAAGCTGAGTGGCGACGTGAGCTGGTTCTGCAAAAAGTTCGATTATCGGTACGATCAGGAGCCTTGGTACGACTCCAAGGACGCGGTGGAGAGAGCCATGAAATTTCTCCGCTCCGATCTGCACAAGCCACCGGAAAAGAAAAAATAAGGATACACGAGGGGTCTTGATTATGATTGATTTACTGGATCTGCAAAAACATTTTATTCTCACTCACCTAAAGGAGGGTGATATTGCCGTGGATTTTACCATGGGAAACGGTCACGACACCGAATTTTTATCCAAGACCGTGGGACCGACGGGACACGTGTATGCCTTTGACGTACAGGAAATGGCTCTCTCCTCTACGGCGGAGCATTTGAAGAAAAGCGGCTGTCCCGACAACTGCACTCTCATTCTCGACTCCCATCACAACGTAAAAAAATACGTGAACGTTCCCATCAAGGCGGGGATGTTCAATCTGGGATATCTCCCCGGCAGTGACAAGACGGTGACCACCATGAGAGAAACCACGCTCCCCGCCATTGAGGCTGCCATCGAGCTGATGGATCGGGACGCCATTATTCTGGTAGCCGTCTATCCCGGACACGCGGAGGGGGAAGCGGAGGGCAAGATGATTTGTGACTATCTCTCTTCCCTGTCCCGCTACCGCGTATGCGCCACAAGGATCAATATTCTCAACTCTCCCACCTCACCCTTTTTCATCATCATTGAAAACAAGCCGTAATCCACACCCGAATTTTCCAAAAGGACCGTACATAGAATGAAAAAGAAAAGGACTATTATCGACGAATCCGAGGATACGGAGCGTCTCGAAGCGCAGCTCTCCGCCCGTGACGATACCCTTTCGTCGGCAGAGATGACCATGTTTCGCGCCGCCGTGGAGCAAACGGGAGAGGATCGCAGCAAACTTCCTCCTCACGACGCCTCGGAGCGGGCGCAGGTTGCTCGTTTTGCCAAAAAAAACAAGTGGGTCAGCGCCGCTGTCATCATCATCTGCCTTGCCTTGATCGCGGGACTGATTCTTGGAGGCATTCTGTTTTTTTCGTGGCTTGCCAACCGTCCAAGCACGGCAGATTTCACCATTACTATGGGAGAAAACAAGCCCGTCACCGTTTCTTATGACCATCTGGTTCGAGACGGTGTACTTTACGTAGATCTGCGGCAGATCGCTACTTACGCGGGACTGACGGTCAGCGGCTCCCCACAGAGCAAGCTTCGCTTTACGGGGACGAACAACTCCTATCTGCAATTCGAGCACGACAGTGACCTTGCCTTGATCAACGGAGATCAGGTAGAGATCTTCATCCCCATGCACACAAAGGAAAAAGACGTCCTTGCCAAGGTATACATGGAGGACGGACAGTGTCTGGTTCCCTATCGGTTTCTGACCCGCGCCGTATCAAACGGCCTTTTGCTCCGTTTGGACGAGAAGACCAACACCATTACCGTCCAGCGGAAATATCTGCCCGCAGAGGACGAAGATGACCCAAAAATCGAAGCAGATCTGCTGTTCAATTCCTCCCGATTCACCGTTATTCCGCCTGAGGCCGAACCGCCAAAATACTTGTACTACTACGAAACGGATATCACTCCTTATTTGTCAAGTATAGAAACGGAAAATCTGCTTCTTGCCAACAAACAAAACCCTCTGGGAGAGGATTTCAAGCCAAACGTGATCGAGCTGACCTGTCCTACCGACGGTGAAAAGCAGTTGATGGACGCAAACGCTGCCTCGGCGCTCACCGCCATGATGAACGAAATGGCAGCCCACGGCATCACCGACGTATTCGTCACCAGCTCCTACCGCTCCTATGCCCAGCAGAACTGGCTTTACAATGAGTATTATTACGATCAGGAAAAGCAGAAGCATCCGGAGTGGTCCGACGAACAGATCCGAGCAGAGATCTCCACCTATTCCTCAAAGCCGGGAGAAAGCGAGCACCAGACGGGACTTTGCGTAGACTTTTCCTCTGTCTCCATCGGCGGAGAGCTGAACAACCAATTTGAGAACACGGAAGCCTTCGCGTGGCTACGTGACAACGCGCATCAATTTGGCTTTATTCTCCGTTATCCCTCCCACAAGGTGGATAAAACGGGATACAGCTATGAGTCGTGGCACTTCCGCTTCGTCGGTCGGGAAGCCGCTTCGGACATTTTCTTCGGAGATCTTTGTCTGGAGGAGTATCTGGACAGTAAGCAAACAAATGAATCGTGATGAAAAACGGGGGGTGTCCCCGCCCGTTCCTCATTTTTGTTTTTGAAAAATCCTTATGGAATTTTACATATATTTCAAAAGAAAGGAGGAAGTAACTATGACCGAATTTCAAACCGAACGTTTGTTCGATCTGTCGCATACGCTGGCAAGTGAGCTCCTTGGCGGCTGTACGTATCCCTGGGAAGCCCTACCGAGGATTGGCGAGTTTCTGCGAGCCCTTGGAGAAAGTCTGCCGTCCGAGGAATACAACAGAATCGGAGAAGACGTCTGGATCGCCAAGGACGCCACCGTCGCCGAAAGCGCCTCGATTACAGGTCCCTGTATCATCGGGCACGCCTCACAGATCCGCGTGGGCGCCTATATTCGCGGCTCCGTATTGGTTGGCGACGGTTGTGTGGTGGGCAATTCCTGTGAGCTAAAAAACGTCATTCTTTTTGACGGCGCTCAGGTGCCCCATTTCAACTACATAGGCGACTCGATTGTAGGCTATCGCGCTCACGCGGGAGCAGGTGCCGTCACATCCAATATCAAAAGCGACAAAACATCCGTAACCATTCGTACCCCTGACGGCAGAGTGGAAACCGGCTTGCGAAAATGCGGCGCCATGATTGGCGACGGCGTAGAGATTGGCTGCGGATGCGTGCTCAATCCCGGCACTGTCATTGGCAAAAACACCACCGTCTACCCCCTCTCCTCGGTGCGCGGCTTTTTGCCGGGAAACAGCATCTACAAGGATGCTAACCGCATCGTACCCAAAAAAACAGACTAAGAAAGGAAACAAACAACCATGGGAAGACTGTTTGGAACAGACGGTGTCCGCGGCATTGCCAACACCGAGCTAACCTGTGAGCGCGCCATGGCGATCGGCAGAGCCGCCGCCACCGTCTTGGCTGACGGGTGTCGCCATCGCCCAACCTTTGTCATTGGCTCGGATACCCGCGCCTCCTCCGATATGCTCGCCGCCGCCCTGATTGCGGGACTTTGCTCGGTGGGAGCCGACGTGATCCGGCTGGGCGTGATCCCCACTCCCGCTGTTGCCTATCTGGTAGGCAAGTACAAGGCGGACGCGGGCGTGATGATCTCCGCCTCTCACAACCCCGCCGAGTACAACGGCATCAAAATTTTCGGAGGAAACGGACTGAAGCTCCCCGATATGCTGGAGGAACGCGTAGAGGAGTTGGTACTGGATGACCTACTTCCCACCGCCCGCCCCACTCACGGCGAGGTAGGTCGGGTAACCGATGCCAAGGATGCTGTAAGAGACTATATCCATCACGTGAAGAGCACAGCATATTATGACCTTTCGGGACTGCGAATTGCCATCGATTGCGCCAACGGAGCCGCATCGATCACCGCCCCTATCCTCTTTCGGGAGCTTGGCGCCGAGGTTCACGTTTTACACAGCGAGCCGAACGGTGTAAATATCAACGAGAACTGTGGCTCCACTCACATGGAAGCCCTTGCCGCCTACGTTGTAGAGCACACCTTAGATTGCGGTGTTGCCTTTGACGGAGACGCGGATCGCTGCCTGTGCGTAGATGAAACGGGAGCGCTCATTGACGGAGACATGATCATGGCAATCTGCGCCAATGATCTGAAAGCCAGAGGAAAGCTGAATCGATGCGCGGTAGTGGGAACCGTTATGACCAACTTTGGCTTCGGCAAATTCTGCGAGGAAAACGGTCTGCATTTTGCGGCAACCAAAGTCGGCGACCGCTATGTATTGGAGGAAATGCTTCTCGAAGACTATTCCTTTGGTGGGGAGCAATCGGGACATATTATTTTCCGTGATTTCGCCACCACCGGAGACGGTCAGCTCACCGCCACCCAGCTCTTGATTTTGCTCAAACGGGCGGAAAAGCCCCTGTCCGAGCTGGCACGCGTTATGACCCGCTATCCCCAGACTATGATCAATCTGCGCATCTCCGCCGAGGGAAAGCTTGCCTTCTTTAATGACACGGAGGTAGCCGCCGCCATGGAGAAAGCCAAGGAAGAACTCGGTAAGACGGGAAGAATCGTGGTTCGCCCCTCGGGCACCGAGCCCCTCATTCGCGTCATGGTAGAGGGACTTGATCAAACACAGATCGAGTCGATCGCCAAACGGGTAGCCGACGTGATTACCGCAAGGCTTGCCACTCTGTGATCCCCACAAAAAGCCTTGCCCCTTCTTTACCAGACCAAGAAGGCTCTTGGTTGACGAGGTATGGAGCGTATCGAGATCTTCGGCGGATACTCCATCGGCAGAGAGCACCTATCGCAGACGTCGTTCAAATATGCGGGTAACCGCAAAACAAAGCACCGTCAAATCAACCTCATTGAAAATTGTATATTCTTATACGGTCAATGCGACATTTTTTCTATGTGTGGAATTATTGGTTATACGGGGAACGAAAAATGCGTTCCCATTCTCCTGTCCGGTCTGGAGGCTTTGGAATATCGCGGATACGATTCAGCGGGAATTGCCCTTTGGGAAGGGGAGGATCTGGTCACCGTCAAGGCAACGGGGCGTCTTGCCCGTCTGCGGGAAAAGCTGAACACCTCTGACGCCCTCACGGCAAGCTGCGGTATTGGTCATACCCGTTGGGCAACTCACGGCGAGCCCTCTGACCGCAACTGTCATCCCCACTCAGCTGACACACTGACTCTAGTACATAACGGTATCCTTGAGAATTACGCCGAGATCGAGGAAACACTACGGGCGGCAGGATACGAATTCGAGTCAGACACCGACACCGAGCGAGGGGCAAAGCTCCTTGATCTGTTTTACCGCGGATCAGGGGACCCACAGGATGCGATCCGACGGTCGTGCAAAATCATGCGAGGCTCGTACGCCTTTGGAATTATGTTCAAGGACCGTCCCAATGCCGTCTGGGCGGTGCGCAAGGACAGTCCTCTGATCGTGGCAAAAACCGAGAGTGGCTGTCTGCTCGCCTCCGACATTCCCGCGATTCTTCCATATACCAAGGAATATTACCGTTTGGAAGAAGGGGTTATCGCCGAGCTGACCCCCACCGCCATTCGCCTCTGGAATGTGGAAGGAGAGGAATGCTTTCCTCTGCCCGAGGAGATCAACTGGGACATCGAGCAGGCGCAAAAGGGCGGATACCCTCATTTTATGCTCAAGGAGATCTACGAAGAGCCCGACGCTATCCGAAAGACCGTCACGCCGCGTCTGCGAAACGATCTGCCCGATTTTAGCGGAGATACGCTGGACGACGCGCATCTGGCGGGTGCATCCACCATTCACATCGTGGCTTGCGGCACCGCCATGCACGCGGGACTTGTGGGAAAGGCGATCATAGAACGGCTGGCGCGGATCCCCGTCAACGTAGAGATTGCCAGTGAGTTCCGTTACAGAAATCCCATCCTGCGTCCGACGGATCCCGTGATCCTTCTCTCCCAATCGGGAGAAACGGCAGATACCCTTGCCGCTCTGCGCCACGCCAAGGCACAGGGACTCTATACCCTTGCCATCGCAAACGTGATCGGCTCCTCGGTCGCGAGAGAAGCGGACGGCGTACTTTATACCAGAGCGGGTCCTGAGATTGCCGTAGCCAGTACCAAGGCATACAGCGTACAGTGCTCCCTTCTCTACCTGCTTGCCCTCCGTCTGGCGCTGATCCGCGGACTGATCAGCGAGCAAGAGGCAGCATCGGTGGCAAGGCGGATGCGAGAGGATCTGCCGCGTGTTATTGAGCAGACTCTGGATCTGAACGATTCGATCCTTCGGGTCGCCAAACGGCTTCTCTCCGCCGAGCACATCTTTTACATTGGTCGGGATATCGACTGGCAGATCTGTATCGAGGCTTCCCTGAAGCTCAAGGAGATCTCCTACATTCACAGCGAGGCATACGCCGCGGGAGAGCTCAAGCACGGAACCATTTCTCTGGTTACCGACGGAGTTCCCGTTATTGCCCTTGCCACGGCGGAGCATGTCTGCGAAAAGACCATCAGCGGGATGCGGGAGGTTCACTCACGCGGAGCTTATCTGGTTGCCCTGACTACTCCCGAATTGGCAAAAAAGTATCAGTTCCCCTGCGACGAGCTGCTGATTCTCCCGCCTGTCGAGGAGATATTGGCGCCCTTCTCGGCGGTAACGGCTCTGCAACTTTTGGCATACCACGTCTCCGCCCTGAAGGGCTTGGACGTTGACAAGCCGAGAAATCTTGCCAAATCGGTAACGGTAGAATAATTCCGATTGGAATCCGAATCCTCCCTCCGGGGAGGATTCTTTTTATATTCCCCCTTCCCCACTTGACATTTTTTGAAATGTATGATATACTTTTTCTCGTTATAATTTTTACGAAGGAGGGATTTTATGCAAATTCGACTGTCCGATCATTTTACGTATAAGCGCTTATTGCGATTCGTTTTCCCCTCCATCGTCATGATGATCTTCACCTCGATCTACGGTGTGGTGGACGGGCTGTTCGTCTCCAATTTCGTGGGAAAGACCCCCTTTGCCGCCATCAACCTGATCATGCCCTTTCTGATGATTCTTGGGGCTCTTGGCTTTATGCTTGGCGCAGGTGGCAGCGCCTTGGTAGCGCAGGCGCTGGGTGAGGGCGACAAGCCCCGTGCGCTCCGCATCTTTTCCATGCTGGTATGGGTCACGGTAGCGGGGGGGATTCTGCTGACCGTAGTTGGAATCCTTCTTCTTCGCCCCATTTCCTCCTTGATCGGCGCGGAGGGTGAGCTGTTGGAGTATTGCGTTTCCTACGGTAGGATCATTCTTCTGGCTCTGACCGCCTTTATGCTCCAGAATCTCTTTCAAAGCTTTTTGATCACCGCGGAAAAGCCTACCCTCGGACTTTGTGTTACTGTCATTGCCGGTGTAACCAACATGGTGCTGGACTTTGTGTTTATCGTCCTTTGCGGCTGGGGCTTGATCGGCGCCGCGGCGGCAACCGCTATCAGCCAAGGGGTGGGCGGCATCGTCCCCTTGATCTATTTTCTCAACCCAAAAAACAAAAGCCTTTTGCGCCTTCGCTCCGCGCCTTTGCAGGGTAAGGCGTTGCTCAAGGCCTGTACCAACGGCTCCTCCGAGCTCTTGACCAACCTTTCCATGTCACTGGTCAATATGATTTATAATTTTCAGCTTCTGCGCCTTGCGGGAGAGGACGGCATTGCCGCCTACGGGGTGGTAATGTATATCAGCTTCTTTTTCGTATCGATCTTTATCGGCTATTCCATCGGATGCGCCCCTATCGTCAGCTATCATTTCGGTGCCAAAAACCGAACCGAGCTCCGCAACCTTTACCGAAAAAGCCTTCTGTTGATGTGTATATTCGGCGTGGGTATGGTTTTGCTTTCCGAGCTTCTCGCACTTCCCATCTCCAAGCTCTTCGTCGGATACGATCCCGCCCTTTACGACATGACGCTTCGTGCCTTTCTTCTTTACTTTTTGAGCTTTTTCGCAACGGGCATCAACATCTACGCTTCTTCCTTTTTTACCGCTCTTGGCAACGGAGGCGTATCCGCTACCATCTCCTTCCTACGCACGCTCCTGTTTCAAATCGTCTCTGTTCTTCTCCTTCCGATCTGGCTCGGACTTGACGGAATCTGGCTTGCGGGCGTTGCGGCAGAGCTACTGGCACTTGCGGTTTCCATGACGCTACTGACATGGAAACGAAAACAATACGGATATTGATCCGCAGATAAAGACGGGAACAACACCCGTCTTTTTTCTTTTTTACTATATCCGCCCTTTTTTATAATAATTTTTTGAAAAATATCAAAAAATTATTGTGAACATATTGACAATGTAGCCACACAATGATAAAATATAGTGTTGTATGGGTTCTCAAAAAACAAGAATCAGCAACCATATTTTGCTTCTTTAAAGGAGAATTTTTCGTATGAGCCGTATGATTGGAACAGTATCCCGCGGAGTGAGAGCTCCCATCATCAAGAGCGGAGACAACATTGTAGATATCGTCACCGAGTCGGTCCTCGCCGCGTCCAAGGACGGAGGCTTTGAGTTCAACGACCGCGACATCGTAGCCGTTACCGAGACCGTTGTTGCAAAGGCACAGGGCAACTATGCAACCGTGGACGACATCGCAACCGATATTCGGAACAAGTTCGGCGGTGAAACCGTGGGCGTCATCTTCCCCATCCTCAGCCGTAACCGTTTTTCCATCTGTCTGCGCGGTATCGCCAAGGGAGCCAAGAAGATCATTGTGATGCTTTCCTATCCCTCCGACGAGGTTGGAAACCATCTGGTGAGCGTTGACGCCATCGACGAGAGCGGCGTGGATCCCTTCCGTGACGTGCTGGACGTTCCCACCTACCGCAAGCTGTTCGGATACGTCAAGCATCCCTTCACCGGTATGGATTACGTGGAATATTACGAGCAGCTCATCCGCGAGAGCGGCGCTGAGTGCGAGATTATCTTTGCTAACAATCCCAAGGCAATTCTGGATCATACCAAGAACGTCCTGTGCTGTGACATTCACACCAGATTCCGCACCAAGCGAATTTTGAAGGAAGCAGGCGCCGAGATCGTTCTGGGTCTGGATGAGATCCTCAACGCGCCCGTAAACGGAAGCGGATATAACGCCGATTACGGTCTGCTTGGCACCAACAAGTCCACCGAGGATCGCGTCAAGCTCTTCCCCAGAGACTGCCAGCCCATCGTAGAGGGTATCCAGAAGAAGCTGTTTGAGGCAACGGGCAAGACCATTGAGGTCATGGTATACGGCGACGGAGCCTTCAAGGATCCCGTAGGAAAAATCTGGGAGCTTGCCGATCCGGTAGTTTCCCCCGCCTACACCAAGGGTCTGGAGGGTACGCCCAACGAACTGAAGCTGAAATATCTGGCTGACAACGAGTTTTCCGATCTTTCGGGTGAGGAGCTCAAGGAAGCCATCAAGAGCCGCATTCACCAAAAGGACGAGGATCTGTTCGGCAAAATGGCATCCGAGGGCACCACGCCCCGCCGTCTCACCGATCTGATCGGCTCTCTCTGCGACCTGACCTCCGGTTCGGGTGACAAGGGTACGCCTATCGTCTTTATTCAGGGTTACTTTGATAACTACACCACCGAATAATGAAACGCGGGTAATCAATATCAGAAGAAGGAAGCAACCATGTTTTTTGGTTGCTTCCCTTTTTATCACATTTTGTTCATAAAAAAGGTACAAAAAAGTACAAAAAAGCTCTTGCCCTCGCCGTAAAAATATGGTATAATAGCCATACATGCAATTTCTACTTTAGGAGGAAATCCATTATGAAGACCGCAAAAAAGATTCTCTGCCTTTTGCTGATCTGCGCCATGACCTTTACGTTGTTGGTTGCTTGCAAGAAGGAAGAAGAGACTCCCAACGCGGACGAAATTCCCATCACGGAAATCAATTTGTCCGAATACACCCTGATCCGCAGTACCAAGAACGGATCTGCCGTCAGCGATACGGCAAAAGCCTTTGCGGAGGCGGCAAAGAAAGCGCTTGGCTCTGATTTCGCCGCAAAGCGCGACAATGAGATCGAGGCAAATGCCGATGCCAAGGAGATCCTGATCGGTCAGACCAACCGTGACGAATCGACTCAGGCGCTGACCGATCTGGGCGAAAAGTTCGCGTACTCCATTCGTGTCATCGGCAATAAGATCACCGTCATGGGTGCGACCAACGAGCTGATCGTCAAGGCGCTGTCCTTCCTGCAAGAAAACTATCTGTCCAAGATGCAGGACGGCAAGATGCAGATTCCCACCGATTACACCGCAGAGTTTGAATACCACGAGCTCGTCAAGGACGGCAAAGCAAAATACAAGGTGGTTTACAGTGATTCCGAAGCGGGAACCGAAAATTTTGCCAGCATTAACAGCATTCGAACCTCTATCGACAGCTATCTCTCCGGTAGCACGATGGATTTCAGCACCGGTTCTTATAAGAACGAGAAGGATCTGAACAAGAAGCTGATCGTGGTGGGTAACACCAACTTCCCCCACAGTCAGGAACTGGCAAAAACCATTGGGCTGTTCTCCTGGGCAATGGAGAGCAAGGGAGATCAGATTTATCTGTGTGCCTTTGAGGCATCCGCGCTGAAAACGGCAGGCAACAGGTTCGTCGAGCGTCTGGGTGACGGCGTTTTACTGAGCACCGCCACTGCCGACAAGAAGACCATTCGCATCTGCAAAATCGAGCGCACCGGCGGTGACAACGACAAATGGAACACCGAGATTCCCCTGTTTTCGGGCGGAGCATCCGATTCCTTCCTGCAGATCGAGCAGGGCTTCTACCGTATGCGCTACACCAAGACCGACAGAGCATCCTTTGACGCCTACGTGGCAAAGCTTGCTTCCGAGGGCTTCGAGCTTTACGACTCCAACACCATGGACAATAACGTGTTCAACACCTACTACAAGGATGACGTAATGCTCCATACCTACTACACGCACAATACCAAGTCGGTATCTGTCGTATTGGCTTCCGCTAACCAAGCGCCTAAATACGCTCTCTCCGCTTATTCCGACGGCACGAACGTCGCCAATGCCAACCTCCAGCTGATGGATATGGAATACGAGATGCAGGGTGTAGGCAACAACGGCATGGGCTTCTTGTTCACCATGAGCGACGGAAGCTACGTGGTGGTAGACGGCGGTTGGACCTACGACGCGGAGAATCTGTACGATTACATGGTAGAAAACAACAAGCGCGCTGACGGAAAGATCCTGATTCGCGCCTGGATCCTGACTCACCCCGACGGCGACCAC
>JAZNDP010000099.1:0-2373 GCA_045588165.1 Eubacteriales bacterium | reverse complement strand
GCCGCGACCTCGGCGCGGACGGTGTCGGCGGAGTTCTCGAAATCCTTGGCGACAAGACCGAAGAGGCGCGCGATGGTCTTCATATCCTCCGCGCCCAGACCTCTGGAGGTAACGGCGGGGGTACCCACGCGGACACCGGAGGTCACGAAGGGCTTCTCGGGGTCGTTGGGGATGGCATTCTTATTGACGGTAATACCAACCGCGTCCAGACGAGCCTCGAATTCCTTACCCGTAATGCCCATGGGGCGGAGATCCACCAGCATCAGGTGGTTATCGGTGCCGCCCGAAACCAGATCAAAGCCCTCGGCAAGTAACCCTTGGGCGAGTGTCTGCGCGTTCTCCACGATTCTGCGCTGGTATGCCCGAAACTCGTCGGTCAGCGCCTCACCGAAGCAGACCGCCTTTGCGGCGATGGTGTGCATGAGGGGACCGCCCTGAATACCGGGGAAGATCGCCTTATTGATCTTCTTTGCCAGTTCCTCGTCGTTTGTGAGGATCAGACCGCCGCGAGGACCGCGGAGAGTCTTGTGAGTGGTGGTGGTCACCACGTCAGCGTAAGGCACGGGAGAGGGATGCTCACCCGCGGCAACCAGCCCCGCGATATGCGCCATATCCACCATGAAATATGCTCCTACCTCGTGAGCGATGGCAGCCATCTTTTCAAAATCAATGGTTCTGGGATAAGCGGAGGCGCCCGCTACGATCAGCTTCGGCTTGTGCTCCTTTGCCAGACGCTCGTAAGCCTCCATATCGATCCGCTCGGTGACGGGATCCAGCTCGTAGGGTACGAAATTGTAGTACATACCCGAGATATTGACAGGGCTTCCGTGGGTCAGGTGTCCGCCGTGAGCCAGACTCATACCCATGACGGTGTCACCGGGCTGAAGCAGAGCAAAGTAAACGGCGGTGTTTGCCTGTGCGCCGCTGTGAGGCTGCACGTTGGCAAAGTCCGCGCCAAAGAGTTTCTTGGCGCGCTCAATGGCAATGTTCTCCGCCACGTCTACGCAAGAGCATCCGCCGTAGTAGCGCTTGCCGGGATACCCTTCCGCGTATTTGTTGGTCAGCACCGAGCCCATGGCGCACATGACGGCCTCGGAGACCACGTTCTCCGAAGCGATCAGCTCCAGACCGTCTCTCTGTCTTGTCAGCTCCGCGGAGATCGCCTCGGCGATCTCGGGATCGGTCGCTCCCACTTTTTTGATCATTTCCTGAATCATTTTGAACATCCTCCCCAAAATGTGATTATCTTTATTATAAGACAAATTCCTCCAAAAAACAAGAGGATTTTTGAGGAAATGAAAAAATTCATAAAATATTATCGATAGTCATTGACGAAAGACTAAAAAAATGGTATAATAGGCATAGTGTATTCACTTCGCGTGACCCAATACAGAGAACGGAGGAGAATGAATGGAAATAGCAATCATTGCCCATGACCTGAAAAAAGAGCTGATGGCTCAGTTTTGTATTGCTTATTGCGGCATTTTGAGCAAGCATAAGCTGTGCGCTACCGCGGTTACCGCTAAGTATATTTCGGAAGCCACGGGTTTGCATATAGATCGCCTGATGACGGGAAGTCAGGGCGGAGAAGAACAGATTGCCTCCCGTATCGCGTATAATGAGATCGACGTGCTCCTGCTCTTCCGCGACACCCGTCCCACAGCCCCCGTAAAGCCTGCCGAGCTGGAGCTTTTGCGGCTGTGTGACCTGTACAATATTCCCGTAGCCACCAACATCGCTACGGCAGAGGTGATCGTCACCGCTCTGGATCGTGGAGATCTGGATTGGAGAGAGATCGTCAATCCGCGCTCCGAGTACAACCGGCGAGCAAAAAAGTAACGCATATGTCGGACGAGATCCGACGGGAAAATACGCCCCTCCCGCGCCACGCCCCAGAGAGAGAAGCCACAGGCTGAAAGCTTCTTGCGCACGGCAGGGAAAGGGTACCGCTTCTCGCCGCGTCCGCAAAATGAATACCGAGAGAAAAATTCGGGTGGAACCGTGCAAGTATGAAATTTGCACCCCGAACGGCAAACGCCGTTCGGGGTGTTTTTGTTTAGATTTAAATAGAAAACGGAGGATAAATTTTATGAAAATTCAATTTGGAGACGTCGTTCTCGAAAAACAGGAGACCTTAACCGTCTACGAGGCGGCGCAGGAGGCGGAGCTCATCAGCCGCGCCGTGATCGCGGCAAAGGTGAACGGAGAGGTCTGTGCCCTCACCGCGCCCTTGACCGAGGATGCCTCTGTGGAGCTTCTGACCTTTGCTGACGCGGAGGGCGCTCACGTATTCCGTCATACCGCCTCTCACGTGTTGGCGCAGGCGGTCAAGCGTCTGTATCCCGCCACCAAGCTGACCATCGGTCCCGCGAT
>JAZNDP010000098.1:0-3670 GCA_045588165.1 Eubacteriales bacterium | reverse complement strand
CCCCGATATGGTCATTCTTCCCGGCGGAATGCCCGGTACTGTGAATCTTGGCAAAAGCGCCGTGGTTTGCGAGGCGGTAGAAGCCGCCGCGGCTCGGGGCGCGTATCTTGCCGCCATCTGCGCCGCTCCCTCGATTCTGGGGGATATGGGCTTGCTGGAGGGGAAGCGCGCCATCTGCTACCCCGGCTTTGAGGACCGTCTCCGCGGAGCCGCGGTGGCTGCCGAGCGGGTGGTCCGAGACGGCAATATCATCACCGCCGCCGGCATGGGCGCGGCGTTGGAGTTCGGACTTGCGCTGGTAGCGGTTCTTTGCGGACAAGAAAAGGCAGAGGAGCTTCGCCATGGGGTTCTTGCCGACTGAATTTTTGGAGGATAAGTCCGCTCTGCGGCGCTATTTTCGGGGACTTCGGGACACGATCTCGCCCGCGTGTCGGCATCAGATGAGCCGATCCATGGTGGAGCGGCTTTGTGAGCTGCCCCAATATCGGCAGTGCAAAACGGTTCTGCTCTACGCCCCCATTCGAAGCGAGGCGGATCTTCTCGATCTTGCCGAGATCGCGTCGGGGCAGGGAAAGCGAGTGGCTTTTCCCGTCTCCAACACCGAGGATTTTACTCTGACCTTTCGAGAGATTTTTGCGATGAGCGACCTGAGGACGGGTGCTTACGGCATCCGTGAGCCGAAGGGGGATCTGCCCCCCGTCACCGACTTTTCCGAGTCGCTCTGTCTTGTTCCCGCCCTTGCCTTTGACCGTTTCGGCTACCGTCTGGGCTACGGAAAGGGATTTTACGATCGCCACCTTGCCCACTTTACGGGCGTCTCGGTCGGCGTCTGCTTTGGCGACTGTCTGTGCGACCGTCTGCCGTGCCACCCCCACGACCGTCGGGTGGATCTGATTTTAACGGAAGGAGGCGCCCTTACGCCCAATGAAGAAGCCTGAAGCCTCAAACGCCCTCAAGCCAAAGAAAGCATGGGCGCCCTTTTCGGTGGGGGATAAGTCCGAGGGACTCGCGACACGCCTGTTCCGCCGCCGCGAGATCGTTCTGCACCCCACGGCGCTGATCCTTGCCACTTATATCCTTTTGCTGCTGTCCAAGCTGATCGACGTGGCGCTGATCAACCGAGAAAACGAATATTACAGCGTGGTGATCCTGCAGATGATGATCTTTCTGCTGCCGGGTGCCATCTGGTGCAAGTTCAGCGGAGAGCAGTATCTGTCGGGGATCCGTCTCCGTCCCGTGAGGGGAGACTCTCTGCTCCTGATCCTTTCCTCCGCGCTGCTCATGGCATCGGGAGGCATGCTTCTGACCGTTTTGTTTGGCGGTCCCGAGGCGCTGTCGGGAAGCTTTTCGCTGTACGACACCTTCATTTCCAAGGATAACGGAACGGTGCCCAATACCATCTATCTGATCCTTGCCTACGCGGTGCTTCCCGCCGTGTGCGAGGAGTTCGTGTTCCGTGGGATTCTGTGTCGGGAATACGAGCGGGGCGGCGTGCTGCGCGCCGTGCTGCTCAGCGCCCTCTTTTTCGCGCTGCTGCACTTTAACCTCGCGGGTCTGCCCGTCTATCTCTTTGCGGGTGTGATCCTTGCCATGACGCTGTATGCCACCCGATCCCTCTTTGGCGCCATCCTTGCCCACTTCCTTTATAATATTTTCGGACTTTTTGGGCAATCCTATATGAGTAACCTGTATCAGATGACGGGAAACTCCTCGCTGTTTCTCATTCTCATTGCCGCCGTTTGCATCGTTTCCGCCGCCCTCTTTTGCGGCGAGGCGGCAAGGCTGTATCGGAGATACCTGTTCAAAGCCTTCTCCGCCGATTACCGTCGTCCCGTCCTGAAGGGCGCCGCCGCTCTGCGGGCGTCTTACCTTGACGTGATCCGTAAGCCTTCCGCGATTTTGTGTCTTGTCGTTTACATATTGGCGCTGATCATTTCCTGGATCTGATCTGCCGCGCCGATCCGTCAAGGAGGCAACTGGTATGGAAAAGGAAAAAAGGGCAAGGCGGTACGCCTATGCCACGGTAACGGTCATCACCTTGTTTGCTCTGCTGTCCTCGGGGTTGCTGGTCTCTGTGGCAAACGATATGTACGCCTTTGTCAAGCCTGATCGGGAGGTCACGGTGGATATCGAAACGCCCATGACCCTCTCGGAGCTTGCCCGCCTGTTGGAGCGGGAGGGGATCGTTCAGAACCCCACGGTTTTCGGACTTTATACGAAAGCCAAGGGAAAGACAGCTCGTATCGAAGGCTTTTCGGGAGAGCTGACCTTGAGGAGTGAGATGAGCTATCGGGAGATCCTGCTCGCCTTCGCGGTGGGAGAAGAATAAAAAAGGAACGGGCATCCCGCGGGGAGGTCCGTCCTTTTTTGTATTCCAAAAAAGCCTTGCGTTTCGAGAGGACTTGTGATATAATAGAAGCAGTAAGGAAAGACATGGGAGGTGCGAGGCATGAAAAAGAACCGCGCGGGAAAAATCATGATCTTATGCGCGCTGGCGATCGTTTTGATGATCGGCTGTCCCTTGTTGACGGTAACCCTTGCAACCGACGCGGGAATGGCGATCTGCTTTCTTCTGTTCTTTGCCGCAAATCCCATATTTTCTGCCGTTTGCGGTATCGTTGCGGGAAAAAATATCAAACGGTATTGGGCGCTCTTGCTTCTGTCCCCCTGCCTCTTTTTGTTGGGCGCGTGGTTGTCCTTCGATTGGGGAGAACCCGTGTTTTTGCTTTATTGTTGGGTGTATTTTGTGATTGGCATGCTTGCCATGCTGACAAGATGGCTTATGAGAAAGCTGATCAAGGAAGGGAAGGAATCATGAAAAAAACGGTGTCCATTATTTGCTGCGCCCTTGGAAGCGGATTGATCGGCTTTTGCGCCAATCAGCTGAATACCGTCCTTGGCGCGGTGTGCTTTGCTCTTGGTGTTGCCATGCTTGCGGTGTCGGTTTCCGTTTTGTCAAAAGAGGAAAAGAAAAGCGAGTAGGCTTGAGTTGGAAGGGAGACGGAAATGGCTGCTTTTATCGTTACTTTTTTTGTCGGCGTGATCTGTATCGTGCTGGGCATTTCCAATATGATGGGAAACCTGTCCTCTCTCCACTCTTACCACTACCATCGGGTGAGCGAGGAGGATCGGCTCCCCTTTGGACGGAGAGTGGGGCTTGGTACGGTTATCATCGGAGGCGGAATTACTTTGTTCAGCGCACTTTCTGCTGTGGCGCTCATAGCAGAAAAACAGATCCTTTCGATGATTGGAACGGTCATGATGCTCGTAAGCATCGTAGTCGGAATGATTTTGAGCTTTTGCGCCATGATCAAATATAATAAGGGAATTTTTTGATTTCGGTGCCCGTTCGATTTGCGCGAACGGGCACTCCTCCTTTTTAACGGGACGGGATACCCGTTCCGTACAAGCAATGACCGAAACACCGAAGGTGTCATTTTGAGCAAATTAAAAAATGACGATTTCCTTTCACACCTCATCCACCGCCAAGGGCGGTCCCCCTTCCCCTGCTAGGGAAGGCTTTTTTCGTTGTTTGGCGTTCAGAATTCATAGCCTTCTTCGGTGGAAGAAGGTGAAAGGGTATCTTGACATAAAACAAACAAAAAGCCTTCTCCGGTAAGGGACACGAGAAAATGTCTAAACGCAAAACAAACAAAAAGCCTTCTCCAGT
>JAZNDP010000097.1:0-19460 GCA_045588165.1 Eubacteriales bacterium | reverse complement strand
TAGTGATAGTGAAAGTCGAACTGTCCTCTCTCCTTGGTCAGGAAGTTCCAGCCCGCGGTTTTGGGACTGCTGCCGTTATCGTAGGACGAACGGAAGCCCAAGCCATCACCGTCTCCCGATCCGGATGCCGTCATGATCGCGGTATATTCAATCATGTAGCCGCCGCCAATCAGTCGATCGTCCTTATAAACGACCATGGACTCCGTGTCACCCGAAATCTGCATTCTATGGTTATCCGAATCCTCATCTTTTTCAAGGAGGATGTCTCCGCTAACGGTACCGCCCCAGCCAAGCGCCGCAAACAGATTATTTGAATTGCTACCGGCGTTCACTACCTCCTCCCTCTCAAAATCCTCGGAGTAGATCAGCTGTCCCTTTTTTGCCTTGTCAAATCTCTCAGGATCCGACACCGTCGCGTTTGCCGTGGGGATCATGGCAACGAAGCAAGCCGAAAGCATGCAAACGCTTAATAATATTGATAGAACTTTTTTCATAAAAGTCCTCCTTGTTATCGATTGATTCCGTGATTTACAGAATCGTCTGATAGCCGCCGTCTGCCACGAAAGCCTTCTTTACGTTTCGGCTATACATCAAATAATTGTTCCACCCTCGTGTGGAGTGGGTCGTCCACTCCCGGAAAAATCTTTGTGAGGTCGTATAGATTACCTGCTCGGGATCCGCCGCGAGAATGATCTCCTGCGTGGTTCCGCCACATCCGTGGTGAGGAACCTGAAGAATATCACTCTTCAGATGCGCTCCGTACTGATCCACCAATCGGTTACAGCCACGCCCCATCATATCCGCAGGCATCAGAACCGTCGTACCACCCTTGGTGGGGAAGATCAGCCTTGTCGTGAAGGATACGTTGTTGTCGTGGGGTACCTGCTCGGGGTACCAGTCGTCCGAGGTCAGCAAAACCTCCATCTGCACACCGGGGAAATTCAGCATCTGTCCCGCAAAGGGGATCACAAGCTCAATTCCTCTCTCCGCGGCAAGGGGGGAAACCTTGTCGTACAGAGTTCGGTCACTGCCGCCCGTAAAGCACTCGGTTCTGGCGGGGCTGTACAGGATCCGTTTGATCTCGGTCTTGTCCGCGTACCGTTTTAAGTAATCTAAGAAGCAAAGGTAATGGTCACCGTGGGAATGAGTCAGAATCCATCCCTCCACCCGAGGCTTTTGACCTTCGGGAGTGTGAGCGGAAAGATATTCGAACAATCCGTCGGTCTCGGTAGGCCAACCGCCGTCGTAGATCAGAAATCCACCGTCCGCCAGCTTGATAATAAAGCCGTAGCCGTTGTTCTTTGCCGACTGACTCTCATAGTCCATGTTCATCATGGTCATTTCCACTGCCCCGTCAGCACTCTCGTCGGCATAGCCCGCAAAGAGCTCCTCGTCAGGGGCAACAATCACACGAAGCGTGTTCATCGCCTTGGAAATATCCACGTGAACCGTCTCTCTTCCCTTCCGATACAGAAGGAATCGATTATTTGCGACCTCGCGCTCGTCGCAGAGGGTATATCCCTCCGCGGCAAGCAACGCTTCCAATGCCTCTCCCTTTTCGGCGCCCTCCGCGTAAACACCCAAGCGATCAAAAACGCAAGGGTAAGACAGGGCGGCATCACCGAGTATGGCACAAAGTTTTTCTTGGGTCATCATGCTGCAACGCTCTCCTTATGCGGTTGCGGGAGAAACCATATCCTCCCAGCTGGTGGAATCCCTGTCCTCGTCGTAATCACCGGGTCTGTGGTCGGGATCAGGCATTTCAACCTCACCCTGACTCATGTCGCCCCAGTCAATTTCATCCCGATCCTCTTCGTGATCACCGTAGTCATAAAGGGGATTCGACATGAGAATATCGAAGATAAAGGGAACGTCGGTGTTCTCTACGCCAAATCGGTTCTCTCCGCTGAACACCTTCTTTACTACAGGATCGCCAAACTCGTCAACCAGCGTCAACACGTATTGAATAAATGCCTTGTTGTTGGTGGTTGCAAGGTCCGCTCCCTCCCTGGTAGTACCCAACAGGAGATATTTGGGCATCGTCGCCATCCAGAATCCGATCTGACCCGTATCTCCATGGTTCGGCGCCTGAACAAAGTCAGATTTCAGGGTTGCCGAGGTATAGTTCTTGGTCAAAATTTTCAAAACGTCCAAGCCGATATCCGACACGAACAGGAAGCTGTTGTTCTCGCTTGCGTCCTCGCTATCTCCGAACACCGCGCGGAATACCAGGGAATGGTCACCCACGTTATCGGGGTTCGCGTGACAGAAGACCTCCGCGGCATAGAGGAAGGTAACCTCCATGGTTCCGAAATACATCCGCTGACCTGCCAGAGGAACGATATGCTTCGAATCCTTGAACAGCTTCTTTGCATCCATAATCCTCTTAACGTCCGCGCCGTTACCTGCGTTAACGCCCGATCCGCCATCGGCGGTGCCGGTCTTGATCTGCTTCTCGTAGTCGAACTGCGCGACGAAATATTGCAGCGTCACCTTGGACGCGTAATCCTCGGCAAAGTTTGCGAAGGCTCCGTAGTGGTCGGTCTTCGCGTTGGTAATGATCCATGCGCGAATCAGGATCTCTCCGTTCGGTCGCTTATTGTTTTCCTTCAGATAGTCATAGATCTTTTTGGAAGTTCCCTCGTACGTTACCTCGGTTTTCTTCTGATAAATGATCTTTCCATTCTCATCGTAGGTGGGATTTCCATCCTTATCAAATACCGGAATGTCGGTTGCTACCGACGTGGTCTTTCTTCCGTGGCCACCGTCAATGATCACGTAGCTGCCGTCAGCCATGGTAAAGATAAAGCCGGATCCGTCGGTATTGGAAATCTTCGCGTAATCCATGGAAACGACGCCCATCTTCGTTTCGGTAACAGTACCGTCGGACACGGGCTTCGTGGGATAATCCGTAAAATACTGCAGAGGCGTCATTGCCACCGAAACGGCGTTCTCGTTCGCCAGATAGTACGTGTGGATCATCATGGAGTCGTTCTTATAGGTCTTGTAAACGTTGCCCTCCAGCGTGTTCGAGCCGTACAGCGTGTATCCCGCGCCAAGAACCTTTGCCTGATACTCATTGTAGGAGGCGCGAGTGACTCCCGTGTAATACAGACGGTAGTAATACTCCTGGAATTCCTCCACGCTGTCCATCGTTCCGCCGTTAAACTTGGGGATCTGGTTGCCCCATTCGTTACCCGATCCTACGATGGGCTCGCCCTTACAGATGCGAATCGTTGTGGCATCACCCTCCAGCTTACAGCCACCAATCAACGTTTGCATGTACTGGCAAACCGCCTTGACAGAATCGTTATCGGTACCGAACAGATAGATCTGATCGTGATCGGTTTCAACCGCCCAGGAGAAATAGTCCGCCGTTGCCATCAGCTCCTGCGTGCGGGGGTGATTGGTGGTTCCCACAACGATACAAGAACGGGAGAACAGCTCCTCAATACCGTTCGAGGGACGGTAGTAGTCGGTTCCCAGCACAGCCTTCTGCTCGGTCATACGGTTCACGAAATTCCACAGATTCTCTGCGGTAGACTTCACGGAGTTGTTGGCGGTCATACCGTAAATCACCTCGTACTGAGGCATGCTCTCCTTGATGATTTCGTGATACTTGTACGCCTTTGTATAGTTCAGATTCACGTCGATATCAAACGTACCGTCACCCTCGGATTTGGAGGCGTAGGTCTGAGCCAAATAATTCAGACCCTTGGTCACCAGCTCCTGGGTGTGACCGACGATCGTCAGTTTATTTCCAATTTTACGTATATTGAACGCGTGCTTGCCCTCGGGCAGCTCGTTCATCGCGGTTTGAGATTCGGGACGATCCGTCAAACCGATTAAAATCTCTTTAGCGGCAGCGTCCTGGGGGACCTCGGTATCCACCAGCATTTCCACGTCGCTTCCGGTAAGGGTATCTAAAGCCGTCTTAAAGGACGTTATAGAGTCCATAAGCAAGGTACTGACCTTGTCTTCAGCACCGTCATACGGGCGAACGATCGCGTATTCGGAAAGATCGATCGTATCCACGAGGGGTTGAGGCGTGGTGTCGATGGGATCATTGGAGGGTGGCTCCTCTTCTTTCCTGCAGCCGGCAAGGACGCCAAGCGTCATCACAAGCGCAAGAAGCAAGCTTAAAATTTTCCATCGCTTTGCCATAAAATCTCCTCCTTTTAGCGTTGTAATTCGATCCTTTTCGGATCAATGGGGATCTGCTATATGGAACGAGTAGCAAACGAACCGCATCGATTCGTTTGCTACCGATCCTATTGATTTCAAAATGCTTTTCGTGCCACAGGCACGGGTACCGCGTTCAGATTACTGATATGCAGCCTCGAACATCTGATCCAGCGCGCCGCCGGGATTGTTGACGGTCTGCTCGTAGCCCTGAAGGGCACCTGCCAGATCGTAGAACTCATTTCTGAAGTAAGCGCGAACCGCGCCGGTGTAGCCCATGGTATCCTCCGTGTTAGACAGGTAGTTACCGAACTGACGGGTCGCGTCACACATCACGTTTGCCATGATCTTGTCAACCATCTCTCTGGTCGCGTTGTCCTTGGAGTACTTATTCTTCAGCATCACGTTGTAGAATTCGGGATAAAGAGATGCCGAGGACTCTGCGCAAAGAGCGTCGGTTGCGTGCGCGGCAAAATCTCTCTCCGCGCCGTGGGCGATGTTGGTGTTCAGCGCCCATACGGTGTAGTTATCGTTGACATAGGAAACGTAGTTTTCCTGATTCTTATCCCACTTGGGAGTGGGCATCATACCGTACGCGTCGGTACTGATTCCGCGGAAGCTGTCGTAGGCTGCGGAGAAGGTGGTGGTAATAAACATTGCGTTACCTGCGATAAACGCGGAGGTCTCGCTCGCAAAGCCGCCATAGTATTGATTGCCTCCGACGTTGGACGCGGGCATAACACCCCTGTTGTTGTGGTAGAAATTGCGAACCTTCTCGAGCTTCGCGGTCTTCTCAGCCGCGCTCAGCGTTGCGCGGATGCTGCCGCCGGACTCCTCGATGGCGGTAATACCCAGAGCGGGTACCCAGATATCGTAGGAGTTACCGGTCATGGAATAGTAACCGAAGGTATCGGGTGCGCTCCTAGTGTTATCTCTGTCGTGATCCTCATATACGTCCTTAACGATCTTTTCAAAATTCTCCAGCGTCCAATCACCGCTCTTAACCAAGCCGTAGATGTAATCCTGGTCAATACCCTTTGCGGCGCCGTGACGCTCCAGAAGCTCTACGTGGTAGAAGGTTGCCATGGTGTTCTTCAGCTTGGAAGCGCCAAGGTCTCCGGTTGCGGTGTAGAGCTTACCGTTAAAGGTGACGGCGTTGTTGGTAGCAACGTCCCAACGATCCGCGTCGGAAAGATCGATCCAATCCTTATTCAGGGAGTTCCAGTTGATAAAGCAGTTCTGAACTGTTCCACGCCAGGACTCGTACGCGCGGATACCGTAGAGGTGGTATGCAGTACTTCCCGCCTGAATATCGGTAATAAGCTGAGTTGCATACTCCGTATCGGTTCCGTTTTTCGCGGTAACCTTTACGTCAAAGTTGAAGTGGTTCTCAACCTTGGACAGCCACTTGAACAGCGCGTCGTTCTGATCCTCACCCGTAATCTTATCGGCGTTGAAATTACCAACCTGACTCTTATCGTCCTCCATGGAAACGTTAAAGACCTTTCCGTTGTAATCCGCCTGAGGAAGCTTGGCCAGAGTAGTACTAAGGGAAGGATCGATCACAGTTCCGCTTGTTACGATGCTTCTGGCAATGTAATAGATATTGCCTTTATACTCCACCTTATACCAGTTGCCGTTCTTGCTGACGCCAATCTTGACCAGAGGATTGATTGCCGCGTCGTGAGGATTTGCGGCAGAGCCGAGTCCCGAAACGCCTACGTTGTAGGTGTAAGCCTTGTCATTGGTGGGAACGTCTGCAACAAAGGGAGTCGTACGGAGATTAACTGACCTACCCTGAGCAATGGTCAGATTGACGCGGAATCCTACCGGGAAATCGTTAAACTGAAAGTCATTGGCATCGAAGGCGACCAGCGCGTGCAGAACGTAGCACTCCTTGCCGTTGTATACCACCTTATCCCAGGTGCCGTTGGTTTCCTTGCGGGTCAGAGCCGTTCCGTTGTTCACGGTGGTTACCTTGCTGTAAGAGCTTCCGGGACCGTCGCGCAGAACGGTGTTGTTCATGCCCACGTAAACGGTATCCTCCTTAGGTGTCCAGGTCACGGTGCCGTTACCGTCATCGGGGGTAGTGTCGGTTCCGTTATCGGGGGTGGTGCCGGTTCCTGTTCCTGTGCCGGTTCCGGTACCTGTACCTGTACCCGTTCCGGTTCCTGTTCCCGTTCCCGTGCCTGTGTCAGTATTTATGTCCGGATTTACCACGTCAGATCCAACCTGATTTCCCGACAAAACGTCACCAACGTCGGCTTTCACATCACCCATGTTGATATTTATTCCCCCGCAGCCAATCAAGGAAACGAGAAGCATCGAAAAGCAAAGAATCAGGCATAAGATTTTACTCATTTGCTTCATCCTGTTCTCCTTTCGTAAAAGAAAATTTTTTAAAGATTAAAATGATTAGATTCTGATCTTTAGCACAATTATACTCTTAAAATGTGGTAAAGTCAAGATAATTTCTGAACTTTATCGAAATTTTGGAGAGGAAAAGATGAAAATTTACGATTACAACGGAAGAAAAAATATTTGCGGAGACCGAGTGCATGAGGCACGGTGCCGCCATCGGCTGACTCAGAGCGATCTGGCAGCGCAGCTTCAGGTGGCGGGCATTATCATGGAGCGGGACAGCATTTCCCGCATTGAGATCGGCACGCGCTTCGTGGCGGATTACGAGCTGCGGGAGCTTGCCAGAATTCTCAAGGTATCGGTAGGTTGGCTTCTGGGGCTGGAATAGACCTTTTCCGCAAGGCGTCACGGTTTGATGCCTTGCGGCGTTTTTCTTTTTTTGTTTTTTCGAAAGAGCCTTTACAAATTCTTTACTGTGTGTTATAATATTTCGTTGTAGATTTCAAAAAAAAGGATGTTCTTTCATGACACGAAAGCAATGGTTTTTTCGAGGAATGCGAGTAGGCATTCCCATCTCTCTCGGATATTTTGCCGTGGCGATCGCCATAGGGATTTCCGCTCGGGCGGCGGGGATCACCCCTTTTCAGGCATCGCTGACCAGCCTTCTCGTGAACGCCTCCGCCGGAGAATACGCCGGCTTTACGCTGATGGCGGCAAGCGCCTCCTATCTGGAGGTGGCGCTCATGGAGGCGGTGGCAAACGCCCGCTATCTTCTCATGTCCGCCTCCTTAAGCCAAAAATTAAAATCGGGGGTCGGAACGGTTCAGAGGCTCCTTTTGGGCTTTGCCGTTACCGACGAGATCTTTGGTGTCTCCATCGCCCAGCCCGAGCCTTTGGATCCCTGCTTCACCTACGGAACCTTTCTGGTGGCAACCACGGGGTGGACCGGCGGTACGCTTGTGGGAGCTCTTTTGGGCGACGTTCTTCCCTTGCGCGTTCTCAGCGCCTTGAGCGTTGGACTCTTTGGCATGTTTATTTCGGTCTTTATTCCGGAAGTGAAAAGGAATCGTGTCGTCGCCGTTCTGATCGCCGTCAGCTTTGCCGCCAGTCTCACCTTTACGTATCTCCCCCTCGTCCGACAGATTCCCGAAGGAATCCGCGTGATTATTCTCACGGTGGTAATCTCCCTTTTGGCGGCAATTTTCTTCCCCATTCAAGAGAAAAAAGGAGGAATTGACGCATGAATCCGTACATTTACATTGCCTGTATGGCGGGTGTGACCTATCTGATCCGTGTTCTTCCCCTGACGCTGATTCGGGGAGAGATCAAAAATCGGACGCTTCGCTCGTTTCTCTATTACGTTCCCTACGTGACTCTGGCGGTGATGACCTTCCCCGCGATTCTCTCCGCCACCCAGTCCCCTATTGCCGCGGCGGCGGCTCTGATTCTTGCCATGGCTCTGGCATATTTCGGGCAAGGACTTTTCCCCGTGGCGGTGGCATCCTGCCTGACCGTATTCGTACTGGAGCTGTTTTTGTGCCGTTGAGGGTGGAAAATCGTTGACTTTTTTGAAATTTTGTGATATAATGGTATGAATAATCAATTTTTCTGTTTTTGAAGGAGTAAGTTATGCATTGGTCAGAAGAAATCGCTCAAAAGCTGATTGAGCGCCATCCCGACAAGGAGGAATACGTTTGCGCCGCAGGCGTCAGCCCCTCCGGCTCGGTTCACATCGGAAATTTCCGTGACTTTGCCACCCCTTTGTTTGTGGTTAAGGCACTGCAGAAGAAGGGGAAGAAGGCAAAGCTCCTCGTTTCCTGGGACGAGTTTGACCGTTGCCGCAAGATCCCTGCCAACGTACAGGCTGTCGTGGGCAGTGACTACGACAAATACATTGGCTGTCCTTACGTAGACATTCCCGACCCTTGGGGCTGTCACGAAAGCTACGCCGCACACTTTGAGGAGGAATTCCTCAAGGGCATCGAGCCCTTCGGCATGGAGCTGGATCTCCGTTATCAGGCGGAAATGTACCGCTCGGGCAAATACACCAAGGACATCATCGAGGCAATTCAGAAGAGAGACGAGATCTTTGAGATTCTGGATTCCTTCAAGACCAAGGATCTGTCCAAATCCGAGGAGGAGAGACGCGCCGAGCACGACGCCGAGAAGGCGGCGTACTCCCCCGTCAGCATCTTCTGCCCCGAGTGTCACACCGACTTTACGAAGATCACCGCCTTCTCCGAGGACGGAACCGAGGCGGATTACGTCTGCCGTTGCGGTCATAGCGGACATTTTGATTTCAAGACGAATTTCAACTGCAAGCTCGGCTGGAAGGTGGACTGGGCAATGCGCTGGAGATACGAGCAGGTAGACTTTGAGCCCGGCGGAAAGGATCACGCCGCGCCTACCGGCTCTTACAGCAACTCGAAAATTATTTCCAAAAAAATTTTCGGCTACGAGGCGCCCCTCTTCCAGGGATATGAGTTTATCGGCATCAAGGGCATGACGGGAAAGATGTCCTCTTCCTCCGGACTGAACCTGACGCCCGATACTCTGCTGAAGCTCTATCAGCCCGAGGTCCTTCTCTGGCTCTACGCCAAGACCGACCCCACCAAGGCGTTTGATATCTGCTTTGACGACGGAATTCTGCGTCAGTATTTTGAGTTTGACAAGATGCTCACCGACTGTCGGGAGGGCAAGGCAAATGAGCTGACCCAGAGCATTCTGTATAACTGCACCGTTCCCGGCAGAGAAATCGATGCCGTTCCCATGGCGCTTCTGGTACAGCTTGGCTCCGTGGTAAACTTCAACGTTCCCATGCTGGAGACCGTGTTTGAGAAGATCGGCACCCCCTACAAGGAAGCGCAATTTGCCGACCGCCTTGCCCGCGCAAAATTCTGGCTGGAGCAGTGCGCGCCCGATCAGGTCAACCGTCTCCGCGCGACCCGTAATTTTGAGGTATTTGACGCGCTTTCCGCCGAGGAAAAGAAAGAGATCGAGCTTCTTCACTCCTATATCGCGAAGGGCGGCTACACCCTTGACGAGCTGAACGCCGAGCTTTACGCGATCCCGAAGCAGGTCTTTGGAACCGAAATGCCCGACAAGGAGCTGAAGGCAATTCAGGGTACCTTCTTCAAAAACGTATACAAGCTTCTGATTGACAAGGAGAGAGGTCCCCGTCTGTACCTCTTCCTCTATGCCATCGAGGCAGATCGGTACGTAGGTCTTTTGGACTTCTCCTATCCTCAGACCGAGGAGGAAAAGAAGGCTGATACTCCTGTCGAGGAGTGCTGTCCTGCCACAGAGGAGCCCGAGGTAGATCGCACTCCCGATCCCGTAGAGCCTGTGAAGGATCAGATCACCATCGACGATTTCGCCAAGATCGATCTGCGCGTATGCCGGATTCTCAAGGCAGAGAGCGTCCGCAAGTCTCACTCCTGTCTGAAGCTGACGCTGGATGACGGCATCGGTGAGCGTGTCATCATGTCCTCCATCAAGGAGGAGTACTCCCCCGAGCAGCTGGTGGGCAAGAAGATCATCGTCATTGCCAACCTGAAGCCGGGTCGTATCTGCAACGTCAACTCTCAGGGCATGCTGCTCGCAGGCACCAACAACGCTTGCGGTTGCAAGGTCATTTTCGTGGACGACGCTGTTCCTACGGGTACGCAGATCAAATAAAAACCAAACAAAAAAGGTTCGGACCCGCGGTTCCGAACCTTTTCTTTTTCTCAAATTACAGTTGAACGTTTCTGGTGGTAATTACGTTCGCGCCCGTGCCGAGAATATTCTCGATCACCACATCCCCCAACTTTGCGTCTGCGGGAACACGGACCTTGTTGATCTCGGTCATGCAGTCAAACAACAGCTCCTTGGGGATGGTTCTGTCGGTCTTTACGGGAACCACACCGCCACCCGCTACTGCCGCGGTGGTGGTCAGAGTTCTCATGGGAGCGGTGCATTCCGCCTGCGCGTATGCCTCGCCTCTCTTACAGGTGTGGCCGCTGACGGACAGCACGGTCTTTCCCTCCAGCTCAACCTTCAGCTGACAGCCCTTGGGACAAACGATACAAGTCAATTCACGAATCATTCCGTTTTCCTCCCTTATTGTTCAATGCTAAAGGTCAGCTCGTCGGTACTCACACCGGCAATCATGTCCTTCGTCAAGGTCAAGGTCTCCATCTCTCCGGGAGCCACCTTCTGCTTTTTCTTGCTGATAAGAACCGTCTCTCCGTCCTTTACCGTCAGCTTGACATCACGGTAGACGTCGGCAACACGGAAATAAACGGTTACGTTTTCCTCGGCGGTGATACGCTGGGGAACGGTGTAACGGATCTTACCGTCGGTGATCAAACGGATATTCCGTCCGGACAGGGTCTGGCCGTTTACATACGCAACGGCGGCTCTACCCGCAATCTCCGCCTCCTCGGATACGTAGTCCACCAGATCGTGTACGTGCAGAACGTTTCCACAGGAGAAGACTCCCTCGGTCTCGGTCTGACGGTTCTGGTCAACCATAGCGCCTCCGGTGATGGGGCTGAGCGGAATATGCGCGCTCTTGGTCAGCTCGTTTTCAGGAAGCAGACCGACAGAGAGAAGCAACGTGTCACACTCAATGTACTGACGGGTCTCGGCGATCGGCTTTCTGCGCTCGTCCACCTTGGCGATAGTCACGCCCGTGACTCTCTCCTTACCGTGGATCTCGACTACGGTATGGCTCAGCATCAGCGGAATACCAAAATCGTTGAGACACTGCTCAATATTTCTTGCCAGACCTCCGGAATAGGGCATCAGCTCGCATACCGCCTTCACCTCTGCGCCCTCCAAGGTCATTCTTCTTGCAATGATCAGGCCGATATCGCCCGATCCGAGGATAACCACCTTCTTACCTGGCATATATCCGTCCATGTTGACGAATTTCTGAGCCGTTCCCGCGGTGAAGATACCGGAAGGACGGGTTCCGCAGATGTTCAGCGCTCCCTTGGGTCTCTCACGGCATCCCATTGCCAGAATAATCGCCTTTGCCTCGATGGTAAACATGCCGTCCTCGCTGTTCATGGCGGTGATCACCTTGTTGGGGGCAATGTCCAGTACCATGGTGTTCAGCTTGAAAGGAATGTTTCTCTCTCTCACCTGAAGCTCGTAGCGGTAGGCATACTCGGGACCGGTCAGCTCCTCCTTAAAGCGGTGCAAACCAAATCCGTTATGAATGCACTGACGGAGAATTCCGCCAAGGCTCTTATCTCTTTCCAGAATCAGAATATCGCGCAGACCCGCGTCGTATGCGGCAACTGCGGCGCTCATGCCGGCGGGGCCTCCGCCGATAATTACAAGATCTACCTTTGCCATCTCACAGATCTCCCTTCGTTTTGCCGTAGTTAATGACAGAACCCTTACCGAACTTGGTTACGTCCTCAAACGCGATGCCCTTCTCTCTCGCGATGATCTCAACCACCGTAGGAGAGCAGAAGCCGCCCTGACAACGTCCCATACCGCTTCTGGTACGACGCTTGACGCCGTCCACATCGGTGGCGCCGGGGGCAGTATGGATCGCCTCAACGATCTCACCCTCGGTGATACCCTCACAACGGCAAACGATGCGACCGTAGCGGGGATCCCGCTTGATGATCTCGTTCTTCTCCTCCATGCTCAAATCATGGAAATAGTGAGCGGGCTTACGGCAAGGATTGTAGTCCTTTTTGATCTTGGCACAAAGTCCCATCTCGTTCTTCAGCATCGCCTCTACGTACTCGGCAATGGCGGGAGCGGAGGAAAGTCCGGGGCTCTCGATGCCCGCCAGGGTGATGACGTTATCGCGGTTCTTAATGATGAAATCTCCCGTGCTTCCTACGGAACGAAGTCCGCAGAAGGAGGTGATCACCTTATTGAAGGGCAACTTGGCTACGTTGTCGCTCGCCTTGTCGAAAATGGTGGCAAAGCCCTCTGCCGTGGTGGAGTTGTCCTCCTTGTCCTCCATATCGGTCGCCGTGGGACCCAGCAGCAGATTGCCGTCCACGGTGGGAGAAACCAGAATACCCTTACCCATCTTGGTGGGGGTATGGAAGATGGTTCTCTGCGTGAACGCGCCGCATTCCTTATCCAGCAGCATATACTCGCCGCGTCTGGGATGCACGTCGAAATCGGCATCACCGGTCATAGCGGCGATCTTGTCGGAATAAACACCCGCGCTGTTGATCACGTAGGTCGCCTCGACCGTCTCACCACCCTCGGCGGTGATCACGTACGCGCCGTCCTTCTTCTCGATCTTCTCGACACAGAAGTTCAGCTTCAGATCCGCTCCGTTATCCATGGCATTACCCACAGCGGCAATACAAAGCTCGTAGGGGCAAACGATGGCGCTGGTGGTAGCCAGCAGAGCGCAGGACAGCTCGGGGTTGATATTGGGCTCCAGTTGACGGAGCTCCTCACGCTCCACGATGCGCAAGCCCTTGACACCGTTGCGGATTCCGCGACGGTAGATCTCCTCAACGCCCTCTCTCTCCTCCTCAAAGGCAACAACGAGAGCCTCGTTGTTCTTATACTTGACACCAAGCTCCTTGGTAACCACGGGCATCAGCTCGGCTCCGCGCACGTTCAGCTTTGCCTTCAGAGAACCCTCCTTTGCGTCAAAGCCCGCGTGAACGATGGCGCTGTTTGCGCGGGTTGCGCCCATTGCCACGTCATTCTCCTTATCCAGAATACACAGGCTCAGGTCGTATTTCGCAAGCTCACGGGCAACCATGCCGCCCACAACGCCTGCGCCGATAATCGCGATATCGTACTTCATTTGTCTGTCTTTCCTTTCTGACATTTCTTTTTTGACAAAGAAAAAAGGTGCACAAAAAACACGGAAGGCTCGTCCCGTATTTTCATGCATCTCCAAATCTCTGCGTATTTATTTGATTTTCCGTTCCCCATTATATCACGAGCTTCGCTTCTTGTCAAGTGCTTTTTCGAATTTTTCCCGTACCCTCAAAGCAGAACCATTACGGTCAAAAAACAAAGCGGCTCATCTTATACCGTAGAAAAAGACGACCTCGACTGTCCGCCAAAAATGCAAAAACCTTTTAAAAAAGCAGTTGCGGGAAACGCCATCGGCATTCCCCGCTCTTTCTTATTCCTCGCTCATAATGGATTCCAGAAGCGCCTTCGCGTTCTTAATATCCCCCAACCGACGAATGACGGCGGGAATGTTTGCTTTTCCCTGTCCAATGGGAACCATATGACCAGGATTCATACCGTCGGTGGGATAAAATCCGTCCTTGATGTTGGTGTTGACCACGTATTTGCCCAACACGTCAAGGGCATCCACCGTGTTTGCCTTGCCGTAGAGGATCAGGTTTGCCGTGTCCAGATTCACACCCAGATTGTCGGTTCCGATGGCTTCGATGGTACGAAGCATGGTAACGGGCGTGTCCTGTCCCGCCTCAAAGAGGAACCTCTGTCCCTTTTCTTCTGCATATATTTGCACAAATGACGGAGAGCCGAAACGACACCCGAGAAATTGGGATCGTCAGGGTTCTCGGGGATAAAGCCAACGTGGGTGATCATGTCTCTCACGCCCAGTTTCTCGACAAAATCCGATGCGTTCATCAGCTCCTGCAACCGCTGAAAACGGTATGCGTGAGGAACTAAGCCAATGGTAACGGGACCCGCGGTAAAGTTCCACTCACAGGGCTTGGTCCAGCCCGCCCAAAGAGCGGAACTATAGAAGTCGTCCCGATCAAAGCAACGCTTTACGTATGCGGTAAATTCCTCGTCCAGACAAAGGGAATTATCCCAAACGCTGAGCTGACAGCAATCCAAGCCCAGATCCACCGCTTTTTGAATTTCCGCCGCCAGCAGATCGTACCCCTTCTTGTGGGATTTGGCAATGCCGCCGAAGCCAAGCAGCGCGACTTTGACTTCTTTCATGATTCCCTCCTAAATAATACCTCTTGATTTTTCGTCGAAGGTATGCTATACTGATGGCGTGGAAGCTCCGACGGTTTTATTATACAAGAATGTGAGATCACCTTCCATACATTTTTTTGTTCAAAACTTGCATAATCTTTCAAGAAAAAATAAAAGGTAAAATTTATGGCATATATTAAAATTCCGCTGAAAAACATCGTGACCATCCATCAGATCGTCACGCTGATCCACAACGAGTTCTCTCCCACCTATCAAACCAAAGGAGAATCCCACGATTTCTGGGAGATCGTTTACGTGGATCGGGGGGAGCTTTATCTGCAAGGGGGAGAGCGGGAGCATCTTGTGAAGCAAGGGGAGATCTTCTTCCACCAACCCAACGAATTTCACCGCGTCCGCTGTGACGGCACACATTCCGCCTCGGTTTTTATCGTCTCCTTTGACTGCCGATCCCCTGCTATGCGCTTCTTTTGCGAGAAAGTGATGTCGGTTCCGCGAGAGCTTCGTCCCCTTTTGCATCTGCTGACCGAGGAATGCATTCAATCCTTTCATTTGTATACTCATCCCTTACAGCAGACCGATACACCGCCCCTCGGCGGACAGCAGCTGATCCGAAACTATCTGGAATGCTTCCTGATCCGTCTGATGCGAAGCGATACTGATAAAAACAATACAGAGGAGGTTTTCTTTCCATCGCAAGAGCATCTGGAAAGCAGTCTGGCGGAGAATATTGAGCGATATCTGAAGGCGCATCTGCGAGAACGGATCACTCTGGAGGATCTGTGTGAGGAATTTCACTTCGGAACCAGCACCCTCTGCAACGTCTTTCGGAAGAAAACGGGAAAGCCCATCCTGCGCTATTTTCTGGAGCTGAAGATCAGCGAAGCAAAGCGGCTTCTTTATGAGGATACGAAAACCATCACCGAGATCTCCGAGCATCTGGGATTTGAAAGCCCTCAGTATTTTTCAAGGCTTTTCCGCCAGTACGTGGGTGTTTGCCCCAGAGAATTCAGAAGCATGACGATCTACAAAGCCGCAAAGCCTATCCAAAAAGGGTAAATGATACCCGATTTACCGAAAATTATTCGGGTTTTCATAAAAAAATTATCAATTTCCCTTTACTTATTTCGAAATTTGTGATATCATATTAAGTGGAAAAATTTTATTTAATATAAGGAGGATTTCCTAAACATGGCAATTGAAAGAAAAAAACAATCCATGGACGGTAATACCGCGGCGGCGCACGTTTCGTACGCATTCACCGAGGTTGCCGCAATCTACCCCATTACTCCTTCTTCCGTCATGGCTGAGCTGACCGACTCTTGGTCCGCGGGCGGTCTGAAGAACATTATGGGCGAGAACGTAAAGGTTATGGAGATGCAGTCCGAGGCAGGTGCCGCAGGTACGGTTCACGGATCTCTCGCTGCCGGCGCGCTCACCACTACTTACACCGCTTCGCAGGGTCTGCTTCTCATGATCCCCAATATGTACAAGATCGCCGGTGAGCTTCTTCCCTGCGTGATCCATGTTTCGGCTCGTTGCGTCGCTTCTCACGCCCTGAATATTTTCGGAGATCACTCCGACGTTTACGCTTGCCGCCAGACCGGTTTTGCTATGATGGCAGGCTCTAATCCTCAGGAGGTTATGGACCTTGGCGCCGTAGCTCATCTGGCTACCATCAAGGGCCGCGTTCCCTTCGTGAACTTCTTCGACGGCTTCCGTACCTCTCACGAGATCCAGAAGATCGAGGTTTGGGATTACAAGGATCTGGAGGAGATGGTGGACAAGGATGCCATTGCCGCATTCCGCGCTCGCGCCATCAACCCCGAGCATCCCGTTCTCCGCGGCTCCGCTGAAAACGGCGATATCTTCTTCCAGCACAGAGAGTCCTGCAACCCCTACTACGATGCTCTTCCCGCTATCGTTGAGGAGTACATGGACAAGGTAAATGAGAAGATCGGTACCGATTATAAGCTCTTCAACTACTACGGTGCTCCCGATGCAGAGAGAGTCATCGTCGCGATGGGCTCCATCTGTGACGTAGCCGAGGAAGTAATCGACTACATGCTGGCAAAGGGCGAGAAGGTAGGTCTTGTCAAGGTTCGTCTTTACAGACCCTTCGTTCCCGCAAAGCTGCTTGAGGTTCTTCCCAAGACCGCGAAGAAGATCGCTGTTCTGGACAGAACCAAGGAGCCCGGCGCTTTGGGTGAGCCCCTGTATCTGGATGTGGTTACCGCACTGGCGACCAACGGCGTCAGCGCCAAGATCGTAGGAGGCCGTTACGGTCTGGGATCCAAGGATACTCCTCCTTCTTCCATCTTTGCCGTATACGAGAACCTGAATGCGGCTGAGCCCAAGAACGGCTTCACCATCGGTATCGTAGACGACGTAACCGGACTGTCTCTGGACGAGAAGGCCGCTCCCGACACCGCTCCCGAGGGAACCATTGCTTGTAAGTTCTGGGGTCTGGGCGGAGACGGAACCGTAGGAGCAAATAAGAACTCCATCAAGATCATCGGTGACCACACCGACAAGTTCATTCAGGCATACTTCCAGTATGACTCCAAGAAGACCGGCGGCGTGACCATCTCTCACCTGAGATTCGGTGACAAGCCCATCAAGTCTCCTTACTACATCACCAAGGCAAACTTCGTTGCTTGCCATAATCCCTCCTATATCGTCAAGGGCTACAAGATCGTTAACGACGTAAAGCCCGGCGGTATCTTCCTGCTGAACTGCCAGTGGGATGCCGAGGAGCTGGAAAAGAATCTTCCCAACGACGTCAAGAAGTACATCGCTGAGAACGACATCAAGTTCTACACCGTAAACGCGATCGACAAGGCTCGCGAGATCGGTATGGGTAAGAGAACCAACACCATTCTTCAGTCCGCGTTCTTCGCGCTGGCAAACATCATGCCCATCGCTGAAGCGGTTGACTACATGAAGTACATGGCAAAGAAGTCTTACCTGAAGAAGGGTGAGGCTGTGGTTGAGATGAACTACAAGGCAATTGACGCGGGCGTTGACGCTCTCGTTGAGGTTAAGGTTCCCGCTGAGTGGAAGAACGCGGGCGACGCCGCTGAGGCAAAGGCCGCTACCGGAACCAGACCCGAGCTTGTGAAGTTCGTTAACACCGTCGTGAGACCCGTTTCCATGATGGACGGCGATAAGCTCCCCGTATCCGCATTCAAGGGTATGGAGGACGGAACCTTCCCTCAGGGCTCTTCCGCATACGAGAAGAGAGGCGTTGCCGTTGAGGTTCCCGTATGGCATCCCGAGGCATGCGTACAGTGTAACAACTGTGCTTTCGTATGTCCTCACGCCGCAATCCGTCCCTTCGCTATGACCGAGGAGGAGGCAGCAAAGGCTCCCGAGGTCACCAAGTTCTGCGCGAAGCCCGTGATCAAGACCAACTACAAGTACACCATGGCAGTGTCTCCTCTGGATTGTATGGGCTGTACGCTCTGCGTAAAGGCTTGTAAGGTATCCGAGGTTGCCAAGACAAAGGGCACTCAGGTTGCTATCGAGATGGTTCCTCTGGCAAGCCAGTTGGATCAGCAGGCAGCATTCGACTATGCCGTTGCCAACGTATCCGAGAAGCCCGAGCTGATCAACAACACCGTAAAGGGAAGCCAGTTCAAGCAGCCTCTGCTTGAGTTCTCCGGCTCCTGCGCAGGATGTGCAGAGACCTCTTACGCACGTCTGATCACCCAGCTGTTCGGTGAGAGAATGTACATCTCCAACGCGACCGGATGCTCCTCTATCTGGGGTGGCTCCGCTCCCGCAACTCCCTACACCGTAAACAAGGAATCCGGCAGAGGTCCCGCTTGGGCGAACTCCCTGTTCGAGGACAACGCCGAGCACGGTCTGGGTATGGCTCTGGGTCAGAAGACCATTCGCGAGAAGCTGATCTCGAAGGTTGCCGCTATGGCAGAGTCCGATAAGGCATCTGCAGAGTTCAAGGCAGCGGCTGACGCTTACCTTGCAACCAAGGACGACGGCAAGGCAAACGAGGCTGCAACCAAGGCTCTGATCGCAGAGCTTGAGAAGGCAGCAGCAGCCGGTTGTCCCACCGCTCCCGCGATCCTCGCCGAGAAGGATTACCTCTCCAAGAAGTCCGTATGGATCTTCGGTGGTGACGGATGGGCATACGATATCGGATTTGGCGGTCTGGACCACGTTCTGGCATCCGGAGAGGACGTAAACGTTATGGTATTCGATACCGAGGTTTACTCCAACACCGGCGGACAGGCGTCCAAGGCTTCCCAGATCGGTCAGGTTGCTCAGTTCGCAGCCGCAGGTAAGGCAATCGGCAAGAAGGATCTGGCGCAGATCGCTATGTCCTACGGTTACGTTTACGTAGCGCAGGTCGCTATGGGCGCCGATATGAATCAGCTGCTCAAGGCTCTCACCGAGGCTGAAGCTTACCACGGACCTTCCCTGATCATCGGTTACGCTCCTTGTGAGATGCACGGTGTTAAGGGCGGTATGCAAAACTGCCAGCTGGAAATGAAGAAGGCAGTTGACGCAGGCTACTGGCAGATGTTCCGCTACAACCCCACTCTGGAGGAGAACAAGCTGACCATCGACTCCAAGGAACCCACGGCAAACTACGTTGACTTCATCAAGTCCGAGACTCGTTACGCTCGTCTGGTTCAGACCTTCCCCGAAAAGGCAGAGGCACTCTTTGCAAAGGGCGAGGAGAACGCGAAGGCGAAGTACGACAGACTCCAGAAGATGTCCGAGCTTTACAAGTAAGATATCTTCCAACATACAAAAGCGGGAGCTTCCTCGGAGGCTCCCGTTTCTTTTTGAACAATAGAAAAGCGGACTTCTATGATGCGCTTGCTTATAGGCTCGGTCATCTTGCGGGGCGTCGAGGACGTCGCCCCCTACAGGGGTTAACAAAAATTTGATGTGCTCCTGTTCGCCGTTATATACCTTGCCGATTTGCCAAGGACGATTTTTATGCCGTTCTGCCTTCTTGATTGTAGGGACCGGCGTCCTCG
>JAZNDP010000096.1:0-16735 GCA_045588165.1 Eubacteriales bacterium | reverse complement strand
AACTTCGGCTTTGCTACCGGTGGCTATAATGTTGATGGTGCCAAGAATTCTACGTATGTTCACTATGGTATCAAATCCCGTGGACAGGCAGACAGACATTTTTCGTTCATTGGTGATACAGGGGCAACCACCTCCACGAGTTCGGCTTATCTATGGGGCGCGTCCGCCACGACAACTATGTACGCCGACACTACCAAGGCTAGTAAAATGATCAAAATTCGTGTCGTTCTGGATGCTCTGAAGGGTATGTCCGTTTGGCGTTCTAACGATCAGGGCGCAACCTGGGAGCAGGTCGATGGTCTGGACGAAGAGACGAATACTAAATTGTTGGCGAGCATGCCTCTGATTGGCAAAGAAGCTCGAATGAAGTCGGGCGGCGGCGCGGACGCTACCATTGACAACGTGAAGATTTGGAAGATCGCGAGAGAAGCGCGTGCCCTTGACACCGCGCTCGCACTTGATTTTGCAAACCCCGTATATTTCAATGATTTTAATAAAGTTGATTCCACCTTGCCCGGCGACGAGCTGACCTCCTCCCTCGGCTGGTATTTCGCAGCCCTTGCCGACACGGATAAAAATGGCTACGGCGACAGTCAGTACAGCTACAAGACCCTGACTGATGCGGGCGGAAGCATTTCGGTAACAGACAAGTATGGCTCCAAAGCCATCACGATTGCTACGAGTGGTAATCCTATTGGTGGCTCCGCCGCCGCTGAGACCTTAACTCTGGTTGGTAACGACAGACTGAAGGGCGGTAACTACGCCATCCAGTTTGACATTGCCTTCGAGTCTACACATGAGGCCGGAGAAGTTTTGGCGGGTGATCCCTATCGAGGAACGGCTGTTGGTTCCGGCGCATCCGCAGGTCCTGCCTCTGTCGGCTATTACCTTAGCTCGTCTACGGGCTTGGAATGCACTTATGAAACCACCCGTTGGCACTACGGCTTTAAGTCCAGAGGTGAGCGAGATATTCATATTGCCTATCCGAAGGAGTACAATGCCGGTTTGGGTATTACGGGTGTTGACCTCGCTTCGGGTTCCATGTACGCGCTCACCGCTGCCAAGACGAGAATGTTGACGTACCGTATCGTGGTCAGCGCGACCCAGGGCGTCACTACTTGGATCTCCTATAACGGCGGCGACAGCTGGTGGCAGTACGACAAGATGACCGACGATCAAATTGCCGATTGGGCTGCTAAGGCAACGAACATCGGTAGTGAGATTCGCTGGAGAGCGACCGGCGGTATGGACGTTACCATTGATAACCTTGGTGTCTACGTATTTACCGACAATACCGCTACCCACACCGCCGGTGAATCCGGTCACGTGGTAACCACCGAGACCCCCGAGCTGGTAATCACCGAGGTTTCCACTCAGGCAACTGCTACCGATAACCAGAAACTGCACACCCTGATGGATCCCGAGCAAACCGTGGGCACTGCTGCTCTGGCAGGTAAGAAGCTGGCTGCTACCGACGCAAACGGTAACTACCTCGTTCCTGTAGACGGTGTAAACAGCATCAGCGATACTGCAAATGAGACAACCCGTTTTGAGTATCTGGAGATCTACAACTCCGGCGATAAGACGGTTGACCTGTCGAACTACTCCATTTCTTCTTGGAACTTTTCCGAGAGCGGAAAAGGCTTCAGCAGCGCCGGACTCGCCTCTCTTTCCAGAATCCACAAGGGACTGAAGGTTGTTACCGACAATGCCGACGGACTGTCCTGGCAGTTCTATAACGATCCCGAGGATTGTATCCTCAGACCCGGCGAGTCTGCCATCCTGTTCATGCCCAATAACTGGTTCTACCAAACTCCCACTACCGGTCACGTGAACGCCTTCAAGCACTACGTTCTGAAGACTGAGTACGGAATGACTGACGACGAGATCGAGAACACCAAGATCCTCACTCTGTACGATAGCCTTGACGAGCTGCATACTATGTATGGAAAAGACTGTTATACCGTCGTGAACGGCATGGGTATCAGTAACGGAACTAACAGCATTCTGGCGGTTGTGAAGGATAACGCGGACGGTTCTCTGCCTTACACCTACAAAACCCGCGATGATGGAGCCAATAGATGCTTGATCGAAGATGTTGGTGATAATCTGATCAGCTACGTAGCTGACTCTGGACTTGGCGACGGTACCATGTGGAAGTGGTACGACGGCGACGGTTATTCCAGTGAGGCTGCTCGCGAGGGCTACACGCTTGTAGGCGGTCAGGCTGCACAGTACACCTACTGGGATTCCAAGGGTAACTTCATCCCCGGCGGTAAGCTGGATACCACTCGTTTGCCTTCTGCGAAAAAGGCAGAAAACAGAACGGTTGGCTACGTTCCCACTGATCTGATGAACCCCAACGTGGATCTGACCAAGGCTCCTGTAAATGAGGCAAAGTGGGAAGGCTTCCAGACCACCGTTGCTGAAGGTGGTGAGTACAACCTCCGTTTGGTTGCGTCTATTGCGGATATAACCAATGTAAAGAATATCTGCTTCACCGTTTCCGTGGACGGCGCCGCTGAAAGTGCATCCGGAGTAAGAAGCTACTACGAGTATTACATTCAGACCAATTTCGGTACAGAGACGCTGTCGGTTCCCAATTTCGATACCGGATATCTTGCCACCTTCGAGCTGAGCGATAAGCTTTCAACCGATGCTCAGATTACGGTAACGGTGTGCACAGAGCTGATGAGCGGAGCCATGGTCGTAGCCGAGACGAAGACCATCTCCTACGTTGCGGAAAACTGATAGTAGAGGGTGGATATGATGAAATACGTTCAGCCTGATGCGACTCTGATCGCTCTGATGAGCGAGGACGTCATTAGCGCTTCCTTCACCAAGACCGAGATCACTACAGGTGACTACAGTGATCCTAATCAGAAGGATGAGATCACCTTTGAGGATCTGGTTAAATAATTGAAGAAAGCTCAATAAAAAAGCCTCCGCGGTTCGCCGCGGAGGCTTTTTTGTAGGGAAAATCACAGTTCTCCCCTTGCAAACGAGGATTGTTTATGATAAAATAGAGATAAGAAAACCGGGCGGATAGTCGTTGCCGCATGGTAGCAAGGCTTTGCAATTTTGCTGACGACAATACCTATTACGGCTGACTCCGTCTGTGCCGTATGGCTTTTTCAATAAGACCGTAAAAAGGACCATATAAACAGAAAAACAGACCATTGATTTTTTATTTGAAATGTGATATCATAAGGATAAACCAAAACAAAATAAGGATTAAACAGTGATTCTGAAAAAGTCAAGAGGTAGTAAAATGAAACAGAAGCAATGGATCAAAAGTCCCATCGAGATCAACGGGGCGGCGCTTTCCTTTGAGAAGAGTTTTTCCGTGGCGGGAGAGATCAAGCGCGCCGTGGCACATCTGTCCGCTGTTGGCGTGTATCACGCCGCCCTGAACGGAAAGCGGATCGGAAATCAGGTGCTTACCCCCGGATTTACCAGCTACAAGCACAGAGTACAGTACCAGACGGCAGACGTGACCGAGCTTATTGCCAAGGAGAACAAGATCTCCCTTACCGTTGCCCCCGGTTGGGCAGTGGGACATATCGGATACGGTAATATCGAGAAGGTATATGCCGACCATATGCGCGCCGTCTGTGAGCTGGAGCTGACGATGGCGGACGGAAGGGTACAGTATGTTCACGCTGACGAGAGCTGGGAGGTTTATACGAACGAGGTAATCTACTCCGATATTTACAAGGGTGAGACCATTGACAAAACACAGGAACCAAGACGTCTGGGCAATGCGCTCCTTGACGACGGAGAGTATCCTCTGATCCCTCAGGTGGGCGCGCCTATTATGGAGCAGGAGGTTCTGGCGCCCATAGAGCTGATCACCACGCCCAAGGGCGAGAAGGTTCTGGACTTCGGGCAGAACATGACGGGATACATGTCGGTTCGTATCAAGGGCAGACGGGGTGAAAAGGTAGTTCTGACCTGTGCCGAGGTTCTGGATAAGGACGGCAATTTTTATCGGGAAAACTACCGTGGAGCGGATGCCCGCTTTACCTGCGTGCTTAGCGGCGGAGAGGACTATTTCAAGCCGGTCCATACCTTTTTCGGCTTCCGCTATCTGCAAATCGAGGAGTATCCCGATCAGGAGATCGATCTAAATGCCTTCCGCGCTATCGTAGTGCACACCGAGATGCAGAGAACGGGACACTTTGCCTGCGGAGACGCCCAGATCAATCAGCTGTATCACAATATCATCTGGGGACACAAGAGCAACTATCTGGATATCCCCACCGACTGCCCCCAGCGTGACGAGCGCCTTGGTTGGACGGGAGATACTCAGGTGTTCTGCCGCACCGCCGCTATTAACTACGACGTGCGCAAGTTCTTTGAGAAGTGGCTGGGCGACCTTCGGGCAGAGCAAGGCGCGGACGGCTCGGTTTCGGGCATTTGTCCCGAGCGGTGGAAGAACAATTACCGTACCCGTATTGCCGCGGGCTGGGGCGACGTTGCCACCATTGTACCGTGGACTCTTTACGAGCTGTATGGCGACAAAAAGGTGCTTGAGGACAACTTTGAGCTGATGCACGGTTGGGTTGACTATATGCATAGCGCGGGTCCCGAGGAATTTTTGTGGCTGGGCGGTTACCACTACGGCGACTGGCTTGCCATGGACGCGGGTGAGGATTCCTATGTGGGAGCCACCTCCAACGACCTCATCGCCTCTGCCTTCTTTGCCTACTCCACCGAGCTTTTGGTTCGTGCGGGTGAGGTTCTGGGCAAGGATATGACCGAATACAAGACCCTTTACAAGAACGTAGTCAAGGCGTTCCGTGAGTATTTCATGGAAAACGGAAGCCCTAAGGAGGAATTCCCCTATACCGAAATTATTCAGCCCGGTAAGAAGCCCGTGGATTCGGTGCGCAAGGGCGTGACCCAGACCGCAATCGTGCTGATTCTTCACTTTAATCTGTGTCTGCCGGAGGAGAGAGCGGCTCTCGCCGACAAGCTGGAGGAGCTGATTCATGCCTTCGGTGACAAGATGTCCACGGGATTCCTCGGAACCCCCTACATTCTCCACGTGCTTTCCAACCACGGCAAGCAAGCGCTGGCGGAGAAGCTCTTCTTCAACGAGGAAAACCCCTCTTGGCTCTATTCCGTCAACCACGGCGCTACCACCATGTGGGAGCACTGGAATAGCCTTAAGGAGGACGGAAGCTTCTGGAGTACCGATATGAACTCCTTTAATCACTATGCTTACGGAGCGGTTGCCGACTGGATGTACGGCGTAATCTGCGGTGTGCAGACCGACAAGGAAAAGGTTGCTTACGAAAAGGTCCGTCTGGCCCCCAACCCCATTCGCCGCTTGGGCTTTGCCAAGTGCGCCATCGACACGGTGCGCGGTCGCCTGGAGAGCCATTGGTACTATGCCGCGGATCGAATTTGCTTTGAGTTCACCGTTCCCGCTGGGACGGAGGCGGAGATCGTTTTGCCTAATGGTTACACCGAGACTGTTGTGGGCGGTAGCCACTGCTATTCCGTGAAGCTGTAAAAGACTTGACAAACCGCCGATGAAAGGAGAGAGAGATGGGACTATTTGGACCCAGCGCCTACTATTTGGTCTATCGCGTGATCAAATCGGAGGAAAAGCCCGATGATTCCGGCTTTGAGTCTTACCGATGCTATGGTGTGACAAGACGGGAACACAAAATTGTGGAGTCCGTTGGATTCGTGATTCTGTCTGCGATTGCTCTGTGGATCTTTGGCGTTTGCTTGTTGGCGTCTCTTTCCTTTTTCGTGGCGATTTTGCAATACGGCAGTCTGCTTGCAAAGGTTTTTGTGATCGGCACGGGAGCGGTTCTGATCTTTTTTGCGGAAACCAAACCGCTTCGAAAACGACTGCGGTTTCTGCGGCGGCTGCGACGGCAATGTAAGAGGCAGGGAATGACGCTCAAGAAAAACAAGCCTGCCTATCTTACCTTCCTTTGGACCGGGGAGATGCCCGATCTTCTGGTTGATAGCGAAGCGCAGTGCTATGCCGTTCATATCCTTACGGTCAAAAAGTATCGCTCGGCACTTTATTTGGAGAAAAGGAATCTGATGAAGCTTGTGAGCTATCCCATGAATAATATTTTCACGGCGATCTTCGGATTTCGCCCCAAGGTGCGGTATTATCCCCTTTTTCCCGTTGAGGAGGAAGAGAGGTCCGCGGACGGAAGACCCATTCATCGGATCGTATTGCTCAATCCAACCTGTCGGGAGCTGTTTGAAAAAAATTCTGACGGCGTGACGGTTCCCACGGGAAGCGGAGCGATTTTTTGCGGGTATACCGTGTATACGGGACGCGGATTTCTGAATGAGCTGTCGAGAATGGCAGATAAGAAAAGGAACGTATAAACAAAAGGGATGAGGTTTTCTCATCCTTTTTTCTTGACGATGTGCTTTTTTCTCTGACTTGCTATATGCGCGCTCTTATCCTGATATTACAGTGATGGATAGACGAAAAAATTGAAAAAAGCCTTGCGTTAATCCTTGGAAAATGGTATAATAAATTGATATGGCAAAGGAAGAGCATTCCTTGCCCAAGAACAAATCATGGAGGATAATTATGAAAGCACAGGAACTGAAGCAATATATAAGCGCCGGTAAGCTGGATGACACCCTTACCGCTCTCTACGGAGGGGAGGCGGTAGCGCCTCAGCGATCGCGTTACACCTCTGCGGTGGAGAACTTTACCGCTTTGTACGGAGCCGACGGAGAGCTCTCTCTTTACTCGGTATCGGGCAGAAGTGAGCTGTCGGGAAACCACACCGATCACAATCGGGGTTGTGTCATCGCGGCTTCCATTGATCTGGATATTATTGCCGCGGTATCTCCCAGAGCGGATGGCGTGATTCACATCAAGAGCGAGGGATTTCCGTCTGATACGGTGGAGATCGATTCCTATACCGCTCCCAAAAAGGAGATGTACGGTACCTCTGCTTCCATCATCGCGGGAATGTGCGCGGGATTTCGGAAGGAGGGCTACGCGGTTGGCGGCTTTGATGCTTACACCACCTCTTCGGTGCTGAAGGGATCGGGGCTTTCCTCCTCTGCTGCCTTTGAGGATATGATCGGAACGATACTGAACTACCTCTACAATGACGGAACGGTGGATAACGTGGAGATCGCCAAGCTTGCCCAATACGCCGAGAACGAGTTCTTCGGTAAGCCGTGTGGACTGATGGATCAGGTGGCTTGCGCCGTGGGTGGCATTGTCGCCATCGACTTTGCCGACCCTGCCTCTCCCGTCATTGACAAGATTGATTTTGATATGACAAAGCGAGGCTACCATCTTTGCATCGTCAATACAGGGGGCAATCATGCCGACCTGACCGACGATTACGCCTCCGTGCCCGCCGAGATGCGGGCGGTGGCGTCTCACTTTGGAAAGTCCGTTCTGCGTGAGGTGGACGAGAGCGCTCTGCGAGCGGAGATTCCCGCCCTACGGGAAAAGGTGGGTGATCGTGCTGTTTTGCGTGCGTTGCATTTCATGCAGGAGAACAAGCGGGTAGCAAAGCAAAAGGCGGCACTGACGGCGGGAGATCTGAAGGGATTCCTCGATCAGGTTCTTGCTTCGGGCAGATCCTCCTTCTGTTATTTGCAAAACGTCTATACCTGCAAGAATCTGTCCGAGCAAGGGCTTTCCCTGGCACTTTGTATTGCCGAGGAGCATCTGGAGGGCAAGGGAGCCGCGTGGCGCGTTCACGGCGGCGGATTTGCGGGAACAATTCAGGCGTTTGTTCCAACGTCGGAGGCAGAGGGCTTTCGCCGTGTGATGGATGCCGTATTTGGAGCGGGGAGCTGTATTATTTTGCAAATTCGCCCCGAGGGAGCGATCCGCGTTTGCTGATTGAATAAGTAAAGGAAGATTGAAATGAAACGAAGGAGTCGACTGTCAGCAAAGGAAAAGGGAATAACCCTCGGGCTTCTCGCCCTCGCCGTGATCGTGGTACTTGGACTTTACCGTGTTGCCATGAATTTTGCATGGTTTGAGATCCTTTTTTGGAGCTATCTTGCCCTTGTCACCGCGCTGATCTTGACATACAGTATCTATAATCGGGGCTTTTCCCGCAAGGGGGTGACCCCCGATATGCTCCCCGATGCGTGGAGTGAGGAGGAAAAGCAGAAATTTATTGCCGACGGTGAAAGACGGATGAACCGTTCCCGTTGGATGCTGATCCCGATTCTCGCTTTTGTGATCACCTTTGCTGTGGATCTGTTTGAGCTTTTTGTGATCCCCTTCTTTTCTGGTGTGCTTGGCGGTAACGGATGAGCGGATGCAGAATTGTGACCCTGTTTTCGGGGTCGGGAGGAAACTGTACTTATGTGCGCGTCGGAAATACCTCCCTGCTGATTGACGCGGGCAAGAGCGCCAAGCGAGTCTGCGATGCTCTGCGACAGATTGGCGCGGATATCTCGGAGATCGGCGGGATCTTTGTGACACACGATCACAACGACCACACCTCCGCGCTGGAGATCCTTTCTAAAAAATATGGGATTCCCGTTCATATGACCGAGGGCTCTGCCGCCATGTTCGACCGTTATCCCGATTCCTATGTGCATCGGTGCTTGGTCAAACACGGCAACAGATATCGGGAGTGTGTGGGAGAGATTGAGGTGATCTCCTTCCGTACCCCTCACGACAGCCGAATGAGCGTGGGCTACCGTCTGGAATTTGAGGAGGCGGGAAAGAGGCGCGCCATTGGCGTGGCAACCGATATCGGGTATGTTACCGACGAGCTGAGAGAGGGACTTCTCGGCTGTGAGGCGGTGGTGCTGGAGTCCAACCACGACTTGGAAATGCTTATGCAGGGTCCCTATCCCTACGACCTGAAAAAACGGATCCGTTCCAATCGGGGACATCTGTCCAACGAGGATAGCGCCCACCTTGCCGCGGAGCTGTGGCAGAGCGGAACGAGAGGCTTTTTACTGGCGCACCTGAGTGAGGAAAATAACGATCCCACACTTGCCTTGGAGGCGACGACCCTTGCCATCTCCGATCCGCGAGCCGTGGTGCTGACGGCAGACGCGGAAAGCCCCGTGGAGCTGCTGCTCCGGCGAGAAGGAGGGAAACTGTGTTGAGTGTAAAGCTGATTGTCCTTGGTACCCTGAAGGAAAAATATTGGCGAGATGCCGTAGCGGAATATGAGAAGCGCTTGGGAGCCTTTTGTCGGCTTCAGATCGTGGAACTGAAGGAGGAGCGTCTGGGAGACGATCCAACCGAGGGAGCGATCCGTCAGGCGCTGGAGCGAGAGGCGGATCGAATTCTGGAGCAGATCGGGCCGCGAGCATACCCGATCGCCCTTTGCGTGGAGGGAGGGCAGATCGACTCGGAGGAGCTTGCGGAAAAGCTTGCGCAGATCGCCGAGAGCACCTCGGAGGTCTGTCTGATTATCGGAAGCTCTCACGGGCTCTCCGAACGGGTAAAAAAAGCCTGCCGTATGCGGCTGTCGGTGTCGAAGCTCACCTTTCCCCATCAGCTGATGCGGGTGATTCTGCTGGAGGCCATCTATCGGGGCTTTCATATTCAGAGGGGAACCAGATACCATAAATAGGGTAGGATTTTGCAAAAACTGCCATTTTCTTACAAATAGGAAAAGCCGTTTTTGTCGAATACGGAAAAATTGAAGAAAATATTCGGCAATTAGAAAAAAATACTTGCCGAGAAGCAAATTTTGTGATAAAATAACCTTGTAGAATTTTATTTTTCTGAGAGGAAGAAAGAGATGGAAAATAATAGACGCCCCGAATCCATGGAGCGGATTACGACCTTTGCTCTTGCCGAGCAGTTTATTGCCGAGCAGGTTGAGGAGATCCGCGCGCAGGTAGGAAACAAAAAGGTATTGTTGGCGCTGTCGGGAGGAGTGGACTCCTCCGTGGTTGCCGCGTTGTTGATCAAGGCGATCGGCAAACAACTGATCTGCGTTCACGTCAATCACGGTCTGATGAGAAAGAACGAGTCGGAGAACGTAGTGGAGCTGTTCCGCAATCAGCTGGATGCCAACCTGATCTACGTTGACGCCACCGATCGGTTCCTCGATCTGCTGGCGGATGTTGCTGATCCCGAGAGTAAGAGAAAGATCATTGGTAAGGAATTTATTGAGGTATTTGCCGATGAGGCAAGAAAGCTGGAGGGCGTTGATTTTCTGGCACAGGGAACCATCTATCCCGATATTCTGGAAAGCATCAAGCAGGCAGAGGGCAAGAAGGCGGTCAAGTCTCACCACAACGTAGGAGGACTGCCCGAGGATCTGCAGTTTGCGTTGGTGGAACCCATCAAGCTGCTGTATAAGGACGAGGTCCGCGTGGTAGGCGAGGCATTGGGACTTCCTCACGCCATGGTTTACCGCCAGCCCTTCCCGGGCCCCGGTCTGGGTGTTCGCTGTCTGGGCGCCATCACTCGCGACAGACTCCATGCGCTTCGTGAGGCGGACGCAATTTTGCGCGAGGAATTTGACCTCTGCGGTCTTGCCGAGAAGGTATGGCAGTACTTTGTGGTCGTGCCCGACCTGAAGAGCGTGGGCGTGAAGGACGATAGCCGTTACGAGGGCTGGTCCGCCATCATTCGTGCCGTCAACACCAAGGATGCCATGAGCGCCACCATCGAGGAGATCCCCTATGCAGTGCTCCATAAGATTACCCAGAGAATTACCGATGAGGTAGAGGGAATCAACCGTGTACTCTACGACCTGACTCCCAAGCCTACGGGAACGATTGAGTGGGAGTGACTCGAGCTCTGCTCAAGTCAACTATGATCGTTTCGCAGAAACGGTCATATCATAACATTTGGCGAAGCCAAATTCATAACTCTAAACTCATAACTGCTCGTCTCCTTTTGAGAAATGAATTATCAAAACAAAAACACAGGGAGAAAATCACTATGTCCATGTACAAACGCAAGCCCGATATTATAATCAAAAACGGTACTATAGTAGACGGATCGGGCTGTATGCCCTACTATGCCGACATCGCTATTGTGGGCGATAAAATTGACTTTATAGGAAATTTGAAGGGCGTAGATGCCCCTCTTGTAATCGACGCGCATCATAAATACGTTACCCCCGGCTTTATCGACTGCCACTCTCACGCCGACTTTACCCTCTGGGCATGTCCCGACTCTCCTACAGCTATAAGACAGGGAGTTACCACCGAGGTCGTCGGCAACTGCGGTTATTCCATGCGCCACTATCTTGGCGACTATCCCTTTGACAAGGCGGGAGATAGTGTCAGATGCGTTTACGATATGTCTGGCAAGAATGAGCCTATTCCCGACGGCGCTATGGCTGCCGTGCTTGACAAGGTAGAGGCTATGGGCTACTCGGGCAACCTCGCGTGGCTCTGCGGTCATAACGATCTTCGCGTAATTGCGGGAATAAATACCGTCGATTATACAGAGGAGCAGTTCGCTATAATGGAAAGGTTCCTTCGCGAAGCGCTTGACGCAGGCTTTATAGGTCTCTCGACAGGACTTGAATTTGACCCCGGCGTTATGTGTCGACCTGAGGAGGTTGAGCGCCTTGCCGCAATCGTCTCCGAATATGACGGACACTACTCCTCTCATATGAGAGATGAAGGAACTTACATACTTGAGGCTGTTAACGAATTCCTCAACGTTATTCGCAAGACAGGTATTCGAGGCTCCGTTTCCCATCTCAACGTAAAATACGACAACGGCGTGCCCAACGAATATCTGCAGAAGGGAATGCAGATGCTCAAGAATGCAAGAGAGATCGAGCATCTGAACGTCTATACCGATATGCTTCCGACCACCTCCGCAACGGGAGGCGCACAGGCAATGCTTCCTCCTTGGCTTTATGTAGACGGCTGGGATAAGGCAAAGCAGATACTTGCCGACCCTGTGGGCAGAGAGAAGGTCAAGGCTGACCTTAACCGCTATTGGAGATTCCTCGCGGCAGGACAGTGGGACAGACTTTTGTACGTGGGCGCTCTCTATTGGCCCGAGGTCGCATGCACCCCTTTCTCCGAGCTTGTTGAAAAGTGGGGTAAAGAGCCCGCAGACTGCTTCCTTGACATACTCATGGCAGCTCCCGACATCGAGAGTGTCAGAGCTACCTCAATGCAGGGCGTTATGTTCGACGAGCAGACTATGATAGACACGGTAGTCAAAGATCCGATATATTTCTGGCAGGCAGACGCAATGCCCGCCTATGAGGAGGGTCCTCTTTCGAAGCCCGACAGACTTTACTATATGGGCTATCTCTATTTCTTTACGCATTACGTTCGGGATCTGGGCGCGCTGTCGATCGAGCAGGCAGTTTGCAAGGCAACAAGCCTCCCCGCAAAGCATTTCAATCTTAAAAAGAGAGGAATGATAGCCGAGGGATACTATGCCGACATCAATGTCTTTGATATTAACGCGCTGAAGGTCAATGCTACCGTTTCCGATCCCAGCCATTACTGTGAGGGAATGCATTACGTCATTGTAAACGGTGTACCTACTATCGCCGAGGGTGAGCACACGGGCACTCGCTCGGGGAAGGTCCTTCGTAATCTTCCCGTAAAATAAGAATCCGTATTATAGAATTTGAGTAATAGGAGTTGTCCAAGTCCAATCCCAAATAGCTTAAAAAGCCTTGTAAAAGCAATTTTACAGGGCTTTTTTTGTTAGGTGAAAGGAAGTTTTTGATCTATAAAAAAAGTTACAAAATAAATTGTCGAAAATTTTGATAATTATTGATTTTTATGGTTTTCTGTGATACAATATAAGTGCCAAACTAGTTGAATAATTTTAAGTGTGTTTTACCCAAGGGGTATTTATACCCTTTTTTTGTCATACACTTGTACAAGACGAATTTGATAAAAATGCAAATTCCTATCTGTACGGGTGTATAAGCACACTTTATATGGACTAGTTTGGCGACTATCGGAGTTTGCGTTTTTTGGGCGTTAGCTTCGGTTAACGCCTTTTTTTGTTTTTCTATGACATAAAAAGCGAAAAAATACGACTTATATTATTGAGGAGATAAAAAAGGAGGAATTTATAATGCTTAACTTCAAAAAGGTCGTATCACTGTGTCTGTGTCTTGTAATGCTTGTGGGTGTTCTTGCGTCTTGTGACGAAGTCGTACAAGGAATACAGGGTGAGCAAGGTGTTCAAGGTGTTCAAGGTGTTCAAGGTGAACAGGGAATACAGGGCGAGCAAGGTATTCAAGGCGAGCAGGGTGAAAAAGGAGACAAGGGCGACAAAGGTGATAAGGGCGAAGACGGAGTAACTCCGACAATCGCTATCAGTGATGACGGCTATTGGGTAATCAATGGCACAAAGACTGATTTCAAAGCGACGGGTACGGATGGGCAGAACGGCACGGACGGTGTAACGCCATCAATCACAATCAATGCTGACGGTTATTGGGTTATCAATAATGTCGTGTCTGAATATAAGGCGGTCGGCAAGGATGGCAAAGATGGAAGCACCCCGACAGTAGAGATAAGTAACGATGGCTATTGGGTGCTGAACGGAACAAAGACTGCTCATAAGGTCGTCGGTCAAAATGGATTGGACGGCGAAGATGGTAAAGATGGAGCAGACGGAAAAACACCCGCTCTGCGCATCAATCCTGAAACAAATGAGTGGGAAGTCTCTTATGACGATGGAGAAAATTGGACTTCACTCGGCGTAAAAGCGACAGGTCCTCAAGGTGAACAAGGTCCTCAGGGCGAACAAGGTCCCCAGGGTGAACAAGGACCTCAAGGTGAACAAGGTCCTCAGGGCGAACAAGGTCCCCAGGGTGAACAAGGACCTCAAGGTGAGCAAGGTCCTCAGGGCGAACAAGGACCTCAGGGCGAACAAGGTCCTCAGGGCGAACAAGGTCCTCAGGGTGAGCAAGGTCCTCAGGGTGAGCAAGGTCCTCAGGGTGAGCAAGGTCCTCAGGGTGAGCAAGGTCCTCAGGGTGAGCAAGGTCCTCAGGGCGAGCAAGGTCCTCAGGGTGAGCAAGGTCCTCAGGGTCCCATGGGTCCTCAGGGTCCCGCGGGCTCGGGCGGAGACGGTACGCAGGGCGGTGACGGATCACAAGGCGTACAAGGTCCTCAAGGTCCTCAGGGAATACAAGGACCTCAGGGTGAGCCCGGAGCTACCATAGAAAGCATTACCTTCAACGAAGAGGGCAAGATGGTCATTACCATGACCGACGGCACGCAATTCGTAGTAGAGCTTCCTGAAAAGGAAGAACACGTACATAGCTACGGCGCGCTCATGGATTTTGGCGACAATTCCAAGCTGGATTGCGACAAGCGAATCTATTATAGTGTTTGCGGTGATTGTCATGAAATGAAGTGGGTCTACGGCAAGTACGCCGACCACGATTTCCAGACGACTTATACGAACGACGGCTTCTATCATTGGTTCGCTTGTAACAAGTGCTCCGCCAAGGGCGAGTACACCGAGCATACGCTGGACGACGGCGGCTACTGCGGTGTTTGTGAGCAGCATCTGATCCCCTCGTCGGGTATTGAGTACGAGGTCGTAGACGACCACGCCGAGGTGATCAACTACGAGGGCACGGCAGAGCGGATCATGATCGCGGATACGTATCAGGGCAAGCCCGTTACGGTGATTGGAGAAGGCGCCTTCCGAGACAAGGATTTCATCGTTTCGGTGATTCTTCCCGAGGGGCTGACGACGGTCGGTATACGTGCGTTTTATGGCTGTAACAATCTTGTCAGCGTTACGATCCCCGGCAGTGTGAGAAGCATTGACGATTACGCGTTTCAGGATTGCAATAAGTTGGTCGTGACGCTCCCCGAGGGGCTGATGAGGATCGGATCCTATGCGTTCCGGAATTGTGCTGCTTTGACGGACGTGACGATCCCAAACAGCGTAACGTCGATCGGTGATAATTCCTTTGCATATTGTAATCGGCTGCTTGAGAAAGAAAACGGCGTCTCCTACGTGGATCGGTGGGCAGTTGATTTTGACGACTCCGCCACCGCGGTTACACTGCGCGAGGGTACGGTCGGTATTGCCGTTAGAACCTTCAACTCTATGCGTAAGCTGAGAACCGTGACGGTTCCGAACTCGGTTCTGTATATCGGTGCCTCGGCATTCAATGACTCTGACAGCTTGAGAACGGTCACCTTTGAAGAAAACAGCCGGCTGATCTCCATTGACGAGCATGCATTCTATAATTGCGATGCCCTGACGAGCATTACGATCCCCGACAGCGTGACGAGTATGGGTGGGTTTGCATTCTCTGAGTGCGACTCCTTGACAACGGTAACGTTGGGCAAGGGTCTGCAATCCATTGGAGAGGGTGCATTCTATGAGTGTGACGCCTTGACGAGCATTGCGATCCCCGGCAGCGTGACGACCATAGGTGAGTATGCATTCCATAATTGCGATGCCTTGACGACGGTAACGCTGGGTAAGGGTCTGCAATCCATTGGAGAGTGGGCTTTCGGTAATTGTGCCCTGACGAGCATCGTCATTCCCAAGAGTGTGCAGAGCATAGGTTATTGCGCGTTTGTTAATATGGGAGGGATACCACTCTATTACGAGGGCACCGCGGAGGACTGGAACGGAATAAGCATGGATGATTATATTGGCGTCAGCCGGATGTCTTACTATTCCGAGACGGAGCCCACCGAGGAGGGCAGCTACTGGCACTACGACGAAAACGGCGTCCCGACAATTTGGGAAGTAAGCGCAAGTTAATCTCATAATTACAAATAAGCACGGAGAGTTCGGCATCTGCTGAACTCTCTTTGCTTTTTTCAAATTTGCTCTTGACTTTAGCAAAAGGTCATGATATAATTAGCTGACACAAGGTTTACTATATCAAGGTGCTCACTCACACATTTGGCAAAGGGTAAAAAACACACAAGCTGAACTGATATAGAAATAAGTCTTGTAGATGATACATCTGCAAGACTTTTTCTTTTTGTATAACGAAACCCCGTAAAATGAACAAGTCCGCTAAAAGCGGACTTGTTCATTTTACGGGGGATATTTATTACGTTGTATCAAAGAGATTTTTCTTTCACGGATCCTGTCTTGCGATCCCGTAAGAAGCGGGAAAGATCCCTTGCCAGATCTACCATGGCATAGATCGACAGCGCCGCTGTAATGGGATAAATCAGAACGTTGGTTGCCGATACGTGGAGAGAAAATCGAATGGGAATGTGAATAAAGGGGATCATCATGAGAATAGCGCCGACGGTTATTTTTTTGTTTTTCTCTTTGTCGTTGAATAGGAAGATCAAGGGAATGAGAAAGAATGCCCAGTTATAAATTCCTGTGAGGGACGGGATGCATAAAATGGTGACAAGTCCCAGCATCCATGTTTTCCAGCTTTGTTCCTTTCGAACAAAGGGGGATATTGCAAATCCTACGCCGCAAATGAGGACCCAGACGTATGACAGCAGATTGACAAGACTCATGATCCCTTGGGAGAATCCGAAATAGGTCATGACCTTGGTAATGGTATTTCCCGATCCCGAAGAAAAACCAAAGATATTGTCGATACACGACTGCAAGCAGAAGATGGGTCCGCCGAAAAAGAAGGAGGGAAGGATCAGCAGAGCCAGTCCGTAAAGAGCGCATCTTATGGCGTCCTTATATCTCTTATCGGCGATAAGAAACCATCCGAAGATCACGGGGTAGAGCTTGACCGAAAAGGCAAAGGCGAGGGCGATCAGTCCAAGCTCTCGTTTTACTTTGCTTTCACTGTCATAGGTAAAAGCGTAGATTATCAGTGCGACAAGGCAC
>JAZNDP010000095.1:0-8321 GCA_045588165.1 Eubacteriales bacterium | reverse complement strand
AGTAACGCTTTATTGAAGGAACATAAACATGTCAAAATTTTCGGAAACAATGAAAAAACTGAACACCCCCACCGATATGACGGTGGGCTTGCCATGGAAGAGCATCGTTGCCTTCACGCTTCCTATGCTGATCGGCAACATTGCCCAACAGCTGTATAGTACCGTGGATAGCATCGTGGTTGGAAAATACATCGGAGACAACGCTCTGGCGGCGGTAGGGAGCGCGACTCCTCTTTTGAATTTGCTACTGGTGCTGTTTATCGGCATTTCCGCGGGAGTCAACATTATGGTGTCCCAGTATTTCGGTGCCAAGAACCGTTCCGCTCTATCCTATACCATCGGAAGCGGCATTACGGTGACCGCCATCGCATGCGGCGCTCTGATTCTGGTGGCGGCTCCGTTCATTCGTCCGATTTTGGTGGCGCTGAATACCCCCGAGAGTATTCTGGAATGGTGTAGCGACTATCTGATGATCTCTCTGGTGGGAATGGCGGGAATGGCGTATTATAACATTCTCAGCGGTGTTTTGCGGGGAATGGGAGACTCGATCTCGGCGCTTCTCTATCTGCTGGTGGCAACGGTGGTCAATATCGTGCTGGACGTGTATTTCGTTGCCGCACTGAACATGGGTGTCGGGGGCGTTGCGCTGGCAACGGTCATCGCGCAGGTGATCTCCTCGATCCTTTGTATGATCAAGCTGGCGAGAATGAAAGAGCATTTTGATTTTGGTTGGAGCTATCTGAGGCCGAAGGCGTTTTACGTAAAAACCTTGGTTCGTTTGGGAATCCCATCGGGAATGACTCAGGCGATCTTCTCCTCCGCCATGATCATCGTGCAATCCCTGACTAACCAATTCGGCGAGCTGTTTATTGCCGCCAACGTGGTGATCATGCGTGTGGACGGCTTTGCCATGATGCCGAACTTTTCCTTTGGCACCTCGCTGACCACCTACGCGGGACAAAACGTGGGCGCGGGAAAATACGACCGCGTGGCTAAGGGCGCAAAGCAGGGCACGTGGATGGCGGTCGGATGCGCGACGGTGATTACGGTGGCGATCCTTTTGTTCGGAAAATCCCTCATGGGGATCTTCACCGATACGCAGGAGCTGGTGGATCTGAGCTACCGACTGATGATGATCCTTGCCGTAGGCTATATCGCCATGGCGGTGACACAGAGCCTTTCGGGAATCATGCGCGGCGCGGGAGATACCATGACCCCCATGTGGATCTCGCTGATCACCACCGTAGCGATCCGCGTTCCCGTGGCGTATGGCATTTCCTTCCTGACCCGTACGGCAGAGCTGCCCTTTGGACGGCAGGAGTGTATCCAGATCTCTCTGCTCACCTCCTGGGTTCTGGGAGCGGTTCTCACCTTTATCTTTTACCGAATCGGAAAGTGGAAAAACAAGGCAATTCAATAAAGTAAGACAGGAACGGCGCGGATTGGATTCCGCGCCGTTCCTCTTATTTTTGCACCCATTCCAGAAGGGCGCCTCCCCCAAAAATCAAGGTCAGACTCATCAACGGATATTCCAACCAAGGAATGACCCGATGGCGCAAAACGTCAAGGGAGACGGTTTCGGGGGCGGTGCGAACGGAAAGCAGAATAAAGGTTAGCTGACACAGCACGGCGTATGTACCGAAGAGCAGAAGAAGATAGGAAGGACGGCTCACCGTCCGTGTCGGGGGTGTCTTTCGTTGCATAGAATCCCTCCTTATTTTGAAAAATAATAAAAAAATCGATTTCCCGTTTTATTATTAAATTGACAGAAACGGATTTTAAAATATACCGTAACTATTGTACCTCTCACAGAGAAAAAAAGCAAGGATCGTTTTTTTACAGGAATGGAAATATTACGGAATTTCCTAAAATACGGAATCTTTCTTTATATTTTCGGTATAAATATTCATTTCTTTGTCTATTTTATTCAAAAAAAGAGGAAGAACGGGGAAGTTCTGCCATTTTTATCTTAAAACCCCAAAAAACCTTAATCCGTGCTTGTCGAAGCTTGGGTGTATAATGGGGAGGAGATAAGGAGGTGATACAATGCGGATGTGTCTGGAGGAGCCTCGGGTGTTTCCGATGGAATCCCATGAGGAAGACGGCTGCCGTTACGCCCTGTTTCGTCTGGAATTTTCGGGAGTGAGTCGATTTGTTTTTTACGCGGGAGACGGGAAGGAGGGCGCACTGGAGCTCTTTGACGGGGACGATAAAGGGGCAGGAGAGCTGTATCGATTGATATGCGGCAACCGCTTGTCAGTCCTGCATCTTGGGGACGTGGTGAGAGATGCGGAAAGGATGCCGAAAATTTTCTAAAAGGTCTTTACTTTTTGGGGGAAATGTGATATAATAGACTATATTTTTCAGAGAAAGGCTGCTTTGGCAGAAAAAAAGACCCATGAAATGTCCCGCTTGCGGATTCGCAGACAGCAAGGTTATCGACTCCCGTCCCGTTGAGGAGGGAAACAGCATTCGGCGCAGACGAGAGTGTCTGGCGTGTCAGAAGCGCTTTAATACTTTTGAGATCGTGGAGACCGTCCAGATCATCGTGCTGAAAAAGGACGGTAGCAAAGAGCTTTTTGACCGCAATAAGCTCCTGTCTGGTCTGCTCAAGGCATGTCAGAAGCGTCCCGTCAATGCCGAGGAGATTGTGAACGAGATCGAGGCAGAGCTTCAGAACTCTCTCTCCTCCCAGATTACCACCGTGGAGATCGGAGAAATGGTGATGCGCCTCTTGAAGCAGAGAGACGAGGTGGCTTACGTTCGGTTTGCGTCGGTGTACCGTGAGTTCAGAGATATCGAGACCTTTTTGGCGGAGTTAACACAGCTGAAAAACAACGAGGAATAAGAGAATCCAAAAGCAGAGGGCGTGTCCTTCTGCTTTTTCTCATTGGTGGTCAAAATAAACCCCCAGTAGAACTGAGGGTTTATTTTGACCACCAAAAGAGGACAGAGAACGTAAAAAGTCTCTGTCCCTTTTTCTGTCGGATGGTTCGTTTTTTATCCCTTAACCGTCTCTTTTGCGGCGGTGAGGGTGTTCTGCATCAGCATGGTAATGGTCATGGGGCCTACACCTCCGGGAACGGGGGTGATGAAGGACGCCTTGGGAGCGACCGACTCAAAGTCCACGTCTCCCGTCAGCTTACCGTCGGCGCGGCGATTCATGCCCACGTCGATGACCACGGCGCCCTCCTTCACCATGTCAGCGGTGAAGAAATCGGCTTTCCCGATGGCGGCGACCAGAATGTCGGCGCGGCGGCAGACCTCGGCGAGATTCTTGGTGCGGCTGTGGCAGACCGTTACGGTTCCGTTGGCGTGGAGGAGAAGCATGGCTTGGGGCTTACCAACGATGTTGGAGCGACCGACTACCACACACTCCTTGCCCGCAATCTCAATTCCGCTCCGCTTCAGCAGAGCCATAACACCCGCGGGGGTGCAGGGAAGGAAGGAGTACTCCCCGATCATGATCCGTCCCACGTTGACGGGATGGAAGGCATCTACGTCCTTTTTGGGGTCGATGCGGAGGATCACCTGATTTTCATCCAGGTGCTTCGGGAGAGGAAGCTGACAGAGGATTCCGTGAATCCTGTCGCTTGCGTTCAGCTTGTCCACAAGGGCGTTCAGCTCCTCTTGCGTGGTGTCGGCGGGGAGCTCGTACGCCTCGGAATAAAATCCAACCTCCTCGCAGGCGCGTCTCTTGTTGCGCACGTAGACCTGTGAGGCGGGATCCTCTCCCACAATGATCACGGCAAGTCCGGGACGGAAGCCGTTTTCCTTTTCAAATTGTTCGGTTTCTTCACGGAGCTCCGCGCGGATTGCCGCGGAGATTGCTTTTCCATCAATAATCGTAGCCATATCGTTTATTCCTCTTTTTCCTTTTTATCTTTATTTTCGTCGGTTTTTTCTTGGTTTAACAGCTCGGACAGCCTTTTTTCAAGGAAATCCTTGTCCTCCGCTGTGGATGCCGATAAATCCTTTGGGATATCCTCCTGTTCGGATACGGAGGACTCACTCTCCGCGGAGGCGGCGGGCTTCATCCCCGAAATCTTGGAATAGGTTGGCTCGTAGTCCTGCGCGGTCAGCGCGGCTCTGCGGGCGCGTACCATATTGACGATCAAAAGGATGGAGCCGATGACGAAGCAGAGAAATCCCACCACCTGAGAAATGCGGAACACGCCTACGTAAAGGCTGTCGGTGCGCAGACCCTCTATAAGCATTCTGCCAAAGCCGTACCAGGTAAGATACATCAGAAGGATCTGACCGTCAAATTTTTTCTTTTTGTAAAGGAAATGGATCAGAAGAAATCCGATCAGATTCCACAGGGATTCGTAGAAAAAGGTGGGGTGGAAATAATACATGTGGGAGGAGCTTTTTACGTTGGGAAGGAGTCCCATACGGAGGAAATACAGAGGACTGTCCTCCAGAACCACCGAGCCGTAGGCTTCTCCATTGAAGAAATTGCCCCATCTGCCGAGGATCTGACCGATCATCACGGCAGGCGCCGTGGCGTCCAGCATACGAAGGGGGGAGATCTTTTTGTAGCGGCAGGTGACGAAGATCGTAATCGCTCCCGCGATAATGGCACCGTAGATCGCGATGCCGCCCTCCCAGATGGCGATCACGTCGTAAAAGCTGTCGTATTTTTCAAGGGAGGTGAGAACGTAGTAGGCGCGGGCGCCCAACACCGCGAAAATAATGGTAAAGATGGCAATATCCAGAAGATCGTCAAAGATAATGCCCTCCCGCTTCGTTCGATAGGCGCAGTAGAGAAAGGCGAGGACGATCCCCATCGTGATGATCAAGCCGTACCACCGAACCTCCAAGCCCCCGAAAATGGGGATGGTGAAGGCTACGGGATTGACGGTGAAAGCTTCAATTCCGAGTCCGGGAAAGGAAATGGTAACCATAAATATCTCCTGTAGATTTATTTGGTGAGAGGTAATACCACGGACAGCGCGCAACTCTCGCGAGAGAAGGAGGACGCAAACAGCGCCGATACCTCCTCGAAGGTCACGCGCCCCAGAGCGTCGGCGAAGGAAAGGAGCTCGCTGTCCTCGCAGAGAAAGGAAAACAAATTGTTGGCAATGCTGTCGGTGGAGTCAAAGGATTTGACAAATTCGGCGTACATCACCCGTTTGCCCCGTAGGAAATCCTCGCGGGAAAGTCCTGTCAGCCGTGTTTTGTCCAGATAACGGAAAATCTCCTCAAGCACCGCCTTCGGGTCGTCGGCTTCTCCCGCCAGGGAATGATAAGCGGTGGTTTTGGATATGCTGTAGCCGTAGGAAAGAGCGGGGGAGATCATGTCAGAGTCGATGAGCTTGTTATAGAGCGCTCCCGCACGGGAAAACAGAATTTCGTTCAGGATCGACATGGCGGCATCCCGCCGCATCCGCCCGTCTCCCTCCTCGGGAATATCGGTGTCCTTGAAGCCAATGTTGAACAGAGGCTTGGAAAGGTGCATCCGCATCTCCCGATAGGGCTGATACGCGGCGGGGGATTCCTCCTCGTTTTCGTTGGCGCACAGGATCTCTCGGCGAACATCCTCGGCAGGAAGGTGTTCGTTCGCGATACGGAGCACCGTCTCGTCGGAGACGTCGCCGCATACCACCAGCGCCATATTGGAAAGCTGATAAAAATTACGGTAGCATTTGTAGAGAAGCTCGGGGGTGATCCGAGCGATGGATTCCGCGGAGCCGCAAATGTTGCGCCGAATACTGTGGCGCTCGTACATTGCCTCCAGCATGCCGTAAAAGCAACGGTCGGCGGGGTTGTCGTCGTACATGCGGATCTCCTCGGCGATGATGCCGATCTCGGAACGAACCGATTCATCGGTGAAATAGGGGTGGGTGACGAATTCCAGCAATTCCGCAAGGGAGTCCTCAAACCGATCGGTACAGCTGAACAGATAGCAGGTCTTATTGAAGGAGGTATAGGCGTTGGCGTCGGCTCCATATTCGGAAAAGCGCTCAAAGGCATCGGAGCCGTCCTCGCAGACGAAGAGCTTGTGCTCCAGAAAATGGGCGATCCCGTCTGGAACGGTAGTCCATTTCGATTCTCCCTCGGCGCGGAACCGATTGTGGATCGAGCCGTATTTGGTGCCGAGTAGCGCGTAGGTTGTGGTCATTTTCTTTGGAAAAACGTAAATATCCAGCCCCGAGGGGTGCTCGTATTTCCGATACTCCTCACGGAGTAACTCACTTTTGTAATGCTGACTTGGAAGAAGGTTATTCATCGTCGTCCTCCTCTCCGCTTCGCTCACAATGGGTGCCCTCCACGAAGAAAACGGTGTCGCAAACGACGTCCTTCGCAAGATGAGCAATCTCCTCCCGTGTGACCGAGCGCAGCCTTGCCTGACAGTCCTCTACCGTCTCGGAAATGCCGAAAAAGATTCGGTTTCCGTAGAAGGATTGCAGGTCAAAGGGGTTGTCGTAGATCGTTCGGTAGGCATTCTCAAGGGAGACGCGGGCGGCGTGAAGCTCGCTGTCGCTGATCAAGCCCTCCTGAATGTCCTTCAGCTGAGAAAGAATCGCCTCCTCCGCAAGGGCGCGATTGGCATTCTCCATGCCGCAGGAAACCGTCATAATTCCCGTATAGGGACTGTAGGAGGAGGAGCAATAATAGCAAAGGCTCATTTTCTCCCGTACGCCCAGAAAGAGCTTGGAGGCGGGAGAGCCGCCGAAGATTTCGTTGAGCATCAGCGCCGCATAGGCGCCGGGGGTCTTACCGTCTGCCGCCACTCCCACACGAAAGCCCATGGCGAGCTTTCCTTGGGAGACGGGCATGGGCTCACTCACTCGCAGATATCCGCAGCTTTTCTCGGCGCGGGGCGGGAGCAGAGCGGGGGAGGGACCTACCTTTCGTGATCCGAAATATTTTTGAACCGTGTCGGTAATTGCCTTCTCGGACAGGGTTCCTACGTAAAAGATATCCATGGGGGCGGTGGAGACCACGCGCCGATAATAGTCGGTCAGATTCCTCTCCGTCACTTTCTCCAGCGCCGCTTCCCGCTCCTTCAGGGTCATCATGCTTTCGTCCTCACGGAACATCAGCTCGGAGAGCCGAATAGAGGCGTAGGCACGGGTGTTATTGACGGTTGCCCGCAGGGCGTCGCGCTCAAATCGCTTTTCCTGCTCCACCGAGACGGGGTCAAAGCAACCGCCCTTCAGATTGGGGGAGAGAAGCATCTGGCTGATGACCTCCGCAACACCGTCGAAAACCGATTCTCCGTCGGTCGCGTACGCCTCGTCCAACAGCTCCGCGGTAAATACCAGCGCAAGATTTCTGCCGATCCGCGCCGTACGGATCTCCACGCAGGAGGCATAAAGCTCATCCAGACGGCGATTGAGGGATGCCATGGTGGGATAGCACTGTGTTCCGCGGCGCAGGACACCGGGGAGGACGGTATTAAAAATAAGATTTTCTCCGGAGAGGGGAAGATGGAGTGTGAGGGTGAGGACGCCCGTTTTGAACCGATCGGTTCGGACATGAGACAGGCGAACGCCCCGCATCGGAGCGGTGGTGTGTACGGTCATAGATTCTCCCTAACGTAGGTCACGCGTGGTGACAGCAATTTCTTCAATAAAATATAAATTCAAAATATTATACAACAAAATTATGACGAAACCAACACCAATTTATGAATAAACCAATAAGACGGCGGTATTTTGAAAAAAACAAAAAAATGCGAAAAAAATTTCAAAAATCTCTTGACAAGGCAAGACAGAACATGGTATAATATACTGCCGCTTAATGTCGGGTCTTTTTTAAGTGCGGTTTTTGCCACCCGATTTAGCGAGTCTTAAAAGAAAGAGAGGTGCTTTTCGTGTACGCAATTATTGAAACAGGCGGAAAGCAGTACAAGGTTTGCGAGGGTGATATCGTATTCATCGAGAAGCTCGAGGCAACCGAGGGCGATACGGTTACGTTTGACCGTGTCAAGGCAGTCTCCACCGGAGACGATTTCAAGGTAGGCGCTCCCACAGTTGAGGGTGCGGCCGTTACCGCAAAGGTCGTTGCAAACGGCAAGGGCAAGAAAATTTATGTAATGAAGTACAAGGCTAAGAAAAACGAAAAGAAGAAGATCGGTCACAGACAGCCTTATACCAAGGTACAGATCCTGTCTATTCAGGGCTGAGTCAAATGACCAAAATCGTTTTTTTCAGAAGCGGCGGAGTCTACTACGGCTTCGAGGAGCACGGACATACGGGATATGCGAGCGCGGGCGATGATATACTTTGCTCGGCACTCTCCGCGATGACGATGCTTGTGATCAACACTATTGAGGTAGCGTACGCATCTCACGTAGATTATACGGTCGACGA
>JAZNDP010000094.1:0-4266 GCA_045588165.1 Eubacteriales bacterium | reverse complement strand
TTGAGCCAGTGTGCCCAGTAGTCACCCATGTCGTAGCCTACGAAGGGTCTCATTGCCATAGGATCGCGACGAACAACACCAACAGCGCCTGCGGCTGCTGCGGTGGTCTCGGAAGCCATGATAGATCCAACGAAAGCACCGTTCTGCCAGCTGGTAGACTGATATACCAGAGGAGCGGTCTTTGCGCGGCGTCCGCCAAATACGATTGCGGATACCGGTACACCCTGAGGATTGTTGAACTCAGAGGAGAGGCAAGGACAGTTGGTAGCCTTTGCGGTGAAGCGGCTGTTGGGATGCGCGCCGCAGGTAGACTTATCTGCCTTGTTGAACTTGGTGTAATCCCAAACGTTGCCCTTCCAGTCAATTGCCTCTGCGGGAGGATTCTTGTCAAGGCCTTCCCACCAAACGGTGTTGTTCGCGGTGTTGTGAACAACGTTGGTGAAGATGGTGTCCTTCATGGTGGTGTAGAGAGCGTTGGGGTTGGAGTTGAGGTTGGTTCCGGGCGCTACGCCGAAGAAACCGTTCTCGGGGTTTACTGCCCAGAGTCTGCCGTCCTGACCGACGCGGAGCCATGCGATGTCGTCACCGACACACCATACCTTGTAGCCCTGCTTCTGGTAGAATTCCGGAGGAATGAGCATAGCCAGGTTGGTCTTTCCGCAAGCGGAGGGGAATGCGGCGCAGATATACTTGGTCTCGCCGTCGGGATACTCAACGCCAAGGATCAGCATATGCTCTGCCATCCAGCCTTCCTTCCGTCCCAGATAGGACGCGATACGGAGAGCGAAGCACTTCTTACCCAGCAGAACGTTTCCGCCGTAACCGGAGTTTACGGACCAGATGGTGTTGTCCTCGGGGAAATGACAGATATAACGGTTCTCCTCATCAATGTCAGCTCTTGCGTGCAGACCCTTGATGAAGTCACCGCTCTCGCCCAGCGCTTCCAGCACGTTAGTGCCTACGCGGGTCATGATCAGCATGTTGAGTACAACATAAATGGAATCGGTCAGCTCAATGCCGTATTTTGCAAAGGGAGAGCCAACGATACTCATGGAGTAAGGAATTACGTACATGGTTCTGCCCTTCATGGATCCGGTGTAAAGCTTGGAAAGCTTTGCGTAGCACTCCTTGGGATCCATCCAGTTGTTGATGTTACCGGCATCCTCCTTCTTGGAGGTACAGATAAAGGTTCTGCCCTCTACGCGAGCCACGTCATTGATGGCGGTTCTGTGCAGATAGCAGTTGGGAAGCAGCTCCTGATTCAGCTTGATCATCTCGCCGGTAGAGCATGCCTCGGCGCGCAGTGCCTCTGCCTGCTCGTCGCTGCCGTCGATCCAAACGATTTTGTCGGGCTGTGTCATGGCTGCCATCTCGTCAATCCATCCGAGAACGTACTTGTTGTTGGTCATGATTTTCTCCTCTTTGTTTATTTTTTATTTTTTTACGTAGTTGGTTTTTCCCTTCGGGAATCAGTGGGAAATGCCGTCCCTCGCGCTTATGCGAAATCCAACTTTACCCATTCTATATTTTAACGGATTTCTCCCCTTTTTTCAAGGGGTTTTTCCCAAAGGTTACACTTTGTTAACAATTTCACACAATTCTTGGTCGTATTGCAAGATTTGGAGAGCGATAATTCATATTTTTGCACATATCCAAGTATTTCATCGAAATATTTGGATTGTTTTGCAATTGCGAATATGACATTCATTCTTTTTTGCAACGCTTATCCCCAAACCTTCTGTATTCTGCCGAACTGATTGATCACCGACCAAAGCTGTGGAAAATCCCGCATTCCGTTCCAGATTCCGATCCCCCCAAGATCAAATTGATCCATCAGTCGCAGCATCTCTTCCACGCTGCGCGCATCCTCAAACCAGACGATATGCTCCTCCGCTCCGTTCTGTGTCTGATCAAAATATCGGAAATTGGGCGCTTCCGCCTCCTCGTCGTATTCAATCGCGACTCTCTTTTCCCCCGCCAATCTCACCGCCTCCGCATTTCCGAGAGACTGTGCCCGACTTCCCCGCTGAAACGGAAGCTTCCAATCATACCCGTAATTGGGGACCCCCAGTAAAATTTTCTCGGACGGAATCTGACTCACTCCGTACTCCACTACCTCCGTGACCTTGTTCAAGGGGGAGACCGCCATAGGAGGACCAAAGGCATACCCCCACTCGTAGGTCATCAAAAACGTCTTGTCCGCCGCCTCTCCCATGCCGCGGTAATCGTGCCCTTCGTATAAAAGCCCTTGCTGATCCGAGGAGGTCTTGGGCGCCAGAGAAACCAATGTCAAATATCCCAGCGGGGATAACCGTTCTCTCAGGCGGCGGATAAACGCCACGTATTCCTCCGCAAGCTCTCCCGGTACGTATTCAAAATCGATCTCCACTCCCGCGTACCGTTTGCGGGAAAGGGTTGTGGCGATCTCCTCAATCAGTGTGCTTTGAACCTCTTCGTTCGTCAGGATCCGCTCTGCCGCCTCGGGAGAAAAAACACCCCTCTCGTTGAGAGACGCCACCAGCATAATGGGAGCGGTTCCGTATTGTCTGGCAAGCTCGATCAGCTCCTCATCATCGGGAGGGATCAGCTCCCCGTCCTCCTCTACGTTATAGGAAAAAATCGTCAGATAGGTTAAGTACGGAAGCATTTTTCGGAGCAGATCCCGATCCACGCTCTCATATACGTAGGCGTTGGTGGAAAACTCCCGATCGGTGGCGGTCTCCTCGGGAACGATCGTCAAAATTTGTCCTGCCTGCAAGGCGGTTTTTCCCTCCAAAAAGGGATTATTTCGCCAAAGATCTCCCACGCTGATGCCAAAACGCTGCGCCACACTATAGAGCGTGTCTCCCTCCATCACGGTATATACCGTTCTTGGCTGAAGAAGCACCAGCACCTGTCCCACGGTCAGGCCGCCTTGCGGCGGAATCCCGTTATCTCTGGCAATGATCTGCGGAGAGAGCCCGTACCGCCTTCCGATTCCGTATAGCGTATCTCCGCTCTTTACCGTGTAAATAATCATATTCATTCCCCGTTTTTCTTAAGTTTGCCCCCATCGGAGACATCATTATTCAATATATGCCCAAAGAGAGCGCAATGCTTCTTTTTTCTTTTGGAGCATATTTTTTCCTGAGTGCGTAAATACTATCAGTAAATCAACTCATAAAGGAAGGTATCACGCATGAATAAACCACAGATCATGAAATGCTGTGCCAGAGAAATTCTGGACTCCCGAGGGAATCCCACCGTAGAAGCCTCTGTCTTTTTATCAGACGGTACGGTGGGCATGGCAAGCGTTCCGTCGGGCGCATCCACGGGAATTTACGAGGCTCATGAAAAGCGCGACGGAGATTCGGAGCGCTACGGAGGCAAGGGGGTCACAGACGCCGTCTGCGCGGTGTGCCGTGTCATCTCTCCCGCCATCGCGGGGATCAGCGCCGCAGAGCAAGCGGAGCTGGATCGCGTTCTGCTTCGCCTGGACGGAACCGATAATAAAAGCGGCCTTGGCGCCAATGCCATTCTCGCCGTTTCCTTGGCATCTGCCCGCGCCGCCGCAAACTGGTATCACATTCCTCTTTATCGCTATCTGGGCGGTGTGGACGCTTACCGTCTCCCCGCCCCTATGATGAATATCCTTAACGGTGGCGCCCACGCCTCCAACAACGTGGAGATTCAGGAATTCATGATCGTCCCTACCGGTCTTTCCCGCTTCTCCGACGCCCTCCGCGCGGGAAGTGAGATCTATCATGCTCTTGGTAAGCTTCTTCGAGATAAGGGCTTTACTACCACCGTAGGAGATGAGGGCGGATACGCTCCCGATCTGGGGAGTGACGAGCAAGCCATCGAGCTGATCTGTGAGGCAATCCGTCTGGCTGGATATACCACGGATGACGTAAAAATCGCGCTGGACGCCGCCGCCTCGGAATGGTATGTGAGTGACGGAAACTACGAAATGCCCAAGCGCGGCACAAAATACAGCCGCCGAGAGCTGATTGACTATTGGGTAGGTCTTTGCGACAAATATCCCATGATCCTATCCATTGAGGACGGTCTGGATCAGCGAGATATGGAAGGATGGCAAATGCTGACTGAAGCTTTGGGAAAGCGGATCATGCTGGTGGGAGATGATTTCTTCGTCACCAATACCGACCGATTGCGCCGTGGAATCGAGCAGAGCGCCGCCAACGCCATTCTCATCAAGCCCAATCAGATCGGAACACTCAGCGAAACCTTGGACGTCATCCACCTTGCCAAGGACGCGGGCTACCG
>JAZNDP010000093.1:0-5489 GCA_045588165.1 Eubacteriales bacterium | reverse complement strand
CTGGTAAAACCAAGCATATGCGCCGCAAGGCTCTGCCCCGGATAGTACCTTGTGCTTTGCGCCTCCAGATACACCATACTGTGCAAACCATACTCGTCGATAAATTCCCGAACGGTATCCGCGGTATCCTCGTCTACCTTTCGCTTGATGGTTCTGTCCAAATAGCGAGTGTATTCGGTCACCTGCTTGTGTACCGACTCGTAGCTGACGTCCAGAATCTCGGATAATCCACCCGAAACGATCGCCGCGTAGTCGGTCGTGCTATCTGCCCCCAGCTCATCCTGCGCGCTCTTGATCCCCGAGGGAGAAACAAAGATGCGGTAGGTGGTAATATTGGTGGCAAGAACGTTTCCGTTTCGGTCGTAAATCTTTCCGCGATTGGCGGGGACCGGAGATTCCGTGGTGATCTGATTTAGCACCTTGGATTGATATTTTTCAAAGCTTACCGTCTGAATCAGAAGAATCCGAAGAAGAAGAACTGCAAACGCAGCAAAGATTGCGATTCCAAGCCAGGTCGAGCGCCTGACCGCATCCGTGCTGATTGATCGATTCGCCATAGCCTTCTCCTTTCTCCCCGGTTCAAACTGTATTATTATATGAGAAGTTCAGGCTTACTATTCGTTAGTCCAACTTAATACCGAAGGCGGCAAGCAATGCGGCAAAGCCCGCATTTTCCTCCTGACCGTCCTCGTAAACGATAATCTGCTCCTCTCCGTTTACCGTAACGTACTCGTTGTCTACGTACTGACGCTTGATCATACCAAGACTCTTCGCCTCGGCTTCGATCTCGTCTACGTTGTATTTTAGGTCAAGCTTTCCTTCCAGATCATTCTGCTGCGCCTCAAGATGGGCAATGGTGCTGTTCAGCCTTCCCACCTCACCGGACGCATTTCCCAACATGACGGAGCCGCCGACGATCAAACCAAGGGATACGGCAAACACCGCGATTCCCGACATGGTTGCCGCGGGCAAACGAAATCTCGCGGTTTCCTCACGGCCCTCTCTCCGCTCAATGGGGAGCCACTTTTCTCTGAGGAGCTTCAGCGTCGACCATAAATTTGCTAAATGGCCCTCCTTTCCGGATTCGGACTTGACCAGTCCCTGTCCAGCAGATGCGTGTCTGCGCCGCTCGGGCACGGTCACGTTCTCCTCCTGTGGGAGCTCTTCCTTCATAATCTGGGGCATATAGAAGGATCGGCGAGTCTTGAAATACCGAACGAAATCGTCCGAGGTCATATATTTGCTTCCGTTGTACTCTCCGCTACGGTACTGATCGGCTATTTTGCTTCTCGCATCAAAAAGAACATAAGCCTCGGGAGCGATCGCTCTGGTGGCTTCTTCCTGCTCTGCCTGCAGCATCATCGTACTCTTCACACTCACAGAGACACCTCTGCTCCGGTAACGCTGACGAAGCTCGCTCAGGCAACGATCGTAGGAATCATTCATTTGAACAGCCATTTGTACCTCCTCTTCCGTTTTGGCGGAATCCTTCTCTTCTATCTCTCTATCTGGTATTCGTCAATTTTAATCGGTAATGCGTTCCGCCACCCTCAGCTTTGCGCTTCGGGATCTGGGGTTTTCCTCCAATTCCTCCCGTGTGGGAAGAATCGGCTTTTTGTTGATCTGCTTCAGTATCGGTTTTTTCCCGCACACACAGATGGGCAGCTCCTTGGGGCAATCACACCCTCTTGCCAGATCGGCAAAGGTTTGCTTCACGATCCGATCCTCCAAAGAATGGAAGGTGATAATTGCGATCCGCCCGCCGGGCTTCAGCAGATTGACCGCATCTCGGATCGCGGGCTCAATGACGTCAAGCTCACTGTTCACCTCGATGCGAATTGCCTGAAAGCTTCTCTTTGCGGGATGGTGTCCCCCTTCCCTTGCGGCGGGGGGAATGGAATATTTAATCAGGTCGGACAGCTGCGCCGTCGTTTCGATCGGATTCTTCTCTCGCTCTCGCACGATCGCCGCCGCAATAGAGGGAGCAAATCTCTCCTCGCCGTATTCGTATAAAATCTTTTTCAGCTTCGCCTCGGAATACTCATTCACCACGTGATAGGCGCTGATCTCTCTCCGAGCGTCCATTCGCATATCCAGAGGAGCATCGGCGCTGTAAGAGAATCCGCGCCCAGGTGTATCCAACTGATAAGAGGACACGCCCAGATCAAGAAGCAGACCGTCGATTCCGTCAATGCCCAGATCGGAACAGACCTGCGCGATCTCCCGAAAGTTGCTTCTTACCACCGTTGCTCTCTCACCGAGAGGCGCCAGACGGATGCCGGCAGCAAGAATCGCCGTCTCATCCTGATCGATGGCGATCAGACGACCCGCGGTCAGACGAGACGCGATCTCATACGAGTGTCCGCCTCCGCCCGCGGTTCCGTCCACGTATATTCCGTTTTCCTTGATTGCCAATCCCTCAATGCACTCGTTTAGAAGAACCGAGCGATGAGAAAATTGGATCTTCTCCTTCTCTTTCATCGTTATATTACAGACCGAAGGATTCCATAATATCCTTCAGGCTATCCAGATCCTCGTCCTCAACCATAGCCGCATAGCTGGTATCGGACCAGATCTCCGCGTAATCACCGCATCCGACGATGACGGCATTCTTCTCAATTTCCGCATGGGCGATCAAATCGGGAGACAGAACGATTCTTCCCTGTGAGTCGGGACAAACCTGGGCGCCGTTTCTGTTCAGGGCGCGGATAATACGGTCTTTATCCTTTCCGTCCAGCTTTTTGATCTGCTCAATATACGCCTCCCACTCCTGCTTGGCGTAAACACGGAGACAACGCTCGCGAATGCTCTTTACCACAACGAATTCCGCGCCCAGCTCTTCTCTGTGCTTGGAAGGGATAAATATTCTGTTTTTGGGATCCAGACTGTGCCGATATTCACCAAACAGCATACGATTTGTCTCCTTTTCCCGCGTCATGCACGCGTATTTATAAATTGGAAGCCTTCATTTTGAGTGTTTTTGCCCCACAACCCTCCACTTTGGCTCCACTTTTCACCACCGTGATGGTATTATTATAATTTATTTCAAAAAAAAAGGCAAGAGGAAATCAAAATATTTTTAATTTTTAGGCGAAAATATTTCAGTTTTTTTGAGCAAATTCTCCATTTTTCCTCTTTTTACCCTGTTTTTCTCTATTATTTTACATTTTTTTACATTTCTTTCAGTTGCTGGGATTTTTCTTTTTTCTTGTACTCCAAGAAACGACCGGATAGAGCGGACTTCTCCCTCCCCCACTTTGCCCCCGAACGCAAAAAAGGACGATCACTGTGTGATCGTCCTTTTTACTCTTATTATTCTTACGTTCGGCTCCGCAAGTTTTACTGAATTCCTTCCGCCTCGGTAAGGTCAGCAAGTCTCATCAGGCTGAACGCGGTATGGATCTGGCAATTGATCCAGAAGTTTCTCCGTCCCTCGGCGCAGTTCTCCCCGATAAAGAAGGTGGGGATCATTCCCGTCTCGGGGTCTTGCATTCTCGTGACGGTATCCGCCAGCGCCATTGCCTTTTCCAGATAGAGCCGATCCCCCTTGAGCTGATACATATCGGCAAAGGCATTCCAGATGGTGGCGGTGCTGGAGTCAATCGGAACGTAACAGAAATACTGCTCCAGCGCCGAGGGGGTATGGTGGGGTTCATAAACCTTATTGGGATCCCACTTAGGGAACTCGCCCCAGACTACGAACTGATCCTCCACGTAGCGCATCAGATCCACCGCCTCGGCAACCATCTCCTGATCATCGGAAAGATATTTGGAAATGTATCCAATCATTTTGTTTGCCGCAAAGTGTGTCAGGTTCTGATAGTTGCCAGAAACCTTGACGTCTTCAAACTGACCTTCCCAGTTGTAGTTCTTCAAGCAAACCTCGGAGATATACTTGAAATGCCCGATCTCCAGCTCGTGCCAGCACACATCGCCCGTCATCTCATAGAGCTTACGGAAAAACTCAACGAAGCGAAACTCGATACAGATGTTGTTGGTCAAGGGCTTGCCGGTGTTGCAATCGAAAAGCAAATACCAGCTTCCGCAAGGCAGAACGGTTCTCTTATAATATTCCGCGATACGGAGCGCCGCGTCATAATATTTCTGATCCCCCGTTGCCTCGAAGAGAGTCAAAAAGCCCATGCCCGCGGAAACTGGATAGATCATCATGGTGGTACCGAGGCATCTCTGGGCGGCGGGCGCCACCTTGTTGACCGACTCGGCGTTGAGTCCCTCAAAGGAATACGTGGGAGGAAGTCCCGCCAGGGGATCATCTCCGTCGGGGGTGATGGAGAGCAGATAGTCCGCCGCACGGCGCGCAAGCTTCAAAGCATTTTCAGCATTGCTCGGCTCCAGCTTCGCGTAATAGACCATCCCTCGGATAATGCTCTCGATCATTTTAGAGGGATATACGTTATGAGGATAATCGGGTTCGGGAACACCGTGAACGAGCCAATACTGAACCATGGGGTCCTCATACACGTAGCGGAATGCCTCCAGCGCGCACTCCCGATAGGATTTTGCTCTGGGAGGTAGAGCATCACGTCCCGGGAAGGGGGCGCACTTATAGATCATTCTCGTGGACTTCACGTTCATGGGCTGTCCCTGCTTGTTCAACGCCTCTACCGTCAGCCAAACAAAGCCCTCGGGTATCTCGCCCCAGATGGGCGCCAAGGATGCACTTGAGGTTTCCGCCTTGAAGCTGTGCAGCTTCCCGTTCTTATCCTCCGCGGTAAAGATGTAGCCGCGTCCCGAGGGAAGTCTCGGAAACTGAAGCGTGGGCGCAAAGACGAACTGAGAGGAGTGAGTGTTCCAGAAGGGTCTGCCGCCCACACCGCCCGGATGGGGAGTAAATTCTTCGCTGTTGTATTCATGCAATGCCTGCTCTGCGTACTTGTCCATATTATATGTACTCCTTATCGTTTTTTTCTATGATACCATACTTTTCAGCTATTTTCAACAAAAAACAGAAAATTTCCATATATTATTTTTCAAAAAAGGAGCATCTCTCGCCCACGGAATATAAAAACAAATACTTCATTAGTTTTGTGAATCAAAGTATCCGTAATTGAGAAATGGTCAAAATGACCAATTCCTTTTTTCTGAAAACACCTTATAAATCCTTGCTTTTTCTTGATTTCTTCACCATGTACGGCGAAAAATGTTATATTTTGTCTTTATTTTTTGTTAAAACAGCCTGTATTTTCATCAATCTGCACTTTTTTCTAAAAATCTATTTTTTAATTTTAGCACTATTTCCAAATTATGAACAAAAATATACCATTATTTGGATTTTTTTAATTGGACTTACGCAAAAATTCTCCTTATTCCCGTCCCTTGGGGCATAGAGGCGACTTCGTAAGGGTTGCAAATTCAAGGATTTTATGTTATAATTGTGCCTAAAGAAAATTATTTAAGACCCGTGTTTCGACACACGACTATTTTTGAAAATGCGCCGCGTTCTTTATCGGTTCGTTTCCATATTTAAT
>JAZNDP010000092.1:0-8244 GCA_045588165.1 Eubacteriales bacterium | reverse complement strand
CATTGCCCAATATTCCCCACTGCTGCCTCCCGTAGGAGTCTGGACCGTATCTCAGTTCCAATGTGGCCGTTCAACCTCTCAGTCCGGCTACTGATCGTCGGCTTGGTGGGCCGTTACCTCACCAACTACCTAATCAGACGCGAGCCCATCTCTGTACAATAAATCTTTGACAAGGAAAACATGCGATTCCCTTGTGTCATGAGGTATTAGCGTCCGTTTCCAGACGTTATTCCCCATACAGAGGCAGGTTGCTCACGCGTTACTCACCCGTCCGCCACTAAGCTATTCATCCGTCACCCGAAGGTTCCGTCAAAATAACTCCGTTCGACTTGAATGTGTTATGCACGCCGCCAGCGTTCATCCTGAGCCAGGATCAAACTCTCGAAAAAATTATATTATATTAGATCCGTAGGATCTACTATAACCTTTCGAGCTATTTTAATTCTTAGCTTCTTTTACTTGTTGAGTATATATAACTCTTAATCGACGAGATTCGTATTTCGCACTATTTGCATATGCTTTGTACTTCTCTCTTGTTGTTCAATTTTCAATGACCATCACTACCCGCTCTTGCGGACAGCTTGACTATTATATCACAGTTTTTAGGGCTTGTCAATAGCTTTTTTGAAATTTTTTCAAAAAATTTCTAAAACTGTGTCCTTACCGCTTCCTGCTTCCTTTTTGAGTAAAAAGTGAAGAGTGAAGAGTGAAAAGGTAATAAGTAAAAATTCTCGGTCGCTCCTCTCCCGAGAATTTTTGGTGGGCCATCAAGGACTTGAACCTTGGACCGACCGGTTATGAGCCGGTTGCTCTAACCAACTGAGCTAATGGCCCGCATAGCGACTTTTATATTATATAACAATGAAAAAAAATTGTCAAGGTTTTTTTGCGAAAAAAAGCGAATTATTTTTTGTTTTCATCGACAGGATTTTCTTGAATTATTCGTCACGGAATGGTATTCTTTTACTACCGACCCCTGCGCGGTTGGGGTAATTTTAAAATAAAGGAGATTTACCATGAAAAAAATAACCCTTACTCTCATTCTCAGCACGTTGCTGATTTTTTCCTTTATCTTTTCCTCCTGCACCACGGATCAAAGTCCGCCGCAGGATGGGGACACCTCGCAACAGCAAGACCCATCCGTCATCCCGAACGTCAGCTACGAAGCCATGATTCGAGATCTGGAGAATCAGATCGTTGAGCTTCAGCAATCCCAATACATATCCGATGCCGAGAATCAAAAGGAGCTTGCGCGTCTGGAGGAGCTTCTTGCCGAGCTGAAGAGTCAGATGCCCGAAAAAACGCCCTCTCAGGAGGAGGAGAAGAATCCCGATTCCTCGAAGCAGCCCACAGACGGCACCACCCCTTCCCCCTCTCTCTTTTCCTACACCCGTTCGGGAGAGTCTATCGCAATTACGGGATATTCGGGAGAGGATGAGCGTCTGGTCATTCCCTCCATGATCGACGGCTACGTGGTAACCGAAATCGCCGACAGCACCTTCGCCTCCGACAAGATCAAAACCGTGGTGATTCCCGACGGTGTCGTGAGGATCGGCTGGTTTGCCTTTTCGGGGTGCCCCTCTCTGGAGTCGGTTACCATTCCCGACAGCGTCAGCGCCATCGGATATTCCGCCTTTCCCTCAAAGACCACTCCCGTCACCATTTACTGTCATCAAAATTCCTTTGCTCAGAAATACGCGCAAAGCTGGGGACTTTCTCTGGCAATTATTTAAAAATTGAAAAGAAGGACTTGACCGCCCGCCTCACTTGATGTATAATAGAAGGGTAAACTTACATCAAGGGAGGTGGGCGTTTTGAATCAGCTGCTTCAATGGAAAAATCAAATACTGCTTCGCGCGCGGGCGCTGACCGCAAAACGGATCGTTACCCTTCTTTTGTGCGCCGTTCTGCTCTTTCTCCCTACCTTTGGCGCTCTGATCTATCGCCATTACGCGGACAACACCTCCATCGCCGAGGTCTTTTCCGTCACACTATACGATGAAGACGGAAAGAAATTCGGCTACGATACGGGCACTCCCAACGCGGCGCCCCGCGATTCTCTCCTCTGGATATTCTACCACATCTCAAAGGAGATGCAGGAGCTGCGCTCCGCCCCCGGCGACCCCGACAAGGACCTTTCCGTTCGCGCTCTGACCGATCTGAACGGCAAGGAGCAGGAGCTGCGCTGTTACTTTTCCACCATTGCCTCCTCCAGCTACTGCATCGACGAGGACGGTACGGTTTACTCTATTCCCACCGTCTATTCCGAGTCCTTTCTCTGCTCTCCTTACGCGGAGCTCTTTTACTCCCACGCAAAAGCGCCCGCGCTGATCACCATTGACAAGGACACCGTTCTCCCCGCGGAGGTAAACTGGTACTACAAAAATTACGGAGACGCGATCCTGCCCGCCCAGCGGAATCCGCTGGATCAGTCGGTTCCCCTTTACGAGCTGACGGGCGTGATCGGCTTGAGCTTTACCACCCCGCCCGACCGCGCTCAAGCGCAGATCTACAACGGGGACGAGCTGTTTTATTCGGGTCCGATGGATCAGCTATCCTCTCTGACCCCCGATACGGGAAATGAAATGACCCTTTCCCTTCACGCCGTCTGGGATCGGGAAACCCACCCCGACGCCTATGGCGAGCAACGGTATCAGTTCTCCATCAAAATCCGCAATCGATCGGAGTTCTCCATCGGGAACGCCACGATCCCCGTGGGAGGATTTACCACCTTGAGCGGTACGAATATTACCAATCTCTCCAAGATCGTCTACGACTCCGATATCGACGGCTTTACTCCCACCTTCCGGATGGATGGGGAGCAGGCCAGAGCCCTGATGGTCGTTCCCGAGAACACGCCCGTGGGATCTTATTCGATCACGCTTACCTACGGCGCCTCCACCCAGACCTTTTTGATCGAGGCGGTGCCGAAGGAGCAGCCCCGAAGCTTTCTCTATCCCGAGATCCCTCTTGCGGATCCCCTGTCCGTCTTACCCTCTGCCCTGAATGATTGGCAGGAGCTGTTGCGCGACCTGCCCTCCCCGGGGACCATGGATTATTTCCAAGGAAATTTTTCCGATCCAACGGAGGACGGATTTGAAATCGGATATACGCATCAAAGCTCGGTTCGTTGGAAGCATGACGTGGTGGAATCGGTGTTGGGACAGGAATTTGTTACTACCTCTTCCGAGGTGGTCGCCGTAGGCGCCGTTCAGAGCGGAGAGGTGATTGAAACCGGCTCCTGTTCGCTTCTCGGAAACTACGTAGTTCTGGATCACGGTCGCGGTCTTCGCATCTGGTACGGACACCTGAGCGACATTGACGTGGAAAAAGGAGATATTCTCCGACAAGGACAGTCCATTGGCAAAACGGGAAATACGGGCGCCGCTACGGGAAACGGTTTCCTGATCCTTTGCACCGTCTACCGTGAGGTCATCGATCCTTCCCTGATTCTGGGAAAAGAATTGGAATAAGAGAGAAGCCGTCGGCGCATTTTTGCCGACGGCTTTTATTGTTCTCTACATGATTTATCGGTAGCACTTCGCCCGCTTGATGTCACCCTCTCCGATCTCCTCAAAGGGGTAGGTGGGCTTTGGTAATCTCTCATAAGGCAGATTCTTCAAGGAAGGACAAGCCGCTCCCGCCGTGCTTGCGTTACAGATCTCCGCGGACACGGGTTCATAGCCCGCGCGGAAGGAGGTACACGCCTTCACGGCAACCAGCGCGCAATTTTCCACGTCGATTCCAAAGGATCGGAAGAAATTCAGGTCGCCTCCCCCCACGTCGTTCAGTCCCACGCGGATCATGAGATTTCCCACCTCCAGTACGGCAACCCGTCCGGGGCGTAACATGGCTCCTTTATAGATGGGACCGTGATGGCGGAAGGTTCCGTCGTGCAGACTTCTTACCCTCGCCCTTACCGTTACGGGTCGCGACAGCTTGGGGGCAATGGATGCGCCCAACGTAAATTCTCCCTCCGCGCCCACGCCAAGTTCAAAGGCAAGGCGGACCGCCTCCGCATCGCAAACCGAGGTTGCCATGCGCATCCGATCGGCGTAGGGCAAAAGCGCCGCCACGACAGACGCGCTGTCTCCCGTGGATCCGGCGCCGATCGAATCGGCGGAATCTACCAGAATCACGGGCTTTCCGCTCTTATTTTCCAGAGCTCGCTCAATGACCTCCTCGGGAGTCATCAAGGGTGTTCCCTGCAGCTCCTCTCTGGCATCAAACACGTCTCTTGCCAGCTCATCGGCAACCTCGGTCGCCGTTTTTTCGTCCTTGGCGACAACGATCACCGTGGATTCCACGCAGGGAGCGTCCAGCCAAGGCTGAACCTGAAAGGCGGTATAATCCGCGATTCTTCCCTCCCCTATCATTGCCTGCGCCTTTTGGTTCAGGGCAAGAAGCGCTCCGCGAGTCGTGGTATAGGCATGGGCGGGCGCCATCATGGGGATCGCCGCTCTCGCCAGCTTCTTCGGCTCACCGCAAAGATGCTCGTAAAGCAGAGCCGCCGCTCTCTCTCCCGACTCCTGCTGATCGATATGGGGATATTCCCAATATCCGCAGATATAGTCCAAATTTTTCGCGATCCGCTCGGTGATATTTCCATGGAGATCAAAGCCCGCGGATATGACCACCTCGTTTCCTACAGCGGCGCGGATCGTCTCACACACGTAACCGCAGACGTCGTCGCAGCTCTCGGACAGCGTGGCGCCGTGAAGCAGGAGCAGAATGCCGTCCAGATGCCCCGCCTCCTTAATTCTTGCCAAGGTGTCATTCAGAAAATGCTCCACCACCTCGTCCTTGAGGGGTCCGCCGCTTTTGGTGCGCATGGTGACGCCAAAAATGCAATCCACACCCTTGGCAAGCAGATACTCCCTGCCGCCCGACACGTTCGCGTGTCCGCTTGTCTGCGTGTTGGCGGGCTTAATTTGGGGCAGCGGCATTGCCACGGGATTGAAGCTGTTGCTCTCCTGCGCCAGTCCGCAGATCAGGACGCGTTTTTGCGAATTCATAGCTTTGTTTCCTCCGAAGGTTTCAAGTTACATTCTTTATAGCACCCAAAAAAAGGAAAGTCAACGGCTTTGGCTTCCTTTTTGGCAAAAAAACGGAAATTCACATCCGCATTTCAGAAGGAGTAAATTTCCGTTTTTGATTTTTTTAGCCCAATAGATCGTAATACATCCAAAGGACCGAATACCGATCCTTCAGATCCTTGGCAAAGAGGTGGGCGTCGGCAATCTTTTTCTCTCCGTAGAGCTCACGGTAATCGCCAAAGGACAGCCCTACCTGCTCGGCAAGGCGTAGTATTTCCTCGGTGTTGGGACAATCCGCAAGGACCTTTCGGATCTGCGCCCACTTTTCGCGATACACCGAAACACGGTCAATTTCGTACCAGCCCAGCTTCTTCTGAAGCGACAGAACCTCGTCGGCAACGCTGCCGTAGATCCGACGGATCTCCGACTCGTATTTCACGGGATCGTGATGCGCCGCGAAGGAATCGATATCCTCGATTGCCAAAAGTGCTTCCCGCAGGCGCGCCGTTTCCACCGCGGAGCAGCAAACGTCGATTCCATGCGGGAGATAGGTCTCCCCCCGCACGATGCCCACGATCTCGAAATAGTGAGACATATGGTGCTCACTGCCCGAGGCGGGGCGGGAATTTCCTACGTACGCCATGAGAATACCAACGGCAACCAGCGCCTCCATCAGGGCGCCAACCGCCGATGTATCGCGAACAACCAACCCCTGCGCCAGAGAGACCGTCTTTTCCACCGCCTCGTAGGTGGCGTTCATCACAAACTCGCAAAGATACTCGCCATTTACGACATGGCTCAGCTTCCAGTCGTTGAGACAGGAATATTTTCCGATAATATCGCCGTATCCCGCTTGGATCATTTCAAAGGGAGCGTTGCGAAGCATATTCACGTCGGCAAGGATCGCTCTCGGTACGTCCGCGTTCAGCGTAACCTTCATTCCGTCCAGAATTAAGGCAGATCCGCGGGAGGCGTAGCCGTCCATGGAGGGAGCGGTGGCAACGATGTAATAAGGCAATCCGAAGCAGAAGCTGACGTGCTTACACAGATCGTTGATGACACCCGATCCAATACCGATGACAAGGTCAGTACCTTCGTTCACGTGAGCCTTCAGCTCCTCAATTGCCCGCTCGTCGGGAACCAGCACCTCCTCCGTGTCGTAGATCAGCACGTCGGAGATTCGATCCGCCAGTTTTTCCTTGACCGTCTCGCCGCCTACGCGATAGGTATTGCGATCGGCAACCAGCAAAATGCCACGATATTCCGCGGTGATCTCGGGCAGTCGGTCACAGGCATTTTCCTCGATAAATACGTATTGAATGGGGCACTCATGACTTTTCCCGCAAGCGCAGTCAGCTCTGCCCCCAAGCAGCTCTTGAATTTCCATAAAATCCTCCTTATAATAACTCCTTCAGATATTCCTCTAATTTCGTATAGTCATCTACGCAAACAAACGTGAAATCCGAACGAAAGACCGATTCGTCGTTCCCGCCAAGTCCCCAGTCGTCTCCCACGAACACCACCTCGTCGTGGCGGTATCCCTTTTCCTTGCAGTAGAGATCCAACGCGTAATATTTATTGTAAGGTCTTGGCGCCATATCAAAAGAGGAGGAGCCTCCCACGAACACGGTATACTCGGAGAAAGCCTCGCAAACCTCTCCGTAGATTTTCCGTCTCCTGGCGCGATCGGGGTCAAACGCCAGCTTTTCCTCCTGACACGCTTTCGTGCCCAAAATCGGGAAGGTCACGCAACCGGACGGATGAAATTCCACGTTCTCTCCCGCGAACCGCGTAAAGCCGTATTTCTCGCGAAGCATGGTCACACGCTTCTCCACCGACGCGCGATCGCAAGGAAGAATCTCGTCTCGCTTGATATCCAGGGTCTTGGTCTTTGCGTTGTACGCGGCGTACTGTAAGCCGTAGTTTCCGATAATATCCAGAGGATAGCGCTCCATCTGATTGAAGATGCGCATGCATTGACCCGCGCCCACCATCACCAGAGAATATTTTTTTGCCAGACGGTCAAGGACGCTTCTGTTTTTCGCATCCAGCTTCGTCTTATGCTGAGTCAGAGTTCCATCCAGATCAAAAGCAATCAAGCGAACCATGTTATAATCCTCACATTTTTTGTTTTTTCTCTTGACAGAGGGGGGGATTCTTCTTATAATTATAGAAGAATGATCGTTTTCTGTCAATGGTTGGCTGAAATATTAAAAAACGATCAAATTCGATCATCCCTGAAAGGACCGATTATGTTTAAGAACCAGCGGCATGGAGAAATATTGGACATATTAAAAAAGGAAGGCTTTGCCGAGGTACGGACCCTGAGTGAGCGGCTGTATGCCAGTCAGCCCACCGTTCGTCGGGATCTGGACTATCTGGAAAAGCAGGGGCTGATCCGTCGCAGTCACGGCGGAGCCATTCCCGCCGATCAGCGAATCAATACCCCCGTTTCCTTTCGCCGCGGAACGAGAACGCAGGAAAAGGCTCGGATCTGCCGTCTTGCCGCTACGCTGATCTCCCCCGACAGCCTGATTTTTACCGACGCGTCTACCACCGCTCTGCACCTTTCGGATTATATACGCCAGTCCGATCACGTTACCGTGGTAACCAACGGCTATCCCATCTGCCACGCGCTGATCGAGAAAAACATTCGCGTATTTTCCACGGGGGGACGAATGCTGAAAAACTCCATGGCATTCGCGGGACAGTCAGCCGAGGAATGCGTCCGTCGCTTCAATGCCGATCTCTTTTTCTTTTCCACGTCGTCGCTCTCAAGCGCGGGTCTGATCTCCGACTATTCGGAGGAGGAGGTTTCCCTTCGACAGGTCATGATGAGTCGCAGCAAAAAATCGGTTCTGCTCTGTAATTCCGCAAAGCTTGGAACCACCTCTCCCTTTTCTCAGGCTTTGCTATCGGACGTTGACTATCTGATCATCGACGCTCCCCTTCCCCCTGCCATGGCGGAGAATGCCAAGCTTTCTCTTTTGCGGGAGAGCGACGGCGCGTATCTGTATCATAATGAAAAGACCGCCGAATGATCGGCGGTCTCAGTCTGTGAAAAAATTAAAAAAATCACAATTCTTTTCTAGGGTTTGTTACCTGTAAGCCCTTCTGCTCGGTTTCTCCTCCACCCGCCCTTGGCGGGAGCCCCCTCCCGGAGGGAGCCTTGCTGCGCGTATGGCTTAGAAAGGAGAACTATGACACC
>JAZNDP010000091.1:0-4314 GCA_045588165.1 Eubacteriales bacterium | reverse complement strand
TCTCTCCTCGGCGGTCAGCTCGGTCTCTCCCTTGGGAGTGATCTTACCAACCAGAATATCTCCTGCTCTGACCTCGGTACCCTTCTTAACGATACCCTCGGTATTCAGATCCTTCAGAGCATCCTCGCCCACGTTGGGGATCTCACGAGTGATTTCCTCCGGTCCGAGCTTGGTGTCTCTTGCTTCGTGGGTATATTCCTCAATATGGAGAGACGTATAAACGTCGTCTCTTACCAGACGCTCATTCAGAAGAACCGCGTCCTCGTAGTTATAGCCTTCCCAGGTCATGAAGCCGATGAGAGCGTTCTTACCCAGAGAGATCTCACCGTTGCTGGTAGCGGGACCGTCCGCAATGACCTGACCCTTGGTTACCACGTCACCCTTCTTTACAACGGGACGCTGGTTGAAGCAGGTTCCCTGGTTGGTCTTCTTGAATTTGATCAGCTCGTAAGAATCCTTATGGCCGTCCTCACACAGAATAACGATCTTGGTAGCGTCAACACGCTCTACGCGACCCTCGTTCTTGGCAAGAATTACCACACCGGAATCCACAGCCGCTCTGTACTCCATACCGGTTCCCACGATGGGGCTGTCGGTTACCATCAGCGGCACTGCCTGCTTCTGCATGTTGGATCCCATGAGCGCACGGGAGTTGTCGTCGTTCTCCAGGAAGGGGATCATCGCGGACGCGACGGATACCACCATCTTGGGAGAAATATCCATGAAATCAACCTCATAGGGGGTCTTTTCCACGAACTCACCCTTATCACGAGCAGTTACTCTCTCGTGAACGAAATGGTTGTTCTCATCCAGAGGCTCGTTAGCGGGAACGATGACGAAATTATCCTCCTTATCGGCAGTCATATAAACAACCTCGTCGGTTACCACGCCGTCCACAATCTTGCGGTAAGGCGCCTCAATGAAGCCGTAGTCGTTGATCTTGGCATAGGTGGTCAAGTAAGAGATCAGACCGATGTTGGGTCCTTCAGGGGTCTCGATGGGACACATACGACCGTAGTGAGTATAGTGAACGTCACGAACGTCAAAGGATGCACGCTCACGAGACAGACCTCCGGGTCCGAGAGCAGAGAGACGTCTCTTGTGGGTCAACTCTGCCAGAGGGTTGTTCTGATCCATGAACTGAGACAGCTGAGAGGATCCGAAGAACTCACGGATACCGGTGGTAACGGGCTTGATGTTAATCAGCGCGCCGGGGGTCAGCTTCTCGTTATCCTGAATGGTCATACGCTCCTTGATGATCTTATCCATACGGGTAAATCCGATACGGAGCTGATTCTGGAGCTGCTCACCGACAGAACGGATACGGCGGTTGCCAAGGTGGTCGATATCATCCACACATCCCACACCGTGGATCAGGTTCAGCAGATAGTTGATGGATGCGAAAATATCATCCTTGGTAATATATCTGGGGCAAAGCTCGGCAATTCTTTCCTTTGCCATTGCCTTGATTGCCTCGGCATCGTCACCGCACTGCTCGATGATCTCCTGCAGCACGGGCATCTTTACCTTCTCGTTGATGCCGATATCACGAAGATCGTATCCCAACAGGCAATCGGGGTAAATCGTGTTATTGGAGAACACCTTGATCACCTGACCGTTGTCCAGAGCGATCTTTACCTCATTGACACCTGCATCCTCGACCTTGTGCGCCATCTTGGTATCCAGAAGAGTTCCCTTCTCAAAGAGCACCTCTCCCGTCAGAACGCTCACTACGTCCTCCGCCAGCACGTGACCGCGGATTCTATCATGAAGCGCCAGCTTCTTATCGAACTTATACCGACCAACGTTTGCAATATCGTAACGCTTTGCATCAAAGAAGTAGTTGCGAAGCAGTGCCTGAGCGGGTTCTACCAGAGCGGGCTCACCGGGACGAAGCTTCTTGTAGATTTCCTTCAACGCCTCAATACCGGGGGTCGAGTTGTTGTGCAGAGCCAGCACCTCGCTCTCGTCCTTATCCAGCGTTAGGGTCAGGAGCTCCTCCTCACCAAACAGATCGAAAATGTCCTCACGACTCTCAACACCGAGAGCGCGAACGAACATCGTCAGAGGCAGCTTACGGGTCTTGTCGATGCGCACGTACATTGCGCCGTTGGCATCCACCTCATACTCCAGCCATGCTCCTCTGTAAGGAATAATGGTGGTGCTGTAGGTCTCCTTACCTGCCTTGTCAATGGCATCTGCGTAATACATACCGGGAGAACGGATAATCTGAGAAACGATGACTCGCTCCGCGCCGTTGATTACGAAGGTACCGGTTTCGGTCATGATGGGGAAATCACCCATAAAGATATCGGTCTGCTTGACCTCACCCGTTGCCTTGTTCGTGAGGCGAACGTTTACCTTCAGCGGAGCCGCATAGTTGGCGTCTCTCTCCTTACATTCCTCCACCGTATACTTGGGCTTTTGATCGATGGAATAGGAGACAAACTCAATAACGAGATTGTCCGAGTGGTCGGTGATGGGAGAAACGTCCCGAAGCACCTCCATCAATCCCTCTTCCAAAAACCACTTGAAGGATTTTGTTTGGACTTCAACCAGATTCGGAAGATCACACTCGAACGTGGATTTAGAAAAACTCATTCTCGTGTTTTGACCAAGCTTCTGCTCTTTTACGTTGACCATTAATTCAATCACTCCATTCAAAGTAATTATCCACGCCGTTTTTCGAACCCGTCGCGGACATTTTGCTCACTTTCCGCTATCGCACACGTATATATATAATATCGAAAAAAAGTTTCGACAAAACATTTATACACCTCAAAAAGGGCACAATGAGCAATTATAATGCAGTTTATAATTATAGCACTCCAAAAGGTCTTTGTCAAGTGGTTTTTTAAAATTTTATGAATAATTTTCAGAATATTCCTCGAAAAAAAGTTTTTTTGCTTTTTTTTAACTTTTTTTCAAAAACCTATTGCAATTGAAATAAAAATCTGGTATCATATGTAAATGTATGGACGAATACGGTTCGCACCCTCTCATGCGCACCGTCGAGGCTAATTTTAAATCTTAACGGAGGTGAAAATCATGCCGAATATTAAAAGCGCAAAGAAGCGTGTTCTTGTTAACCAGACCAAGGCGATGCAGAACAAGATGTTCCGCACTCAGCTGAAGACCGATATGAAGAAGTATCAGGCTGCTGTTGCTGCCGGTGATACTGAGCTTGCTCAGACGACCTACAAGGCCGCTGTCAAGAAGATCGACCAGGCTGCTGCACGCGGAATCATTCATAAGAATGCTGCCGCTCGCAAGAAGAGCCAGTTCACCAAGGCACTCAACAATATGTAATGATGACCGTGCATAGTTCTCACCGCTATGTACGGTTATTTACTTTTATCGGAAAATTCCGGAGGTTTTTCCATGATGATCCACAACATTTGCGAGCTGGTGGGAGAGACTCCTCTGCTCTCACCCGATCACTATAAAAAAAATCGACAAATCGAAGCCACTCTGCTCTGTAAGCTGGAATATCTGAATCCCGCGGGAAGCGCCAAGGACCGTGTTGCCGCCGCGATGATCAAGGACGGGGAGAAAAAAGGACTGCTGACTGAGGGGGCGGTCATTATCGAGCCAACCAGCGGAAACACGGGCATCGGTCTTGCGGCAATTGCCGCCTCCCGCGGATATCGCGTGATCCTGACTATGCCGGACACGATGAGCGTCGAGCGAAGAAAGCTCCTTGCCGCCTATGGCGCCGAGATCGTGCTGACCGAGGGCGCAAAGGGAATGCAGGGCGCCATTGACAAGGCATACGAGATCGCCGCCACCATACCGAACAGCTTCATCCCGTCCCAGTTTGACAACCCCGCAAACCCCTCCGCCCACCGTGCCGCTACAGGCCCCGAGATCTGGAAGGATACCGAGGGTAAGGTAGATATTTTCGTCGCGGGTGTTGGCACGGGAGGCACGCTGACGGGTGTGGGAGAATATCTGAAATCCATGAACCCGGGCATTCAGATCGTTGCCGTAGAACCCGCCTCCTCTCCTCTTCTGTCAGAGGGCATATCCGGCGCCCACGGTCTACAGGGCATCGGTGCCAATTTTGTGCCAAGCAATCTCAACCGAGCTCTGATCGACCAAATTATCCCCGTCACCGAGGAGGAGGCTTACGCCGCGGGACGGGCACTGGCGCGAGAGGAAGGGATCCTCTGCGGAATCACCTCGGGTGCCGCGCTCCACGCCGCCACCCTGTTGGCAAAGCGACCCGAAAACCGAGGCAAGACCATCGTCTGTCTGCTTCCCGACACGGGAGACCGATATTTGTCTACGCCGTATTTCTCATAAATACTGAAC
>JAZNDP010000090.1:0-5375 GCA_045588165.1 Eubacteriales bacterium | reverse complement strand
TCCTTTCACGTCTGTTTTCGTCATCAAAAGTCCGATTTCTTCCTTGGTGGTATTTCGTCCGTCCACGATACCGGTAATTCGACCGGATCCGATGACCAGAATACGGTCGCAAAGCTCTACCAAAACGTCCAGATCCTCTCCTACGAAGATGACCGAGACCCCTCTCTGCTTTTGCTCATTCAGCAATCGGTAGATGGTATAGGAGGAATTGATATCCAATCCGCGAACGGGATACGCTGCCATCAGCACCGTAGGCGCCGCGGCAATCTCACGTCCGACCAATACCTTTTGCACGTTACCGCCCGACAGCCGTCTGACCGGTGTCGTTGCGCCCGGAGTCACCACCTGCAGAGAATCGATGATCTCCGTTGCCAGATGCTTCGGCTCGGTACGATCAAGGAAAACGGAGCGTCCCTTTTTATAGGAGCGGAGCATCATGTTATCGATAATATCCATGTTGCCCACCAGGCCCATGCCCAAGCGATCCTCGGGCACAAAGGACAGGCGAACGCCCATGTCTCTGATCTGCAGAGGGGTCTTTTCCCGAAGGTTTATCGCATCACCGCCATCGGGATTATTGTAGAGGATATCACCCGTCTGCACGTGCTGAAGACCGGCGATGGCTTCCAGAAGCTCTCTCTGACCGCTTCCCGCAATACCGGCAATTCCCAGGATCTCTCCCGAATAGGTATCAAAGGTCACGTCATCCAGCACCTTCACACCCTCGTGATCCACGCAGCTCAAGCCCTTGATCGACAGCCGTTTTTCCGAGTTTTCCAGAACGGGAATCCGAGTCAGATTCAACTCGATCTTCTTTCCCACCATCATCTCGGTCAGCTGACTCTCATCGGTCTCCCTTGTCTCCACCGTTCCCACGTATTCACCCTTGCGCAAAATCGCAACGCGATCCGAAACGGAGAGCACCTCATGCAGCTTATGGGTAATGATCAGAATCGACTTTCCGTCATCTCTCATTCGTCTCAAAATAGCAAAAAGCTTCTGGGTCTCCTGGGGAGTAAGAACGGCAGTCGGCTCGTCCAGAATCAGGATATCGGCGCCGCGGTAAAGAACCTTGATGATCTCCACCGTCTGCTTTTCCGATACCGACATGTCATATATTTTTTTATTTGGATCAATATCAAAGCCATACTTGTGGGAGATCTCGGCAACCTGCGCCGAAACCTGCTTGATATTGAATTTTTTTCCATCGTCAATGCCGAGAATAATGTTTTCCGCGGCAGTAAATACGTCAACCAGCTTAAAATGCTGGTGAATCATGCCAATCCGATAACGGAAAGCATCTCTCGGAGAGCTGATTACAACAGGCTCTCCGTCTACAAAAATTTGACCTTCATCGGGATAATAGATTCCCGAGATCATATTCATCAACGTGGTCTTTCCCGACCCGTTCTCACCCAAGACCGCAAGGATCTCACCGTGACGAACGTCCATATTCACATTGCGATTCGCCACAACAGATCCAAAGGATTTGCTGACTCCTCGCATCTCAAGCGCTATTTTATGTTCCAAAAGAACACCTCCAACCGGTGAAAAATTCTTCTTGAATACGGAAAAAGGCAGAGGCTATGCCCCGCCTTTTTCCGTTGTATATTCGACGGAAATCAGAACTTCTGGTTCAGCTCGGTAATGCCGTCAATAATCAGTGCGAAGTAAGGAGCACTGCGATACTCAGACTCATGGAAATAACCGTCCTTGATCACCTCGGTGTCGGGCGTATAATCAGGATCGGTATCAACATTTGCCAGATAAGAGGTCAAGGTTTTACCCTCTACGGTGAACTTGGAGGTGTCGAATACGTTCAGAGTACCTGCCTTGAACTTCTCAATCGCTTCCTCAATTGCCTCTACGGTTCCCTCTGCTGCAGCATCCTGGTTGATGCCGGACAGAACAACGGAGCCTTCCTTAATACCGCCGCACCAGTCAGCGGCGATTGACTCGCCCTTGATTACCTGCTCAGCGATATACATATAGTAAGGAGTCCAGTTGATTGCGGAGGATACGATAAAGGTCTCGGGACATGCGGCGTAGGTGGATCCGTTGTAGGATACGTTGGGAACACCCGCAACCTCACATGCGGAGGGAGCACCCATGGAGTCAGCGTGCTGGGAAATCAGAACGCATCCGGAGGAGATCAGCGCGTTAGCGGCTTCCTGCTCCAGTGCCTCATCATACCAAGAGCCGGTGTACTGAACCTTCATGGTTGCGCTGGGGCATACAGAGCGAGCGCCCAGGAAGAAGGAGGTAAAGCCGGACTTAACCTCTTCGTAAGAGAACGCGCCAACGTAACCGATCACAGCCTGCTCAGCGGTAATCTCTTCCGCCTCGATCATCTCGTTCAGCTTCATTCCTGCCGCGATACCGGCAAGGTATCTGCCCTGGTAGATAGAAGCGAACGCATTATGGTAGTTTGCAAGATTCTCAGTATGAGCCTTGGTTCCGGTTGCGTGACAGAACTGTACGTCCGGATAGTCCTTTGCTGCCTGAATAATGAAGTCCTCGTGTCCGAAGGAGTTTGCGAAAACGATATCGCATCCGCCTGCGGCAAGATCCTTCGCCGTGTTATAGCACTCGGCAGACTCGGGAATATTGGTCTTGATCACGAACTGCTCGTCGGTCAGCTTGAGAGCTTCCTTCATGCGGTTAGCGGCATCGATGAAGTTCTTATCATAGGTAGAGTTTTCATCGTGCAGACAAATAAAACCGATCTTAAAATCCGCGGGGACCTCAACGGTAGAGGATGCCTCAGGGATCGGCAGGGGGGAATCACTCATTCCCTTGGAACCCTCATCATCGCTACAGGAAGCGAAGACAACGGTAAGAGAGAAGAGCATCAGTGTTGCAAGAAGTACTGAAAGAATCTTTTTCATTTTTTCTTTCTCCTTTAAAAATTTTATGTAAATTGGATTTACATACAGCTTGTCCGAGAAGATTTTCGTCACATCTCCCCTTACTTATACATTCTATCACAGAAATTTCATCATGTCAACATATTTTGTCCAAATTTAAGACATTTTTAAAAAAGCGTCCGCGACGATCGCGGACGCTGACAGAGCAAATTTTCAATGACGGGAAAGGCGTTGTATGACTCGCCAAAGCCGATCCACCTCCTGAGCATGATCGTACAGTCCAAAGCTGATACGAACCGCTCCCGTTTCCTCCGTTCCCAGTGTCTTATGCCCCAGCGCCGAGCAATGATATCCGCTTCGTACGCAAATTCCCGCCTCATCAAGGCATCGTCCGATCTCCTCGGGTAAAAATCCTCTCACGTTAAAGAGCAGAATCGCCCCCTCGTATTCAGGCACGTACAGGGTAACTCCCTCCGTATTTCCCAGCCGCTCTCTTGCCATTCGATATAAAGACCGTTGCCGATAAGAGATTTCCTCTACTCCCACGGCAGACAGAATCCGCAAACCCTCGCAGAGTCCCGCAATCGCGGGGGTTGGCAACGTTCCCGCCTCATAGCGCTCCGGCGACTCCTCCGACATGGCGCCCTCCAGAGATGCCATGCCGTTTCCGCCCTCGGTCAGGGTATCCAGCCGTATTCCCTCACCCAACAATACCATTCCGCATCCTTGGGGGCCCAAAAGACCCTTGTGTCCGGGAACGCATAGCGCATCGATTCCCATTTTCTCCACATCGATCGGCTCATGCCCCGCCGATTGCGCGCCGTCTACCACAAAATAGAGTCCTCTTTGACGGCAAAAGGCTCCGATTTCCCGAATCGGCATGGTGGCAGAACAAATATTGGATGCGTGAGTGCAGATTACCAATCGGGTTTCGGGGCGCAAAAGGCTTTCAATATTGGCGCAGATTCCTTCCGGAGTGCGCCGAGGATCTCCCACCATGCTTGAAAAAACGTCCATGGTAATCCTCCCCTCCTCTGCCATCTTATACAGAGGACGTAGGACCGCATTATGCTCCATATCCGAGAGGATCACGTGATCCCCCTCTCGCAACAACCCCTTCAGAACCGTATTGATTCCATGGGTGGTATTCATTACGAAAAAAACACGGGCGGGGTCGCTTACACCAAGCAGCGCTGCCGCCGCGGTTCGACATTCGTATAGTTTCTCTGCCGCCGCCAAGGACAGCGCATGAGCCCCTCTACCCGCATTTCCGCCGTATTCCGCAAGGCACCGAGCCACCTCTCGTATGACAGTCGGAGGCTTGGGAAAGCTTGTGGCGGCATGATCCAGATAGATCAGTCTGCGGGATCCCATTGTTTCACCGAGATCCGCGCGGCGGATAGCACCGTCCGTACGTTTCCGAGTTGATTACAGGAAAACCGAATTCCGTAGGTACACCCACGACGAGAGGAGGATTCGATTTTCACCACGGCGGAGGGAATCGCGGCTGTGGCAAGTGCCCGTTGCGCCTTCATAGCGGCAGTAACCGACCCCAGCTCCGCCGAACAATTTCTGTCGTTGCCATTCATATGGTCACCTCCTTCATTGTCAGTATATGACCGTTCCTGTCGATGGTTCCTCGTTTTTTGTCTTTTCGGGGCAAAACAAAAAACCTCACGGAAACTTCCGTGAGGTTTTTTTGCTGAAAAAATCGCTTATTCTGCGTCCTTAGCCTCAGCCTTTTCAGCTTTCTTTGCCTTCTTTGCATCCTTAGCGTCAGCCTTTACGTAATCGATCAGCTTAACGATCGCCATCTCTGCTCCGTCTCCTCTACGAGGTCCGAGCTTGTAGATCTGCGTGTATCCGCCATTACGCTCTGCATACAGAGGAGCCAGCTCGTTGAACACCTTGGTTACAACGTCCTCCTTCGTGATATATGCCAGCGCTGCGCGACGGCTTGCAAGAGTATTCTTCTTGCCAAGCGTAATCATCTTTTCAGCCATGGAACGAACTTCCTTTGCTCTGGTGAGCGTAGTCTCAACCTGTCCGTTCTCAAGCAGCAAGGTAACCATACCGCGAAGCATCGCATTTCTGTGAGCGGTAGGTCTGCCGAGTTTTCTAGTTCCGGGCATCTTCTTTCCCTCCTTTGACGTATTTCAAACAATTATGCCGCACGTGAGGAATTATTCCTCTTCTTTTCTGAGCTCAAGACCCAGAGAATGCAGCTTCTGAATCACTTCTTCAAGCGACTTCTTTCCGAGGTTACGGACCTTAATCATGTCCTCCTCGGTGCGGTTTGTCAGATCCTCGACGGTATCAATGCCTGCGCGCTTCAAGCAATTGAAGCTACGGACAGACATGTCAAGTTCCTCAATGGTCATCTCAAGAACCTTTTCCTTCTTGGTCTCTTCTCTTTCGACCAGAATCTCTACGTTCTTTGCGTCATCGGACAAATCAACAAACAAGTTGAGATGCTCGTTGAGAATCTTGGCTCCATAGGAAACGGCT
>JAZNDP010000089.1:0-24027 GCA_045588165.1 Eubacteriales bacterium | reverse complement strand
GTTTTCCCTCTTTTGGTCGTTTACGACCAAAATTCACCCTTTCGGGCGCTTTATGACGATTGGGTGTTTCGCGCGTTGCGACGCGCGACCGCCGATCGCGGCGGCTCCGACGAGCCTTTGAAAAGGCTCGAGCGAAACTTTTGATGAGCTGCGCGTTACCGTGTTGTTTTCGGTCTGAAATACTGATAGAGGCGGCAAGGGATCATGCCGTTATAGAGCTTTCGGATTTTATCGGCGCGTCTGCCGAAGAGCCTCTCAAAGTTTTCCGCGGAGGTCAGCACGTAGATCTGCCACGGATCAAAATGGGAAAGGGTCTTTCCCAAACGGCGGTAGAGCTCCTCCGCCTCTCTGACCGTCATCAGCCGCTCGCCGTAGGGGGGATTGCAGAGAATCGTTCCCCGTCGGTCGGGCTTCTGAATGGTAGTGGCATCCTTCCCGAAGAACTTGATTCTGTCGTCTACTCCCGCCCGCTCGGCGTTCTCCTTTGCCACCTCCAGCACGGCGGGGTCGATATCCGATGCCCATACCTCAAATTTCGAGTCATGGCGGATCTCGCTCATGGCTTTTTCTCTTTCCGCTTTCCAGATGGCGGTGGGAATGCGGGGGAAGGTCTCTCCCGCAAAATGGCGGTCAAGACCGGGCGCCTGATTCGTTGCCAGCATTGCCGCCTCGATGGCGATAGTACCCGATCCGCAGAAGGGATCCCACAGAAGAACGTCCTCGCGGGGTCTCGCGATCATTGCCATTGCCGCCGCCAGCGTCTCCCGCAGAGGAGCCTCTCCCGACACGGGGCGGTATCCTCTTTTATGGAGCGCCACTCCCGACGTGTCGATCATCAAGGTGGCATTATCCTTAAAAATAAAAAACTCGATCTGGTATTTCACACCGCTCTCATCGAACCAAGTCTTGCCGTACTTTTCCGACAGGCGAGACACGACCGCCTTTTTGACGATGCTCTGACAGTCGGGCACCGAAAACAGTTGACTGCGAATGGCATGTCCCTTCACGGGAAAGGCGTCGTCCTCTCCCATCCATTCCTCCCACGGCAGATTCCTCGTCCCCTCAAACAGCGCCTCAAAGCTTCTCGCCTCGAACGAGCCCATCTTGATATAGACTCTCTCGGCGCAGCGCAGTCGCAGATTTGCCGCCGCCACGGCGCTCTCGTCTCCCTCAAAGGTGATCCGTCCGTCCATGGTCTCCAGACGCTTATATCCCAGTTTATCGATCTCCTCCCCAAGGAGCTTTTCCAGACCGAACAGACAGGTGGCGATCAATTGTAATTTCATATACCGTCCTCATTTCTGACATGTTACCTTTACGATACCACAAAACCGCAAAAAAATCAAGGGGGATATGAAAGAATGTGCATTTTTCCTTCTGACACGCTTCGCGGGCGGACTATGACACAGCCGCGCCTCATCCGCATCTTTCTCGGCTGCTCCGCAAGGTTCCGCGGGCTACCACCGTTCCCTTTTCCTCGCGGGCATCGGTGACCGTCAGGGCAATCTCCCCACCGCTCCGTTCCCACGGGGAGATCCGCTCCGTCAGATCGGTAAACCACGCCTCGCCATTCCGCTCGTAAAGCAGAGGAAAGCAAGTCGCCGACACACAGGTCTCCCCCTCCCGCTTCAGACAGAGGCGAAGCACCGCCCCCGCGGGCAAGCCCCGCAGCTCGGCGGATACCACGACCCCCGTGGGGGTGGCGTACAGCGCAAATCTCCCCCTCGCCGAAGGATAGTCGCAGCTCCCTCGGAGCTCTGCCGTGGCATAAGGGTACCGCCCCTTGCAGAGGATACCGCATCCGCCCCTGACCTGTCGGATCCGATTCGTTTTTTCCATATTTTTTCCTACCTTTCCGTCCCTCTTTGGAGCCGCACTCGCCGTCGGCTCTTTTTTCTTCATTATATTCACCGAAATCGCCGATGTTTCCTCAAATTTGCTTGACAAACGCAAAAAAATTTGTTACAATGTAAGATGGGTTTATGGTAGCCAAATCAGAAGAAGGGAGACGTGGCATGAAGGAAGCATTGATCGATATCATAGGAAACGACGCCCTTCGCCGCCGTCTGGGTGACGCCGTCCTTTCGGACACCCTCCCTCACGCCCTCATCATAGAGGGTCCCGCGGGTACGGGAAAGCACACCGCCTCCCGTCTTTGCGCCGCCGCCCTTGTTTGCCAGCGCAAAAAAGATGCCTCCGCGCCGATTCCCTGCGCCCTATGCCCCTCCTGCGCGAAGCTTTTGGAGGGAAAATCCCCCGACCTGATCCTTGTCACTCGGGGAGAAAAAGCCACCATGGGCGTGGAGGTAATCCGCTCTTTGCGGGAGGACGTACACCTCCCGCCCAACGATGGAGAGAAAAAGGTCTACGTGATCGAGGAAGCGGACAAAATGACCGCCGAGGCGCAAAACGCGTTTCTGCTGACGCTGGAGGAGCCCCCCGCCTACGTGCACTTTTTCCTGCTTTGCGAGGACGCGGGCGCCTTCCTTGAAACCGTGCGAAGCCGCGCGCCGATTCTGCGCACCGAGCGGCTGACGGCAGAGCAGATCGACTCCTATCTGTGTCGCCACGATCCCCGCGCCGCTCAGATGAAGCGCTCGGATCCCAAGACCTACGCCCAGATCCTCGTTGCCTCCGCGGGAGGGATCGGACGGGCGCTGGAGCTTTTGGAGCCCACCAGCTTTTCTCCCGTGGCGCAGACCCGCGCCTATGCCACCGAATTTCTCCGCGCCGCCCTGCGGCAGGAGGGAGCGAGAGCTCTTCTCCCCATGCTGAATAAGCTCGCCGCCGCCAAGCGGGAAACGGTACACACCCATCTCCTCGCGCTCTCCGAGGGCGCCAGAGATCTGATTCTGCTCAAAAAAAGCGACGACGCGCCCCTTTCCTTTTTCGCGGATCGGACAGAGGCGGTGGAGCTTTGCGACAGAGTCTCTCTTGCTTTCCTCTACGAGCTGGGAGGCGCGATCCGACGGGCGATCCGTGAGCTGGAAAAGAACGCCGGTATCCGTCTTTGCCTTTTACAGATGGCGATCCGCGCCGAATTGATATAATCGAACAGTCCCAAAGAAAGGAATTCCTTATGGAAAACGAAAAGAAAACACCCTCACCCGCAGGTGAGCAGAAAAAGAACCATAATCATAACAGACGCCCTCACCACCACCGCCGTGGCTATTTCATCGAGCCCACGGGTGTAGTGGACGGCGCGCCCGTGAGCGCGCCCGTGAGCGGACAGGCGCCCAAGGAAAATAAGGGAGGCGCCCCTCAGGGCAAGGACCGTCAGAACAGAGGCGGTGAGAGAGAACGAAAAGAAGGGGCGGGAGCCCCTGTCAAGAACGCGCCTGCGGCGAACGCTCCCCAAAAGGAGGGAGGCTCTGCCGAGGGCGGCTCCAAGAACCGCAACCGCCGCAGACGGAACCGTCACAGAGGAGGAAATTCCGCCGAGGCAAGAGAAAACCCGCCGAAGATCCAAAATGAGTCGACGCCCGTTCCAACCAAGGAGGAGAACCACTCTCAAAAGAAAAAACAGGCTTCTGCCCAGAACGGAGCTGACCGCGCAGGCAGAAACGGACGCCGTTCCTCCGACCGTCTGACCATGACCGCAGCTCAGGCGCAAGCGCACCACTCCTTCAACGACAGCGAATACGAGGAGATCCGCTTCCCCGCTCACGAGGACACCATCACGGTCATGCCCGACACGGACGCGGAAAAAGAGCCCTCTCCCATGGTGGAGGTGGTGGGCATCCGCTTCAAGAGCACGGGAAAGACCTACTATTTCGATCCCGCGGGTAAGAAGATCCGCAAGGGTGAGTTTGCCATCGTGGAGACGGCTCGGGGTCAGGAATACGGCGAGGTATCCATGGGCAACACCATGGTGAAGGAATCCGATACCGTTCCTCCTCTCCGCCCCATTCTCCGCGTTGCCACCGAGACCGACAAGCAGCATCAGGAGGCAAACCGCCACAAGGAGGAGGAGGCATTCCGCGTATGCGCGCAAAAGATCGCCTCCCACGGCTTGGATATGAAGCTGATCGACGCCCAATATACCTTTGACAACTCCAAGCTTCTCTTTTATTTCACCTCCTCGGGCAGAGTGGATTTTCGGGAGCTTGTCAAGGATCTCGCCTCGGTCTTCCGCACCCGCATCGAGCTGCGGCAGATCGGTATCCGCGACGAAGCGAAGCTGATGGGCGGTATGGGACTGTGCGGCAGACCCCTTTGCTGTACCCTGTTCCTCTCGGATTTCGGTCAGGTCTCCATCAAGATGGCAAAGGAGCAGAATCTGTCTCTCAACTCCGCCAAGATCTCGGGCATTTGCGGCAGACTTATGTGCTGTCTGCGCTACGAGCACGAGGCGTACGAGTACGAGATCAAGAGAACGCCGCCCGTGGATTCTCTGGTTCGCACCGCCGACGGAAACGGCACCGTAACCGAGATCAATCCCCTGGTGGGAACGGTGAAGGTTCGCCTTCTCGCCACTCCCGACACGCCTCCCAAGCTCTACCGCCGCGAGGACGTGGTGATGCTGAAGAAGAAGAAAAAGGACGAGCAGGAGTCCAAATAATCTCATCCGTTCCATATGGTACGCGGGAGGCTGACAGCCTCCCGCGTACCATCGCAGACATTGCGCAAGCCCTCGGTTTGCGCGTTCAAAAAAATGCAAAATTCCTGAATATATTTTCAAAAATCTCTTGACAAACCGAAAAATCAGGCGTATAATAAGTGCATAAAATTCACGAAGGAGGAATCGCCATGACCGCAAAGAAGTATTTTTATTACTATTATTATTTTGCTATGGGCTGTTCGTCTTTTGTGAGATCCGAGAGATAAAATCATCGGAAGCAACATACGGACAGTCCGCATCTGCTTATGCTTGAGGGCATAAAAAGGATGCGGTTTTTTTATATCCGTTGGCGCCAACGACGCAAAAGGATATCGAAAAAAGGGAAAATCATTCTTCTGTCATTTTTTTGTCAAAAACCCCCGTTTTTCAAGGAAAAAAGCCAAAAAAACATTGACTTTTTCAGGGGGGTATGATATAATTTTCCATGTGTGTTTTCACCGTGAGCAAGGAGGACTCTATGATACTCGATTACTTCATTTTAGCGCTTTACGCCCTCTCGATGGCGGGTATCGCGTATTATACGAAAAACCGCTCGGGATCGGTGAATGATTTTCTCCTTGCGGGTAAGGAGGGTCTTGGCGGCTGGATGACCGCCTTCGCCTACTGAACCACCTATTTCTCCGCCGTCATCTTTATCGGATAAGCGGGTCAGTTTGGCAGACAGTTCGGTCTCGCCTCGGTCTGGATCGGCATCGGCAACGCCCTGCTGGGTACGCTTGTGGCTTGGTTGGTTCTGGCAAAGCGAACCAAAAACATGACCCTGCGTCTCCGCGCGAAAACCATGCCCGAATTTTTTGAGAAGCGCTACGGAAGCCGTACCATCAAGCTGGTCTCGGCTGTAGTGATCTTTATCTTCCTGCTTCCCTACTCTGCCTCGGTCTACAACGGTCTTGGTAGTCTCTTTGAGATCGTCTTCGGCATCCCCGGTTGGACGGTCATGGTGGCTCTGGCGGTGCTGACCGCCCTCTATCTCTTCTTCGGCGGATATTTTGCCACTGCCCTGTCCGATTTCGTTCAGGGTATCATCATGCTGGTGGGCGTTACCTGTATGGTCTTCTGCTTTATGAACTCCGAACAAGTAGGCTGGGATATTTCCCGTCTTGTGACCGACCCCAATCTGACCTGGTTTACCTTTGACGCCGACGCCAAGGGACTTTACGGAAGCACCGTTTCCCTCATTTCCCTCATTCTGCTGACCTCCTTCGGCGTTTGGGGTCTGCCCCAGACCATTCACAAATATTACGCGATCCGCGACAGACGGGCGATCTCCCAAGGAATCATCGTCAGCACCCTGTTCGCGTTGATCATCGGCTTCTGCGCGTATTTTACGGGCGCACTCAGCATCTTCTTCCCCGAAACGGCGCCCCTTTCTCACGGTGACGTGATTCCCACCATGCTCTCTCTGGTGATCCCGTCGGGACTGATGGGGATCATTGCCGTGCTGGTTCTTTCCGCCAGTATGTCCACCCTATCCTCGGTATCCCTCACAAGCGCCTCGGTCATTGCCGTGGATCTCTACAAGGGAGCCATTCGTCGCGATGCCTCCGACCGTCGGGTCAATTGGGTCATGAGACTTCTCTGCCTCGTTTTTGTAGCGATGTCGGTGGTTCTGGCGATCCTCAACGACACCTACGGCATTGCCGCCATCACCTACATGATGGGTCTGAGCTGGGGAACCCTCTCGGGCTGCTTTATGGGTCCCTTTGTTGTGGGACTTCTCTGGAAACGAGTCTCCCGTCCCGCCGTATGGTCCTCCATCATCAGCTCTCTTGCGCTGACGGCAGGGCTGATCGTCCTGCTCGGCTACCACAAAAACGGATTTGACTGCTCCTTCGCCGCAGCGCTGAAGGACGGTGTGGCTTGTTCTCCCCTCATCGGTGTCATCTGCATGGTCTTCTCGGTCCTCGTTACCGTGACCGTTACCCTGTTTACGAAGGCGCCCGAAAAGGAAATCATCGATGCGGCGTTTGAGCGTCACGTTGAGGGCGAGATCCGATAAGCTTGAGAAAAATATTATTTACATAAAAAAGGAAATTTATCATGATCTGGTCAAAAGAAGAAACCATGCCCCGCGCGGAGCTGGAAGCCCTTCAGCTGGAGCGGCTGCAGGAGACGGTGCGCAGAGTATGGGAAAAGGTTCCTCCCTACCGAAAGAAAATGGAGGAAGCGGGTGTCTGTCCCGAGGACATCAAGTGCCTTGCCGACCTGGCGAGGCTCCCCTTCGTTACCAAGCAGGACATGCGGGACAACTATCCCTTTGGGCTCTTTGCCGTACCGAAGGATGAGCTGGTCCGTATCCACGCCTCCAGCGGTACCACGGGTAAGCCTACCGTGGTGGGGTACACCGAAAACGATCTGAAAATCTGGACCGAGTGTGTCTCCAGAATCGCCTGCATGGGCGGAGCATCCTCCCACGACACAGCGCAGATCTGCTTCGGCTACGGAATGTTTACGGGTGCGCTCGGTCTGCATTACGGTTTGGAAAACATCGGCGCCGCCATCGTTCCCTCCTCTACGGGTAACTCCGAGAAGCAAATTATGTATATGCAGGATTTCGAGACCTCCCTTCTGGTGGCAACTCCCTCCTACGCCCTCCGTCTTGCGGAGGTGGCGCGAGAGATGGGTCTGGATCCCCGACGGGATCTGAAGGTGAAGATCGCCCTTGTGGGCAGTGAGCTTCTCACCGACGCCATGCGGGAGGAAATGCATAAATACTGGGGAGAGGATCTGCTGATCACCTCCAACTACGGCATGAGTGAGCTGATGGGACCCGGTGTCTCGGGCGAGTGCGAGGAGCTGTGCGGCATGCACATCATGGAGGACTTCTTTATCCCCGAGATCATCAACCCCGAAACCGGTGAGGTTCTTCCCGCGGGAGAGCAAGGGGAGCTTGTCATTACCTGTATCAAAAAGGAAGGTCTTCCCCTCATCCGTTACCGTACCAAGGACATTACCCGTCTCTTCTACGAGACCTGTAAGTGCGGCAGAACCTTCTGCCGTATGGAAAACCTGTCGGGTCGAAGCGACGATATGCTGAAGATCCGCGGCGTCAACGTATTCCCCAGCCAGATCGAGGAGGTCATTCTCTCCGTGGAGGAGCTGGGTCCCCACTACGAGATCGTTCTGGAACGTGAGGGCTATCTGGACAAGATGACCGTGAGAGTCGAGCTGGCGCATTCCACCGACTCCTTCGCCGTGCTGGAGAAGATCACGGCGACCGTGCGGAATAAATTGAAGGTCATTTTGGGTCTTGACGCCCGCGTCCAGCTGGAATCCCCCAACACCCTTCAGCGATTTGAAGGAAAAGCAAAACGAGTAAAAGATTTAAGGAGCAAATAACCGTGGGAAACAAACAAATCATGCTTGGAAATGAAGCCATCGCGAGAGGCGCGTACGAGGCGGGAGTCAAGCTCTCCAGCGCGTACCCAGGAACTCCCAGCACGGAGATCAGTGAATATCTCGCAAAATACGAGGAGGTCTACACCGAATGGGCGCCGAACGAAAAGGTTGCCGCGGAGGTCGCCATCGGCGCTTCTGTCTCGGGCGTCCGCTCCCTTGCCTGTATGAAGCACGTGGGACTGAACGTGGCAAGTGACCCGCTCTACACCTTCTCCTACACCGGTGTGGGAGGCGGCAGCGTTTTCGTGGTTGCCGACGATCCCGGTCTTGCCAGCTCCCAGAACGAGCAGGACACCCGCATGATCGCACGTGCCGCTCACGTGCCCGTGCTGGAGCCTGCGGACAGTCAGGAAGCCAAGGATTTCATGAAGCTTGGCTACGAGCTGAGTGAGGAATACGACACCCCCGTCATTCTCCGCACCACCACCAAGCTTGCCCACTCCCAGAGCGCGGTAGAGCTTTGCGACCGTGTGGAGGTTGCCGACAAGGAATACGCCCGCGATCCCGCGAAATACGTAATGATGCCCGCCTCCGCCATTGGCAGACACCGCGTGGTGGAAGCCCGTGAGAACCGTCTGGCGGCAGACGCGGCGGCGCTTCCCGTGAACAGAATGGAAATGGGCGATACCTCCATCGGCTTTATCACCTGCGGCGTGGCTTACCAGTACGTCAAGGAGGTCTGCCCGAACGCGAGTATTCTGAAATTCGGTCTGGTCAATCCCCTCTCCCGTGAGCTGGTAGAGCGATTCGTAAACAGCGTGGAAACCGTCTACGTCTTTGAGGAGCTGGAGCCCGTCATGGAGGAGCAGATCCGCGCCTGGGGCTTTGAGGTCAAGGGCAAGGAGCTCTTCACGAGACAGGGAGAATACAGCGCAAACCTTCTGCGCCGCGTTCTGTTCGGCGCGGATGAGGTGGTCTTTGAGAAGGCGGACACCCCCGCCCGTCCTCCCATTCTCTGCCCCGGCTGTCCTCACAGAAGCGTGTTCTCGGTGCTGAACAAGCTGAAGATCCACGCTTCGGGCGATATCGGCTGTTACACCCTGGGTGCTGTGGCCCCCTTGAGCGTCATTGACACCACCATCTGTATGGGTGCCTCGATTTCTGCCCTTCACGGCATGGAGAAGGCACGCGGCAAGGATTTTATCAAGAACTGGGTTGCCGTCATTGGAGATTCCACCTTCTTACATACGGGAATCAATTCCCTGATCGGCATGGTCTACAACAAGTCCACGGCTACCGTGATGATTCTGGATAACCGCACCACGGGTATGACGGGACATCAGGAGCATGCCGCCACGGGCAAGACTCTGAAGGGCGAGGAAACTTATGCCGTTGATCTGGCGGCGCTTTGCCGCGCCGTTGGCGTCCCGAGGGTCATCGAGATCAACTCCTTTGACGTACAGGGTCTGGAGAAGGTCATTAAGGAAAGCGTAAACGGTGACGTTCTCACGGTGATCATTGCCAAATCTCCCTGCGTTCTGCTCAAGGGACAGAAATTCCCGAACAAGTGCGTCGTGAATGCCGATGCCTGTCGCAAGTGCGGTATGTGCATGAAGATCGGCTGTCCCGCCCTTTCCCGCGGAGAGGACGGCAAGATAAAGATCGATCCCACCATGTGCAACGGCTGTGGCTTGTGCAAAAACTATTGTAAATTCAACGCGATCGAAACGGTGGTGACAGAATGATGACGAAAAATATTATGATCGTTGGTGTGGGCGGTCAGGGTACCCTTCTCACCAGCAGAATTATCGGAAAAGCGGCTCTTGCCGCGGGATATGACGTCAAGATCTCCGAGGTTCACGGCATGGCGCAAAGAGGCGGCAGCGTGGTGACCTTCGTCCGCTTCGGTGAGCAGGTCAGCGAGCCCGTGGTGGAGGAGGGTCAGGCAGACGTGGTCATCGCCTTTGAGCGTCTGGAAGCCCTTCGCTATGCCCATTTCCTCAAAAAGGACGGGGTTCTGGTGGTGAACGACTGCCGCATCGACCCCATGACTGTGGTCATCGGCGCCGCGAAATACCCCGAAAATATTATTGACACGCTGAAGGAGAAGCACAGCGTTTTTGCCATTGACGCCCAATCCATCGCGCTGGAGCTGAAAAACGCCAAGGTGCTCAACTCCGTCGTTCTCGGCTTTGCCGCAAAGCACATCGGCTTTGACTCCGAGCTTTGGCTGGACACGGTGGCAAGCACGGTTCCTCCCAAGACCGTACAGATCAATCAGACCGCTTTTTTGCGGGGATATAAAAATACGTAATAGGGGAGATGATTGAACATGATTTGGAATGAAACCAAGGAATGCATGAGCAGAGATCAAATGATGGCTCTGCAGGGAAAGCGGCTCTGTAAGCTTGTGGATTACGTATACCACAACGTAGAATTTTACCGCAAAAAAATGCAAGCCATCGACCTGATGCCCGGCGACATCAAGGGCATTGAGGATATCGTCAAGCTTCCCTTCACCACCAAGGACGACCTGCGGGACAACTATCCCTTCGGGCTCTTTGCCGTTCCCAATTCCGAGATCGTCCGTATCCACGCCTCCAGCGGAACCACAGGTAAGGCGACAGTTGTCGGTTATACCCGAAAGGATCTGGATATCTGGGCGGAATGCGTGGCAAGATGCTTCACCATGGCGGGTGTGGGCAAGGACGACATCATTCAGATCGCCTACGGCTACGGACTTTTTACGGGAGGTCTTGGCGCTCACGGCGGCGCGGAGAAGATCGGCGCCACGGTCGTTCCCATGAGCACGGGTAACTCCAAGAAGCTGACCACCATGATGGTGGATTTCGGCGCTACCGCCATTGCCTGTACCCCCTCCTACCTGCTGCATATCTCCGAGGTTCTGGCGGCGGAAGGACTGATGGATCGGATCAAGCTCCGCGCTGCCATCTGCGGCGCCGAGCCCTGGACCGAGAAGATGCGGAACGAGATCGAAGCCAAGATGAACATTAAGGCACACGATATTTACGGCTTGAGTGAGATCATGGGTCCCGGCGTTGCCTGTGACTGTGAGTTCCACCGTGGCTTGCACGTATGCGAGGATCATTTCTTCCCCGAGGTTCTGGACACCGCGACCCTCTCCCCCGTCGCCGACGGGGTCACGGGCGAGCTTGCCTTTACCACCTTGACCAAGGAAGGAATCCCCATGATCCGCTACCGCACCAAGGACCTGACCTCTCTGGACCACAGCGTTTGCGCGTGCGGCAGAACCAGCGCCCGTCTCTCCCGCTTCAAGGGCCGTGTGGACGACATGCTGATCATTCGCGGCGTCAACGTATTCCCCAGCCAGATCGAGGCTGCTCTCGTTGACGTGGAGGAGGTAACGCCTCACTACATGATGATCGTGGACCGTGTCAACAATCTGGACACGCTGGAGGTTCAGGTGGAGATCAATCCCAGCTACTACACCGACGAGATCCGCGCCATCGAGGCGCTGAACAAGAAGATCGCTCACGTGATCCAGCAGGCTCTCGGCATCAACGCCAAGATCAAGATCGTGGAGCCCCAGACTCTTGTTCGCAGCGAGGGCAAGGCGGTTCACGTCGTCGACAAGCGTAAATTATATTGATTTTTCAGGAGGATTGGAACATGTTTGCAAAACAGCTGACAGTATTTATTGAAAACAGAGCGGGACGGCTCTCCGAGGTTCTGAACGTACTCAAGCAGGGTAGGGTGAATATTCTTTCCATGAGCCTTGCCGACACCACCGAGTTCGGTCTGCTCCGCCTCATCGTGAGCGATGCCGCCACGGGCAAGGAGATGCTGACGCAGAACGGCTTTTCTTCCCTGCTCTCCGACGTTTCCATCATCAAGATCCCTCACAAGGTAGGCTCTCTGCAGGAGCTTCTGAAGGTGATCGACGAGAAGGGCGTGAACATTGAGTATATGTACGGTCTGTCCATTGATTCGGATCAGGCATACGTGGTTCTCAAGGCATCCGACGTCAATCGGGTGGATATGATCCTCAACGAAAGCGCCATCACGACCCTTTCCTGCGAGGATCTTGCCAACCTTTGAGAAGGCTTTGGAAAGAGTGATTCTATGATCATCGATTTTCACACCCATATTTTCCCCGATAAGATCGCAAGAAAAACCATTGATCTGCTGTCCCGGAAGAGCGGGATCTCCCCCTCCTTCGACGGGTCGCTGTCGGGGCTTCTGGGACAGATGGAGAAGGCGGGAGCCGACGTTGCCGTCAATCTCCCCGTGCTCACCAGTCCTACCCAGTTTGACAGCGTGAATCGGTTTGCCGCCGAGATCAACGCCCGATTCGCGCAAGAGAGGCGGCGGCTGATCTCCTTCGGGGGGATTCACCCCGCTTGCGAGGACATTGACGGGAAGATGAAGCAGCTTCGCGAGAGCGGCTTTCTCGGTGTCAAGATTCACCCCGACTATCAGGAAACCTTTATTTGCGACGAGGGCTACGTGCGCATTCTGGAGTGCGCGCGGGAATACGACATGGTGGTGGTGACCCACGCGGGACAGGATCGCGCTTACGTGGGCTGCCCGATGCGGTGTCCGCCTCATCTTGCCCTTACGCTGATGGACAAGGTTCCCCACGCCAAGCTGGTGCTTGCGCACATGGGGGGCAACGAGTGTGTTCCCGCCGTCTTGGAGCTTCTGTGCGGAAAGGACGTCTATTTCGACACGGCGTACGTGCTCCGAGAGATGGACGAGGAATCCTTCCGCCAAATTTTGAACCGACACGGAGCGGACAGGATTCTGTTTGCCTCCGACACCCCTTGGAGCAGCATCGGGCAGGACGCGGAGCGTCTGCGCTCCTTCTCCTTGGATACAACGACAGAGGAACGCATCTTTTGGAAAAACGCCAAAGAGCTCCTCGGAATTTAGGTGATATTATGTCTTATAACAAATCGATGTTCGGCCTTGGCTCCAAGCGCTCGATCATCAGAGAAATTTTTGAATACAGCAAAACGAGAGCGGCGCAGATCGGCGCGGAAAACGTCTACGATTTCAGTCTGGGCAACCCCAGCGTTCCCGCCCCCCGAGAGGTGAACGACACCATCGCCCGTCTCCTTGGTGAGAAGGAGTCCACCCTGCTTCACGGTTATACCTCGGCGCAGGGCGACGCGGGTGTGAGGGCAAAGATCGCCGCGCAGATCGGCAAGAGATTTGGGGTGGAGATCTCCCCGAATCTGATCTACATGACCTGTGGCGCGGCGGCCTCCCTTTCCATCTGTCTGCGTGCGCTGATGGAGGATGGCGCCGAGGATGAGTGCATCGTCATCGCTCCCTTCTTTACCGAATACCGCGTCTTTATTGAGAACGCGGGGGGCAAGGTCGTGGTCAGCAACCCCACGGAGAAAACCTTCCAGATCGATCCGTCGGATCTGGAGAGCAAGATCACGCCCCGTACCAAGGCGGTGATCGTGAACTCTCCCAACAATCCCTGCGGCGTAGTCTACACCGAGGAAACAACCCTCGCGCTGTGTGAGGTGTTGAAGCGGAAATCCGCGGAATACGGCGCTCCCATTTATCTGATCGCCGACGAGCCCTATCGGGAGCTGGTTTACACCGACGTGACCGTTCCCTACCTGATGAATTACTACGATCACACGCTGGTGTGCTACTCCTATTCGAAATCTCTCTCCCTCCCCGGTGAGCGGATCGGTTATATTGCCGTCTGCCCGACGATGGAGGACGGGCAGGGTGTGTATCTCGCCATCTGCGGCGCGGGACGATCTCTGGGGTACGTGTGCGCTCCCAGTTTGTTCCAGCAGGTAATCGGGGAATGTCTCGATGCCAAGGTTAACGTCGAAGCCTATCGCAAAAATCGGGATCTGCTGTACGACAGTCTCACCGCCTACGGCTACGAGTGCGTCAAGCCCGACGGCGCCTTCTATCTCTTCGTCAAATCTCCCTCGGGGGATGCCTTTGAGTTTTACGAGAGAGCCAAGGCACATGAGATTTTGGTGGTTCCCTGTGACGATTTTGGTGTGGAGGGCTACGTGCGCATTGCCTACTGCGTGGACTACGACCGAGTCAAGGGAGCACTTCCCGCCTTTGAGCAACTGGCAGGGGAATACAAATAAGATTGGAAATTGCTGCATAAGAAAAGCGGATGACTGTGTCATCCGCTTTTTTTATGTCATAAGACACTTTAAAAAAAAGGCTCCCTCCCGAAGGGAGCCTTTTTTTGTTTACGATAAGAACACCTCATTTTTTTAAATTTTCTTCCAAAAATGAGACTGAATGAGACGAAAGGCGACCATTTGACACTGAATTTTGTAGTATACTGGTCTTGCGTAGATGAGAAGAAAGGAGGTATCACCCATGAATCATACCGGCGGCATTGACCGCTTGCGGCAGATCTGCCGCAGAGGGACTCTGCTGCGAACGCTGGAGCATTATATTCAATCCTGTCGCTCCTGTGTCGAGGACACGGAGACCGACACCAAAAAAAGAACGAAACGACCCGCCGGTCGGTTTCCCAACCTCGCCGGCTTCTGCCGATACCGAAAAATCAGCATGGAGGAGCTCGCTACGCTTTCCTCTGAATTTCCCACCGAGATGGCGACCCTCTTTGCGACTCTGGAGGATGAGGCGTTGAACTCGGGTCTGCCGCCCCCCATTCTCTCGGCATACCTGAAAAAACGGCTGGGCTACGAGCGGGAATTTGAGTCCGCGGCAGACGGAGAGGAGGTGCGCATCCGCTTTGAGCACGACATCCACGCGGACGGAGCGTGAGCGGGTGGTTCTGATCGAAGGAAAGCCCTCCCCCCGTCAGAAGGAGTTCTTTGATTCCCGCGCTCGCTTTATTGCCTACGGCGGCGCGCGGGGAGGCGGGAAATCCTGGGCGCTTCGGCGAAAGCTGATTGCCATGTGTCTCCGCTTTCCGGGTATCCGCTGTCTGCTGATCCGCAGAAGCCTCGGTGAGCTGAAGGCAAACCACGTGCTCCCCTTTTTGAGGGAATACGGCGCCTTTCTCTCTTACTCCTCCTCCGATTCCGCCCTCACCCTTCCCAACGGGAGCCGCATCGATCTTGGCTATTGTGACTCCGACCGTGACGTCCTACGCTATCAGGGTCAGGAATACGACGTCATCGCCATTGACGAGGCGACACAGCTCAGCGAATATCGCTTCTCGGTGCTCAAGGCTTGTCTGCGCGGAGTGAATCCCTTCCCCCGCCGCATGTATCTGACCTGCAACCCCGGCGGCATCGGACACGCCTGGGTCAAGCGGCTCTTTGTGGATCGGAAATTCCGCGCGGGAGAAAACCCCGCGGATTACGAATTTATCCCCGCCAAGGTCTTTGACAACGAGACCCTTTTGCGCTCCGACCCCGATTACGTTCGCTCTTTGGAATCTCTGCCCGAACGCCTTCGTGACGCTTGGCTTCACGGCAGATGGGACGTATTTGAGGGGCAATTCTTCCCCGAATTCGACACTGCTCATCACGTGTGCGCCCCCGAACGAATCCCCTCCGAGCTGAAATATTTCGCGGCTCTGGACTATGGCTTCGATATGCTGGCGGCGCTTCTTCTTGGGGTAGACACCGAGGGAAATCTCTTTGTCCTGAAAGAATACTGCCAGCCCGATCTGACTCTCTCCGAGGCGGGAGAGCGTGTGGCGTTCCTCTGCCGCGGCACACCCGTGGAATTTGCCGTTGCCTCTCCCGATCTCTGGAACCGACGGCAGGACAGCGGCAGAAGCGGCTTTGAGATCATGCAGTCCCTGCGAGGCATGCCCCCCATGCTCCCCGCGGACAACCGACGGATCCCCGGTTGGCGGATCCTGCGGGAATACCTCTCGGAGGACTCGGATTCTCCCCGTTTGCGAATCCACCCCGACTGTCGGGAGCTGATCCGCTGTCTGCCCGCGCTTCTCTGCGACGAGGGGCGCCCCGAGGACGCGTCCGCCGAGCCCCACGCCATTACCCATGCGCCCGAGGCGCTTCGGTACGCCGTCATGAGCCGATGTCCCCCGCCCATCCCCCGACCCGAGGAGGACTTCCGCTTTCTTCCCCGCCGTCCCTCCTCTCCGTTTTTCGACTGACCTCTTCCCACTCTGTGTCGGTCGATCCACATATTTTTTGATACAGAAAGGCAAAACGCAATGTCAACCAAATCCAACCAAAAACCAACCCTATCCCTTAAGGGCTTTCGAGGAGTCGATCGCCGAGCGAACCATACGGACGGAGGAGTGGCGTCAGATCTGGTCAATTTCCGTATTCGAACCGACGGCTCTCTGGAGAAGCGATACGGCTTTCGGCTTCTGACGGCTCTTGGCGCTCCCATTCGCGCTTTTTATAAAAAGATCTCCGAGGGAGAAGAGATCGGCTACGCTCTGGCGGGTAACACCCTTTTTGCCGTGAACCTGCTGACTGCAGACAAGGAGATCCTCGGTACCGTTGCCACAAGCAGCGGAAAAGCCTGTATCTTTTTTTACAAAAGCCTACTCTATCTTCTGGATGAGCAAAGCATTTACGTTCTGGAGAATGGCTCCCTGTCCTCGGTGGACGGATACGTGCCTCTGATCGGCAAGGATTGGCCCAACGACTACGTGGGTGAGCCCTACGAGCCGAGAAATATTCTGACCCGTCGGGCAAGAATCAGCTACGTGGTGTCCAATACCAGTCCCTCCATCTTTATGTGCACGGGAGAGCCCGTGGAATCGGTAGACGCGGTCTGGCGCAACGGCGTGCTGCTCCCCCCCGAGAATTACTACATCGACGAGGGCTTCCAGACCGTCAACGTACTGGGAACCGGCAAGGGCGATCGCTTGGAGATCTACCTGACGATGAAAAGCCATCACGAGGATCTGCGAAGGCTTCTCCTCACCGCAACCCGATCCACCCTCTTTGGCGGACTGGAGAATTATCGTCTCTTTTTCTGGGGCTGTGACGATCCCTCCATGATCTTTTGCACCTCCTTCGTTCCCAAGGATCAGGCGCTCTCCTCCTCCCGCCACGGCGGAAACGCCAATGATCTGTATTTCCCCGCGGGCTATGAATTTCACGTGGGCGCGGAGGAACATCGGATTCAGGGCTGTGTTCCCCACTACGACCGTCTCCTGATCTTTACCGAAAACGACACCTGGATGGCAAAGGCGGACGTATCGGGCTTTTCCGAGCTGTCTCTCACCGCCATCAACAATGAAATCGGCTGCGCCTCCTTTGACGGGGTGGCGTCCGTGGGAAACGACCCCATCTCCGTGGGAAAAAATTCTCTCTATCGGTGGCATCAGCAAGCGGATATTCCCGACCGCTGTAACGCCCTGCGCGTATCCGAGGAGATCGACAGCGCCCTGACTCTGGACAAATACCGAAATACCGGTCTCTATTACGACCGCCACCGAGATGAGCTATGGTTCTTCCACCGAGAAAGCGGAGAGGCGTGGATCTGCAATCTGAGCGCTCGGAACTGGTTCCGTTTCACGGGCATTTATGCCGAGCAGATGTTTGACGCGGGCGGTGAGGTCGGCTTCCTGAGGGATCAAGCCATCTTCGTTTTTGAAAAAACCGCCTATACCGACTGGAAAAGCGGAGGCGGACAGGCATATATTGAAGCAAGGTACACGGGAGCCCTCACCGATTTCGGCTCCCCCGACTGCAAAAATCTTTCCCAGCTGATCATGCGAGGAGACGTGGGCGGCGGTCCTCTTTACCTCTTCTTTTTGATCGATCAGAAAAAGGAGCTTTCCTACCTTCTCTTTCCCAAGGGGCATACCCCCCATTTCACCCTCCGCAAGCGGCTTTCCTCCCCTCGCTTCCGATACGGCAGGGTATCCATCCTCGCGCCCGACATCGGGCGGCCTGTTATTCATGGCATGACCCTGCATACCCGTTAAATCAAAACAGAAAGGAATCTTTATGAATCATTCAATTCAAACCGCCTGGAAGCAGTACGAGGCGGGTAAAAACTACAAGCGGCGGATCGGTCTGTACGAAACCATTCGGCGGAACGAGTGCTTCTACCGCGGCGACCAGTGGCAGGGCGGTGAGGGCGCGGATCTGCCAAAGCCCGTCTTTAACATCGTTCGGCGGGTGATGGATTATCTCATCTGCTCGGTCGCCTCTACCAATCTCACCATTCGTTTTACCGACGACAATCTTCCCTTCCTGCAAAACGCCAAGGATGCCGAGGCGCTGCGGCGGGGACTGGAAACGCTTTCCGCCAATACCGCCTACCGCTGGGAGCGTAACGGCATGGACCGTCTGCTGATGCGTATGCTGACAGACGCCGCTATTTGCGGTGACGGTGTTCTCTACTGCTACTGGGATCCCGACGTGGAAAGCCCTCAGCTCTTCAGCGGTGATCTCGTCACCGAGGTCATCGACAGCGTCAATCTCTTCGTCTCCGACGTAAACCGCGCCGATATTCAGTCTCAGGAATACATCATTCTGGCGGGACGCGCCCCCGTGGAGACACTGCGCGCCGAGGCGAGAGAGGTGGGCGTTCCCGAGGAGGAGATCCTGAGGATCTGCGCCGACGAGGACTACGACAGCCAATGCGGAGAGCTTGGCAGATACGAGCTGGAGGGCGAAGAGGAGGCAAAGGCTACCTATATCGTCAAATTCTGGCGGGAGGGCGGCAAGGTCGTCTTTGAGAAATCCACCCGCGAGTGCTCCATTCGCCGCGCCAAGACCGACTGTCACCTCTATCCCGTGGCATATCTGAACTGGATCCCCACCAAGAACAGCTTCCACGGCACCTCCCCCATTACCGCCATGATCCCCAACCAGAAATTCATCAACCGCGCCTACGCGATGGCGATGAAGCACATGATCGACACCGCCTTCTCCAAGGTGGTCTACGACAAGTCCAAGATCCCCGAATGGTCCAATCAGGTGGGAGAAGCCATCGCCGCCCTTGGCGGCGGCAATATCTCCGACGCCGTCTCCGTGGTGGGTGTGGGAGAGATGCAAAGCGGTTATATGGAGCTGATCGACAGCGCCGTGACCCTGACCAAGGAGATGATGGGCGCTACAGAGAGCGCCCTCGGCAACACCGACGCCAGCAATACCAGCGCCATCCTCGCCCTGCAGGAGACCTCCCGTATTCCGCTGGATCAGATCCGATGCGCCTATTACCGCTGCGTGGAGGATATGGCAAATATCTGGGCGGACATGATGTGCGCCTACTATCCCTCCGACCGTCTTCTTCCCTATCACACGAAGGAGGGCGTGGATGCCGAGGCGGTGGATTTCGGTCTGTTGAAAAAGGGATTCCTCTCCGCCCGTATCGACGTTGCCGAAATCACCCGTTACAGCGCCATCGGCGCCCAGAACATGCTGGACAAGCTTCTGGAGGGCGGATATATCACCCCCGAAGCCTACGTTCGCCGTCTCCCCTCGGGTCTGATCTGCGACCGTCAGGCGCTTCTGGAGGAATTGCGCATGGGAAAGGAGGACACAGATGATGACGGAATCCATTGAACCGATCGTCATGGAGGAAGAAACACCCGACACGCCTCTTGAGGAGGATATCTCCTCGGAAGCGGTCAACGAGGTGGAAACGGAAGAAGCCGACCACGCCCTCCCCGACTCCGCCCATGAGCTGGAGACTCTGCGACAGGAGGTGGAGCAGCTCCGCGCCGCTCTTGCGCAAAAGGAACAGGAGCAACAAAACGCCCTTCGGGAGATCGGAGAATTTCACCGTCTCTTTCCCGATATTTCCATCGAGAACGTGCCCGAGGGCGTTTGGGACAGCGTAGAGCAAGGAATCCCCTTGAGCGCCGCCTATGCCCTTTACGAAAAAAAGCGGCATATGTCGGAGGCTCGCGCGGAGGAGGTCAACCGCCGAAACGCGTCTCTTTCCGCCGGAAAGGCGGGCAAGCATACCGCGGGGGAATATTTCTCCCCCCAAGAGGTACGAGCCATGTCCCAGCGACAGGTTCACAACAACTACCGCGCTATCATGGAATCCATGAAGCACTGGCACTAATTTATTTTCAAACAAGAAAGGAAAACAACTATGGCTATTCAAAACTTTATCCCCACGATCTGGAGCGAAAATCTCTATCAGGCTCTGGACAAGCAGTACATCGCCGTTTCCCACTGTAATCGCGACTTTGAGGGCGAGATCAAAAATCAGGGCTCTAAGGTAAAGATCTGCGGTGTGGGAGAAATCCTCGTTTCCGATTACACCAAGAACACCGATATGTCCGCCCCTCAGACGCTGAGCGACACCGTCAGAGAGCTGACCATCGATCAGGCAAAATGCTTCAACTTCCAGATCGATGACATCGATAAGGCGCAGGCGACCCCCAAGCTCATGGATTCCGCCATGAAGATCGCGGCGTCCGCTCTTGCCAACGAGGCGGACAAATACGTATATTTCCTCTGCCATGAGAAGGCGAAGCATCGAGTGAACATGAATGCAACCTCCCCCGAGGAGATCTTCGACGTCATTCTCCGAGCGCGTGAGAGGCTGTACGAACAGAACGTTACCGATCAGCAGGAAGTCGTTCTGGAGGTAAAACCCGTCCTTGCCACCATGATTCTGAAGTCCAAGATCGCTCTTTCCACCGATAACACCGCCGCTCTGGAGCACGGATATCTGGGAAGCTACGGCGGCTGCAAAATCTACGTCAGCAACAACATTTATGTGGAGGACGAGTCTGTGGGCAACGTATATCCCTGCGTGATGCGAACCAAACGCGCGGTTGCCTTTGCCGAGCAGCTCTCCGAGATCGTGGCGTACCGTCCCGAGCGCCGTTTTGCGGATGCTGTCAAGGGTCTGCACCTCTACGGAGCGGAGGTCGTTTACCCCAATGAGCTGGTACACATCTCCATTCAGTATTCGTAACGTATCGCCGCTATGACCAATCGCGAGCTGTATGAAAACGCCCTACGGCTTCTGGCTCAGTCTGCCAATGAGGACAACGAGGACTACGAGGAGCGCGCTCCCTTCCTGATCGCCTCCTTCTGCAACGAGGCGCAGGAGGTAGACTCCTTCCTCCGAATGGCTTCGGGACTCTCCTCCGCTGTGGAATTTACAAAGATTTGGCTGGATCTGGACGAGAGCTTTCCTCTGCTGGAGCAGTTGGCTCCCGCCGCCTGTCTCTATCTGGCGGCTATGCTGGTGCTGGATGAGGACATGAGCCTGTCCGACCGCCTCTACGAGCTTTACTCCGAGGCGCTATCCCATATCCGATCGGGAATCTCCTGTACCTTAGAGAGCATCGCCGACCGTTATTTCCAATAAAACATTGGGGAGGATCCTTCGGGATCCTCCCCTCTTTTTGCAGAACCGTCTTGCTTTTTTGAAAAAAATATTGTATAATAAGGGAGAACGAACGAAAAGGAGGGAGACGGTATGACCATTCAGGTTTGTCTTGCGAATACATACGCCTATGACCTCTCCGAAGCATCCATCCTCTCTCTTCCCTTTGGTGACGAAGAGATCTGTCGATTGCAAAAAATCGGTAACCCAACGGCAAGAGAGCAAAGCCTTGCCGCCCTTCTTGCTCTGGGAACGCTTTTGGAGAAAAACGGGATCTCTCCCCTTCCCATCGCGCGACAGGCAGAGGGAAAGCCATATTTTATGGGAGAGACTACTCTGCAGTTTAATTTATCCCACTCCGACGCCCTCGCCGCCGCGGCGCTGGCGTCCGCCCCCGTTGGAATCGATTTGGAATTTCTGCGCGAGGAGCGCGACACGGCGGGGATCGCGAAGCGGTTCTTTACCGAATCCGAGCGAGAGGAATGGGAGTCCGCCCCCACCGCCGATCACTTTTTCGCTCTCTGGACGAGGAAGGAGGCGCGCGCCAAGCTCCACGGCAAAAGCTTGTTGAGCGGTGAGCCGTCGGATCGGGTATTTTTCCTTACCTACCGTCTCCTGACCCCCAACGGCACCGCCTTTGTCAGTCTTGCCACAGAGGAGAGGACGGAGCACGTAGAGTGGATCCTTCCCTCACAGAACATTACCGTAGAACCATATCAACAGTAAAGGAGAACAGCATGTCTAAAATTTACAACTGGGAAATCAAGGAACAAACGGTCAACGAGGAGACCGAGGAGGAGGTAGAGGTTACCCACGCCGTCACCCTCCGCGCGTCGCTCCTTTGGGGCAAAGCCGTGATCACCATCGACGGCACCGAGTTTGATATCAGCACAAAGCCCCTGCGTTTGCGGGGCACACAGCAGGTATTCCGCCTGGGAGATACCGCCGCCATTCTGGATTTTCCCAAGAAGGGCGACCCCGATATCGTTATCGACGGCGTCTGCGTCCGTTCGGGTAAGCCCTACGGAGCGTGAAAACGGCAGCATATTTTTCTGCCGATTTATGTTATTGATTGAGGTAATGAACCGTGGATAACAACAATCCGTTCCCGAAACGGAAACCCACGAGATGGGCAAGCTTTGATTATAATTCTAAAGCCGCTTATTTTATAACCATATGTACGGATAAGAGAAAAAATATTCTGTCTCACGTCGCCCCCTACAAGACAACATTCGAGAGTATCTCAATTTGTTTCAACCTTTAAACGATTTTGCAACAAGGAATACGGTGAAAATATTTGGCAAAGACATTTTAACGATCATATCATTCGCAACCGAGAAGATCTGGAGGAGCATTTGCGGTATATCGAAGAAAACCCGCTCCGTTGGCAATACGACAGGCTTTACGCGGAAAATTGATAGAAAACAAAAAACGGGATCCCCGAGGGGATCCCGTTTTTGTTATAGCGGTATCCGGTCGCTCGCTTCCTCGGAACGGAACAGTCGAATCGCCAAAACAATGCTCCATACGAGCATGACCAAAAAACCAAATATAAGTATACCACCCGAAAACCAGTTCGGATCCTGAAGCATGACCGTAAGCATATTCCAAAAGGCAAGCGCCGGCAGAACCGATACGATCAAGTTCCTCGTGTTCAGATAGAAAAAAACAGTAAATAGGTAGGAAACGATTAAAACAACAAAAAGCAAAAGCAACAAGCCAACCATGCTTGGAATTTCCTCGATTAAAGTCAAAATTGTAGATATCGTCTTCATCTCGACGGATTCATAGAGCAAATCGGCAAACCGTTGCCCTGCGCTCCACTTGAATACATCTCCCATCCACGCCGCCAGATAACAAAAGCCAACCTCCAACCATAAAAGTAAAAATTCGCTAACAAGCAAAATGACCGTAGGAAGAATAATTCTCGTCTTTTTCTTTGCACCGATTTCCCGCAAAAGGAATCCGTAAAAGACGTAATATACAAACAGATAATACAGCAGCGTATGCAGAATGTTCATCTCAATGATCACCTGCTGCTCCTGAAAAACGCTCAAAAGCAAAAGAATACACGGAATCAACAAAAACAACGCCAAGGTGACCCAAACCGCAACCCGACCGACAAAGTTTTCCGGGAAGATGGAAATCGCCCGTTCTCTTTGATATCTTCGGTTAAAAAATATAAACAAAATTCCTATTGTCATAAACAGCACAAGGGGAACCAATTTGGTCAACAAAAAATCCGACCACATCGTTTGAGTCAATATATTCGATAACCCTACGTTAACAATATCCGTGGATGTCAATTCATTCAATTCTTGATTTGTTTTTCCCACGGATAGACACCCCATAAGGACTTGCAGAACAAACTGCGCCATCGTGGTGATCAAAAAGCTCCACCAAATTACGCTCTTGCTCCACCGCTTTATCCGAAATAAATTTCCCATTTCATTACCTCGCACTATATTTTTGTAGTTTAATTTATACTATATTATTTTAACATATTATTCTAACGTTTGTCAAGATATAATAATAATATATTTCAATTTTTTTGTGAGGTATGTTATGAATCTTGAAAAAGAAATCACCATCACCAAGAAAAACGCCAAACGAGGAGACGACGGACATAAGATCGTTTCGGTGCGAATGAAGGAGGAAACCATTGAGCGCTTGGACGAGATCGCCGGCAAAACCAATCGTTCAAGAAATGAGGTAATTAATATTTTATTGGAAGCTTCCCTTCTTGTGGTCAAAATCGACGATTCAGAAACATAAGAAAAGACAAAAAACGGGATCCCCGAGGGGATCCCGTTTTT
>JAZNDP010000088.1:0-20895 GCA_045588165.1 Eubacteriales bacterium | reverse complement strand
GCGGCGGGACACGAGGTCTGGGCACAGCGCGGATGCGGCGCGGCGGCGGGATTTCCTGACGAGAAATACGAAGAGGCAGGCGCCAAGATCGTGGATACCATGGAGGAAATGTGGGCAGGCTGTGATATGGTTGCCAAGGTAAAGGAGTTTACCCCTGTCGAGTATTCGCTGATGAGAGAAGGGCAGATCATTCTTGGCTGTATCCATCCCGCGGGACATCCCGAGGAGGTGGACGCAATCCTGAAGAGTAAGTGTATCGCCTTTACCGCCGAGGAAGCCCATCGCTTTGGCTCCCCCAACTGTGAGGCGGCAGGCAAGCAGGGCGCGCTGTTCGGTTTGGAATCTATGCTTACCATCAACGGCGGAAAGGGAAAATTCGTCGGCGGTTTTGCGGGCGCTCCGCGCATGAACGTGCTGATTTTAGGCGCGGGTGTAGTAGGACGCGGCGCGCTGGAGGTTCTTCACGCGCTGGGCGCAAACTGTACTGTCATGGATATCAACGTAGGTCTGCTTCGTACGCTCCTGAGCCAGTATAAGAGCCAGATCAACACCATGATCTGTAATAAGGAAGCCATCGCGTCGGTACTTCCCGAGACCGATATGGTTATTAACTGCGTGAAGTGGGATAAGAGCCGTACTGATTTCCTCATTGATAAGGAAATGCTGAAGCTGATGGAACCCGGCTCGGTTCTCGTGGATATTTCCAACGATGATCCCGGTGCCATCGAGTCCAGCCACGAGACTCATCACGATAATCCACGTTACGTGGTCAACGGCGTGGTACATTATTGCGTATCCAATATCCCCGGCGCGGTTGCGAATTCTACGTCCCTTGCATATGCGTCCGAAATGCTTCCTATGATTATGAGCATTTTGAACGACGGTGTTGTTGGCTGTTGTGTCAAAGACGGTTTTTATCGCAGAAGTCTGACCGCATACAAGGGATATCTGACTCACGAGGAGACCAGCGCAATTCAGAATAAGCCTTGGATTCGTCCTGAGGACATTCTCGGCATCGCTGAGGAGCGTCTGGATCCCGCTCCTGCCGCAACGGTGACACGCTCCTCCAATTTTTATGAAGCCGTTTGCTGCAATAGGTGAATATAAAAGGTGGGCTTCTTCATAAGCCCACCCTTTTCGTTTCTTCAGCAAAAAAAGCAGACGATGCATGTGCATCGTCTGCTTTATGTTTGGATGGGTTAAATTACTTAACCTCAACCTCTGCGCCAGCCTCTTCAAGAGCCTTCTTGATGGTCTCAGCCTCTTCCTTGGAAACGCCTTCCTTAACGGTCTTGGGAGCACCGTCAACCATTTCCTTTGCTTCCTTCAGACCCAGACCGGTGATCTCCTTAACAGCCTTAACAACGTTCAGCTTCTTGTCGCCAGCTGCCTTCAGAATTACGTCAAACTCAGTCTTCTCCTCTGCTGCGGGAGCTGCTGCGCCTGCTACTGCTACTACGCCTACGGGAGCTGCTGCGGATACGCCGAACTCCTCCTCAACTGCCTTAACCAGGTCAGCCAGTTCAATGATGGTAAGAGACTTAATCTCTTCCAGAATGTTAGTGATCTTCTCAGATGCCATTTTCGTGTTCCTCCTTAAACGGAATAATTTAAATGAATTTGTTGCGCCGTCACGACGCGAAAGATAGGTGGGGGACAGGACTTATGCCTGTGCCTCCTCTGCTGCGGGTGCAGCTTCCTCGGCAGGAACAGCGGCTTCCTCTGCGGGAGCAGCTTCTCCGTCCTTGTCGACCACTGCCTGAAGAGCGTATGCAAGTCCGTACAGAGGGGACTTGATGCTTCCAAGAAGCTTTGCGATAAGAACTTCCTTCGAGGGAATGTCAGCCAGCTGCAGAACGGTGTTCTTGTCTACAACTGCGCCGTCAAGGTAGCCTGCCAGAATTTCGAAGGATTCGATCTTCTCAGCGTACTCCTTGAGAACCTTTGCAGGAGCGATTGCGTCGTCAGAAGCGATTGCGATAGCGGTCATACCGGACAGGTACTGCTTCATGTCGCTCAGACCAACTACGTCACATGCTCTGCCGGTCAGAGAGTTCTTCATAACGGTGTAGGTAACGCCCGCCTCACGGAGAGCCTTACGCATCTTTGTGTCAGCGTCCACGGTGATACCCTGGTAGTTAACAACAACACCTGCAGGAGAATTCTTTAGCTTTTCAGCCAGCTCTGCAACGATTGCCTGCTTTTGTTCGAGAATAGAATTGCTTGGCACTTTGTTTCACCTCCCATGTGAAAAATGCAGGAAATAAAAAAACTTTCTTCCGTATGGCATACGCCTACCGCGAAGAAAGAAAAACAAAATACGACTATATATTTTATGATTCTGTCCTCGGCAGGGAGGCATGAGCCTTTACGGAGACCTGCTGTCTTTGGATAACAGAAATATTATATCATAAAAAAATGATTTGTCAATAGTTTTTTTGAAAAAAATTAAAAAATTATTCTTCGGTTTCCTCAACGTCCGCATTTCTCTCCAAAAGTCTCTTGGCAAAGTCAATCATCTTGTTTCTCAACCAATCGGGAGAGATGATCCGAATGTCCGCATCCACCGAGACGATGATGCCCAGAAAAAGCTCAACGCTTGGGAACTCACAGCGATAGCGATGATGGGGCTCCTCGCTGACGATAAAGCCGCGAAGATTCATCACCGTCATCTTGTCGGTGATCTCCAAAACGGCAGAGTAGGGAAGCTGCATCTGAATCACAGAACGGGCGGCGGTCATATCGGTAAAGGTTTGGAGACTGGAAATGACGGCTTGATAGTCGGCATTGTTCTCATCCTCCAACATCAGGGGAAGCACGTAATCCCCCTTATAGTAATATCCCTTTTTGTGGGAGCAGTAGGCGAGAGGTGCCTCCAACTCACGGCGCAGATAATCCACGTCTCGCTGTGCTTGCCTATGTGAGATATCAAAGCGCTCAGACAGGTGTGCGGCGTTTGGATAACAGTTGGCGGCTATTTTTTTGTGGAACCATTGAATACGATCGTTGGCACTCATAGTGTCTCCCTAATTCTTATTGTTCTTCTTTTTCTTCCTCGTCCAATCCATTTTTTTCGGGTGGGACAATCGGTATGCTGTCTGTCGTGTCAACAGAAGCTGCGACAGACTCGGGACAGGGTTCTTCCTCGTTGTGATCCTCCGATGGCGCGGGGGAGAGACATAGAAACAGGAATCGCAGGGTCACGTAGACAAACATACCAAGAAGGATGAGATAATTGCCTCCATTGTTATCGCTTTGGAGAATTCCTTTGTACGTTGCGATCAAAGAGGGCAGGGACGATGCTCCCAAAAAGACGGTGGCGCTTCCCGCAAAGAACATGTAAAGGACGGAGCGAGGAGCCGACACGGTGGCGCGAAGCTCGTTTACAAGAAAAAGCATGGCGGAAAGAATTCCTAACTGGAGCATCAGCTTATCCGGTGCGTTCATGGGAACAAAAAAATCAAAATAGGAGCCGGTGAGAACGTTCAGCAGACGTAGAATCACGCAGAAGCCGGAAAGCAGACGAGCCGATTCGCATCTGACATTCAGACAAATCAAGACAAAATACACCGTAGCGCCCAGTCCGAACAGGATCGGGAGCAAGCCGGTGCCACTTCCGCTTTCCACTCCCTCCTCCAGGGCATTAAGAGCAAAGCCAGACCGCACATCGGTGATCAAGAGGAAGGCGCATCCAAGGGCGCCGATTCCCGCGCCTACACGTACACCCACGTGTGTGTGTGTGCCGTAGGCAATCGGTTTTCCTCGAAAAAGCAGAATGGATCCCGTCAAAAGGAGAACGACGGAAAGACCAAGGACCACCCATTCCAGAATGGGAAGGAGTGCACCCCTGATATAATATCCAAGATCGGAATCAAAAAAGAAAAGCAAATTAGCGGTGCGCAGAGCCATGGCGGTCAGGGCAAGTCCGAAGGAGACTGCAAAAAACAGCAGCGCGGCGCGGCGCAAGGGGAGGTTTCGTTCGTTCATGGTACGTCCTTTAAAACTGTAATTACATATATTATATACCTAAATTTTGAACAGTGTGTAAACAAATGGCTGTGCAAACAAATAATGTTGGGAATAATCGATTATTTGCTCACCGTTGATACTTCTTCAGTCGGTTCTTTCGGTATTGCAGGGGTGACATTCCGTACCGTTTCTTAAAGGCGCGGAAAAAGGAATGGGGATTATCTACACCGATTCGCTCACAGATCTCGTAGATGGGAAAATCGGTGGAGATCAAGAGCCTGTCTGCTTGAAGCATACGGCGATCGGTGACAAATTCCTTGACGGTGACTCCCGCGCCTGTTCTGAAATAGTCGTAAAGCGAATTTTTCGATAAATGAAACCGTTGGCATAGGGCGGGAACGGTAAGCTCGTCCGTCAGATGCCCGTCAATATAGGTGGTCATCTCCTCGAATTTCTCATTGGAAACGGGACGGATCAGCTGTTCCAGCCAGACGTGCTTGGTCAGAATTTCCACAAGTCCCGCCGCACTTCTGATTTTTTCGGGGTCTGAAAAGATCAGTCCGCGATAGGTGTCCTTCAGCTTAGCCAGATCCAGTCCGAGATCGCTGATATTTTGATAAATTTCCTCAAAGGAGACATCCTTTCCATCGGTCTGCCGAAGCTGTCCGAACAGAATATACCCCAACAGCGTACCCTCGTGAAGAATCGGAACCACCATGTCCGTCAGTCCCGCGTGACAGCGGTGAATGACGGTTTCCCGACACTCTGCGCAAGCGCAGAGCAGGGTATGGTCGGAGGCAAAGCAACGTCGATGACCCTCGGGGGTGGATTGAATCAGCATGCAGAAGGGATTTGTGTTTTTTGGGAAGGCGACCAGCTTTTGAAAATCCTGATCCAGAACGCAGACGCAGATTCCCGTCAAATTATGAAAGTCACGAAGCATTTGTTCGAGCTTTTCTGAGTTGTATTGCAGCCGCAATGACCCCACCTCCTCTGATAATTCTGATCACTTCAGTATACACATTATACCTGATGAGAGAAAAATTGTCAATTCGTTTTTAAAAATTGAGAAAAAATGTACCTTTTTGTGACAGAGCGTACTTGTCAAAGCCGTTTTTTTGTTATAATACAGAAGGTAAAGATGGAATGGGGAGAAAAGAATGAATTATCTGCTTTTGGGAGTCATCGCTCTGTGTGTGACGGTACAGAACATTTTTAAACAAAAATATGACGATCGTGTCAAGGGCGGCGTGCTATTTTTCAGCGGACTTTGCGCCTTCTTTGCCATGCTGTTTTTTATGGTGATCAACCGTGACTGGAGCTATCGGGCAGAACTGCTGCTCCCGTCCTTCGGTTTCGGTCTTGCTTATGCGATGTCAAGCTCTTGCTATGGCAACGGTGATGATGTGGGGCGCTTCCTTGTTGATGAAGGAGGAGCGGACTCTGATGAAGATTTCTCTCCGTCGAGGCTGGTTGCTTGGTGCTTTGTGCGGATCGATCAACGGGTTGACCAACGCTCTCGTTATGCTCCTGAACGCTCGGAACATGCCCGCTTCGGTGATGTTTCCCGTGATTTCGGGAGGTGGAATCGTTTTGATCTTCCTTTACGCGACCTTGATCCGTAAGGAAAAGTTCGATCCGCAGCAAACCCTGGGATTTGCCCTAGGCGTTGTTTCCATTGTGTTGTTGAATCTTTAAATACATACGCGCGGCGCCCATTTGGACGCCGCGCGTTTTCTATTGGATTTTTTTCAGTTCGATGTTATCTCCCGCGGGAAGGGCGAGAATACGGTCTCCATGACCGATTCGACTCTCCAGGAGAGCCAGGGAGAGGGGATCCTCCAAAAGGCGGATCACCGTTCGCCGAAGGGGCCTTGCGCCATAAGACATGCTGAAGCTCTTTTGGGCAAGATAGGAGGGGAGGGTGTCATCGAAGGTCAGTTCAATACCAAGGTCTGCGGCACGGGTTGCGATTTCATCAAGCATTCGCTCCGCGATGCGGGAAAGCTCCGCCTTACCAAGGGCTTGAAATACAATAATCTCGTCCAGTCGGTTGAGAAATTCGGGAGGGAAGCGTTTCTTAAGGGCGGCAAGCATATCCGACTCTCGCTCGTGTCGTCGTGAGCCGTCCGCTCCCGCAGGATCCGAGAATCCGAGGATTTTGCGTTGTTCCTCCCCATCGGAGCCCAGATTGGAGGTCATAATCACGATGGTATTGGAGCAGTTGATTCGTCTGCCTTGAGAATCGGTCAGCGTTCCGTCCTCCAACACCTGAAGCAGCAGATTGAAAACGTCGGGGTGCGCCTTTTCGATCTCGTCGAGGAGAAGAACCGAATAAGGTCGCCTGCGGAGCTTTTCGGTCAGCTGTCCCCCTTCCTCGTAGCCCACGTATCCGGGGGGAGATCCGATGAGACGGGAGACGCTGTGCTTTTCCATATATTCCGACATATCCAGCCGGATCATGGCAGATTCACTGCCAAAGATGCGCTCGGCGAGAGAGATTGCGAGAGCGGTTTTTCCTACTCCTGTCTGACCGAGAAAAATGAAGGAGCCAATGGGACGTCTGGGGTCCTTCAAGCCCATTCGTCCGCGTCGGATGGCACCTACGACGGCTTTGATGGCTTCGTCCTGACCAATTACGGTTTTCTTCAGATCCTCGTCCAGCGAAAGGAGACGGCGGCTCTCGTCCTCCAGCAAATTATTGACCGGAATTCCCGTCCAGCCCGTGACCACGTCGGCAATATGAGCCGCCGTAACCGTGAGGGTGGGAGCCATATCGGGGTTTTCCGTATTTGCCTGAAGCTCATCCAGCTCAAGCCTTAGCTGTTGCTCCTGATCCCGCAGACTTGCCGCCTGCTCAAACTGTTGTTCGGTAATGGCACTTTCTTTTTCCTTTCGCAGATCCCGAAGCCGATCCTCTAGAATCTTGCGGTCGGGGGAGGGAATCTCGGAGGTGATACGCACGCGGGATGCCGCCTCGTCCACGAGATCAATGGCTTTGTCGGGAAGAAAACGGTCGGGGATATAGCGGATTGCCAGACGAACGGCGCTCCGTATGGCATCGTCGCTGATGGACAGGTGGTGATGCGCCTCATATTTTTCTCGCAGACCCATGAGAATCTGAACGGCGCTCTCCTCATCGGGCTCGTTTACCGTGACCGATTGAAAACGGCGTTCCAGAGCGGCGTCTTTTTCGATGTGCTTACGGTATTCGGAGATGGTCGTGGCTCCGATCACCTGAAGCTCCCCTCGTGCCAGAGCGGGCTTGAGAATATTGGCGGCGTCTACCGCCCCCTCCGCCGCTCCCGCGCCGATGATCACGTGAAATTCATCAATAAACAGGATGATATCGGGATTTTTCCCTACCTCCTCCATAACGTTTTTCATTCGTTCCTCAAATTCTCCCCGATATTTGGCGCCCGCGATCATGGAGGGGATATCCAGCGTGATGATCCGCTTCTTTTTGAGGGAATCGGGAACTGTTCCCTCTACGATCCGAGAGGCGAGTCCTTCCACCACAGCCGTTTTTCCTACCCCCGGCTCACCAATGAGGCAAGGGTTGTTTTTGGACCGTCTGGATAGGATCTGAACGACCCGTTCGATTTCTCTGTTTCTGCCGATGAGGGGATCCATTCTGCCGTCCTTTGCGGCATCTGTCAGATCTCTGCCGTAGGAGCTGAGAACGGGAGCCCCCCGAATCTTCAGCTTTTCCTCCGCAGGGGTCTTTAGCTCGGCTCTTCGGTTCTTTTCTCCGTTTGCGGAGAGAAAGGCAGACAGATCGCTCTTTAGCTCGGAGGCGGGAATTCCCTCGGATTCTAACAGACGAACTCCCACACAATCCCTCTCTCCCAAAAGCGCATAGAGAAGATGCTCGGTTCCGATGTAGCGATTTCCATGTTGTGCCGAGGCGGCGGCAGAGGCCTCGATAATCTTTTTTGCCCGAGGGGTCATATCGGAGGGGGTGACAAGACTTGGCGATCCTGCTCCCGCGATATCGATGACGGTTCGTTTCATTTTTTCTCCGTCCGCGCCTCTTGCCAGAAGCAGACGGGCGGCAATACTGTCCTTCTCCGAAAGTAGTCCCAGCAGAATATGCTCGGAACCGATGTAGGTGTGTCCCAGCTCCCGCGCCGCAGTCAGGGCTCGATTCAGCGTATTCTGGGCTTTTTGGGTGAATTTGTTTGACATAATGCTTTCATAACCTTCTTTGATCTTTTTTGATTGGCTTCGAGAGGAGTATTGCCCGCCGAGGGAGGATTTATTTGATAGCGGGAGGACTTTTTGCGTTATCGGTCGTATCGACCGTATTGATTGTATTCCTCCGCCATGCGGTTCCATACGTTGCGATTGACTCTGCCTGTTTTTGGGAGATTGTGGATTCTCTGAAATTCCAGAACCGCCGCCGCGGTGGCATCATCGTAGATTCCGGTAAGAGGGGGCTCGGGAAGTGTATCGTATATGACCTTGAGTTCTCCGAGCATCCACTGAAGCAGGGTGATAAAGGCGGAACGCTCTCCAAGGGAGGTTTCATAGTCGAGGGGGACGGGAGGGAAAAAGTCGGGAGATCTTCGGAGATCCTTTTCTCTTACCAGTCGGCTGTATTCCGCAAAGAGGGCGTCCCATGTCTCTTTGTCGGCTCGACCGGTAACGGGAAGGGCGGCAGAGCGTTGATAAGCGGAGAGCGCCTCTTGCGTTCGGCTACCGAAAATCCCATCAATCGGAACGGGAAGAATGTCGTTGTTTTCGTATGACAGCCGTCTCAAATACCGTTGCAGATTCCGTACGGCGTCAGGCTTTGTAATAGGGTCTTGCATCCGCGCTCCTTTCTATGCTCCGACTTCGTAGCCGGGATACTGTCCGTCATTCAAACGGGATCCGTTGTAAAGATCGCTGTAAAGATCGGTAATGGCATTCCAGGTTACGCTTCCCACTGTTCCGTTGTCGGGTATTCCTTGCAGACGTTGAAAGGCGAGAACCGCCTGTTGCGTTTGTGTCCCGAAATATCCCGTGACGTTCACGGTGGGAATTTCGTCATAGAACCTTGCCAGATAATTCAGATATTCCTGAAGCACTCGCACGGCGTCTGCCTCCGATCCCAACCGCAGGGGAATGCCGGGATAGGGCAGGACGTTGCCTTCCACGTATTGAAAGGGAATGGTTTCAATAAAGCCAAGATAGGTGCGATACATCACGTCCCAATCCTCAAAGGTCACCTCTCCCGTGACGGGAAGATCAAAGGTCTGCTGAAAGGCAATGACAGAGGCGGTTGTGGAAGGACCGTATACGCCGTCAATGGCAACGGGTGGGATCGTGCTGTAAAATTGAGACAGATAGGACAGCAGATATTGAACGTTTTGTACCTCAATACCCGAAGAGCCCGGTCCGATGGATTCGGTGAACTGCCTGGTGACCTCGGAGAGAGTGATTCCCTCGGAATTCAACTCATTGAGCCGTTTGACCGCATTGTATATAAATTGTATGGCGTACCAGGTGGATTTTCCCACAATACCGTCAACGGGGAGGGAAAAGACCTCCTGAAACCGTCGGACAGCATCCTCGGTATCAAAGGAAAAGACACCGTCGGGGATCGCGATCTTGGGAATCGAGGGGTAGTTGTCAGAAATCCGATTCAGTCGGATCTGGATCTGCCTTACGTCGTCTCCCGCGGTGCCGAGACGAAGGAGACGGTCGGGCAGAGAAGCGGTAACACCGACAACGGGAACGTCGGTCACCAGATTAATATCCTCTCCGTAATAATATTGCAGAATCTGGTAGGGGGTATAGCCTTGATTGGCAAGGGTCACAGTCCCCCATTGAGAAAGCCCCGAGCAGGTTACGGTGGTTCCGTTGCAGTATTGGGCAAAAAGAGGCTCCACGTTTCCCTGGCGGACAATATAGCTGTCAAACAGCTCGTTTACGATCTGTACCACGTTTTCAAAATAGTCCCGATCCTTGACGAAATACTGATCGTAGGCGGTGGAGTTGGTAATATCAAAGTCGTATCCCCGAATTCGGTAATATTCCGTGTAGATCCGATTGAGGGCAAAGGAGATTTGGGCGTAAATGTTGGCGCGGAGCGCGGATTCGGGCCAGGTGGGATAGATCTCGCTGGAGGCGACGTTATAAATATATTCGATAAAGGGCAGAGTCACATTTTGCGCCGGCTCGTTTGGCGGTCCCAGATGGACGGTAATACTTTCGGGAATGACGGGAAGATTGGCATTCATGCGTTTCCTCCTTTACAGCGCGGAGCTCTTGTCCTCGGGGACGATGACCGTGGAGCTTGGCGTGAGTGGATAAGGGGAAAGCTGGGAATACTCGGGTCCCGGAATCATAACGGCGGGCTGAATGGAGACGATGGAGGGGAAGATGGGCACGTTATGAAAGGCAAGGGGTATGTATCCGTCCTGAAATACATCGATGTGATAGGTGGAGTAAGGCGTACCGTTTTCGGGAGATTCCGAGGCAGAGCGAGGTGGTGTGGGAAGCGTGATACGCGGGGTCTGTCCGTCCCGATCGGTTCGCAGAGAAAATAGCACGCCGGAGTTTGCCCTGTCGCCGCCGCGGATATTGACCGTGGCGCCCTCCAGCGGAATGGCGCCTCTGGCGGTAGTGACCTTGACGATAAGATATCCTTGGGAATCGGTGGTAGAAGGAGAAGAATTCATCGCGTCTGTTCCTTTCTGATTAGAATGGTTCTTCTTCAGTATATGCAAGGCTCTTTCCCCGTGTTACAGAATCCCTAACCGTTCCACCGCGTTTTCCTCACAGATTGCTCTGCCATGCTCCCCAAGGAATCCGCGCAGGGCTTCCACGTTTTCCGAGGAGCCGTATTCCACGATAAAGGAGTATTCGTCCAAAGGAATATAACCGTCGGGATCCAAGCCGTCTAAAAACAGATAATATCTGCCGTTATCTCCTATGTATGCCTCGCTCTCTCCCGAATATCCGATCCCGCACAGGCGCCGACAAACGAGAATCATCCATTCCATTTGTTCAAAGCCAAAGGCGCCCGTCTTTCCCTTGCCGTGAGGGGAATGATGGAGCGGCTTGTAATGGAGCAAGGGTTGAAGGGGAATCTCATCCGTGCCGACGCTCTCACCGCAGGTTCGGCAAATCGATCCGAGCTTTGTAATGAATATTTCGCATTCTCCCGAGCGAGAGGGATATAGCTGGACGAGCACGCGGGCACCGTCTGTATTAAAGCCAATGGTTTGCTTGGCACGATTCAATATATCCCAGAACATGCGTTTGGTTTCGGTGTTGCTATAGTCCAGATCCTCCGCCCGAAGATCAAAGGATGCCAGATCCTCTCCAGACAGCATAACCTTTAGCTTGCTGTCGCTGATTTGTAACAATTCCATAGGTTCTCCTCCGTTTGTGACAGTTTTGTGTTGGCTTATTACAATTATAATCGGTTCCGTGTGAAAACGGTACCCCTAAAAATCTGGAAATTGACGAAGGAGAGAAAAGATATTGACGAACGGTACCTGTCCGTGCTATAATAATAAGGTGGGAAACTCTGTGTGAGCACACGGTGTTTTTCCAAAAAAAGATGTGTGAAAAAAGGGGGAGCGACATGCGGTATAATCAAGAGACCTGTTCGGTAGAGCTGTCTGTACGGCTCCTCTGTGAGTTGGCGCTGCGGGGCGGAGACCTTGGCGTTTATCGTCCCGATGCGGAGGCAATGGCTGACGGAGCTGCCGTTCACCGAAAGCTTCAGTCGGAGGCGGGAGGCTTTTATCATGCCGAGGTTTCTCTGCAAAATACAACGTTTTTTCATGATCTTCATTATACCGTTAATGGCAGAGCCGACGGTGTGATCCGCAGAGCCGACGGCGCGGAGATCGATGAGATCAAATGTGTCAGAGGCGCAGCCTTTTATGCGCCACCCGATGCCATTCATTTGGCACAGCTGAGGTGCTACGCGTACTTTCTTGCCTTGCGGGACGGTCTTGATCACGTTCGCGGGCGTCTGACCTATTATCACGTGGAAAGCAAAAAAACGCGGTACCACCGATATCATTTTAAGCTTGAGGCGTTGCGGCAATTTTACTTTGGGCTTTTGTCGGCAATTGAGAAGGATGCCCATTATTTGGTGCGGAGACAGACCGAGATTCTTCCCCGTCTGGCGGAAGCCAGATTCCCCTATCCCGAGCTGCGGGAAGGACAGGAGATCATGATTCGTGATACGTACTCGGCAATTCGCCGCGGAAAGCGATTGTTTATAGAGGCACCGACGGGAACGGGAAAAACCGTGTCCTCCCTGTATCCCGCAGTCCGCGCTCTTGGGGCGGGATATGCGGATAAGATCTTCTATTTGACCGCGAAGGCAAGCACGAGAAGGGAAGCCTACTTAGCATCCGCCAAGCTTTTTGAGAGCGGCGCTCCCCTGCGAACGGTGGTGATCACCGCCAAGGAGCAGGTGTGTCCGTGTCGGACCTGCGGTACGGAAACAAAAGGGAAAAATCCGTGCTCACCCGATCTTTGTCCCTATGCCAAGGGATATTACGATCGGGCAGGGGGGGCAATCTGGGAGCTGCTGGAGGGTGGAAACGGGTATCCGCGACAGCTGATTTGCTCTGTGGCAAAAAAGTACAGCGTGTGTCCTTATGAGCTTTCCCTGGATCTTTCGGAATACTGTGATAGTATCATATGCGATTATAACTACGCCTTTGACCCATCCGTTTATTTTCGTCGGTATTTTTCTCCTAACGGAAAGAAGGAGAGGTACGTATTTTTGGTGGACGAGGCGCATAATCTGGCTGATCGGGCGAGAGACATGTACTCTGCCGTTCTTCGACGTTCGGAATTTGAAGCCGTCAGCGCCCTCCTCTGCGATAGACAGGATGAGTTTTCTACGGCGGCAGAGGCGGCACGTATGACCGTTAGCCGTTTGAGGCGGCTGTGTCTTTCCGATATGGTGAAGGACAACGCGGGAAACGAACAGGGCTTTTATATGAGCCATGAGCCACTGGAGAACTTCAATCGGGAAATGGAGACCTTCCGCCAAAAGTGTGAAAAATGGCTAAGGAAAAATGAGGAGGATCCCGTGTCCGAGGCGGTGTCCGATCTTTCCTCCCACGTGGGGCGCTATCTCGCGGTCAGCGAATTTTTTGACAAGGGGTTCCGCCTCTACGTAGAGCTTCTGGGAGGAGATCTGACGGTAAAGGTCTACTGTCTTGACCCGTCACCTACCATGAACGCCCTTCTGAACCGAGCGAGATCGTCGATTCTGTTTTCCGCCACCCTGACTCCGCCCGAGTATTTTTGTGACGTCCTTGGCGGTGAGAGGGAAGCGGAAAGCGTATCCCTGCCGTCTCCCTTTGATCCGTCCAATCTTTGCGTGTCGGTGGTGGATTATTTGAGTATGCGAATGGAGGATCGGGAAAAAAATTTTGCCCGATACGCCACCGTCATTGCCGCCACCGTCAGCGCCAAGGCGGGAAATTATATCGCGTATTTTCCATCCTATGCGTGTCTTGAGGGTGTTCAAAGGGCATTTTGCCGAAAATACCCCAACGTGGAGGTCGTGGTACAGAAGCAGAGCATGGGAATTCGGGAAAGGGAGGAATTTCTTTCCACATTTCGTGACGATACGGGACATTTGCGTGTGGGATTTTGCGTGCTGGGCGGCGCTTTCGCGGAGGGCGTGGATCTTCCCGGTAGCCGTCTGATCGGTTCTGTGATCTTTGGAGTCGGTCTGTCCGGACTGTCGAACGAAAGAAACATGATACAGGAATATTTCGATCAGGAGGACGGTCAGGGACACGAGTACGCGTATACCTATCCCGGCATGAATCGAGTGCTTCAGGCGGTGGGACGGGTGATCCGTCGGGAGCAGGATCGAGGTGTGGCGGTTCTTGTGGATGACCGCTATGCCGACGGCAAATACAGACGGCTGTTTCCTGCCCATTGGAAAAATGTTCAATATGCAGGAAATGCGCAATCACTTGCAGAAATTATGCGTAGATTTTGGGAAAAATAAGAATAAATCGACAAAATTGTGAACATTTTGCAAAATCGAAAAATAATTCTTGCTTTTTAAAAAAAGATGTGATACAATATACAAGATCGAATTGTATACTCCCGCCAAGCGGGAAACGGAGGACAAAATGAATTATTTTCAAATGAGTAAAGAGGCGCTTCTGGCAGAGAAGTGTCGCGTTGAGAAGGAATACGAGGCGGTAAAGGCAAAGAAGCTGTCTCTGGATCTTTCCAGAGGAAAGCCCGGCAAGACTCAGCTGGATCTGATGACCGATATGCTGACCTGCTTGGCAGATGAAAAGGATTGCCTGGCGGAGAACGGCTTTGACTGCCGTAACTACGGAATCCTTGACGGAATTCCCGAGGTGAAAAAGCTCTTTTCCGATCTGCTGGGGATCCCCGCGGAGAATATTCTGGTGGGCGGAAACTCCTCGCTGAATCTGATGTACGATACGGTTGCTCGCGCGGAGCTGTACGGTGTGGTAGGTAGCGAGGCTCCCTGGTGCCGTCAGGAGAAGGTGAAATTCCTTTGCCCCGTGCCCGGATATGACCGTCACTTTGCCATCACCGAGTCTCTCGGCATCGAGATGATCCCCGTGGCGATCACGGAAGAGGGACCCGATATGGATACGGTGGAGAAGCTGGTGGCAACCGATGCTACAATCAAGGGTATCTGGTGCTGTCCCAAGTACTCCAATCCCGACGGATTTACCTACTCCGATGAGACGGTTCGCCGTTTGGCTTCCATGAAGACGGCGGCTTCCGATTTCCGTATCTTCTGGGATAACGCTTATGCGGTGCATGAGCTGTACGAGGAGGGCGGAGACGTCCTGTTGGATATCTTCTCCGAGTGCGAGAAGGCAGGAAACGCCAACAGAGTGTTTTATTTTGCTTCCACCTCCAAGATCTCCTTCCCCGGAGCGGGTGTAGCCATTATAGCGGCGTCTCGGGAGAATCTGGATCAGATTAAAAAGGTGATGGCCATCCAAACCATCGGACACGACAAGCTGAATCAGCTTCGTCATGTCAAGTATTTCGGTAATGCCGAGAATATCCGCAAGCATATGCTGAAGCTGGCAGAAATCCTTCGTCCCAGATTTGAGATTGTGGAGAAGACCCTGACCGAGAATCTGGCAGACACGGGCGCGGCTCGTTGGACGCATCCCAAGGGCGGATATTTCGTAAGCCTTTACGTTTCCGATGGATGCGCCAAGCGCACCTACGCCTTGTGTAAGGACGCGGGTATTACCCTGACCAATGTGGGCGCAACCTATCCTTACGGAAAGGATCCCTCCGACAGCAATATCCGTATCGCTCCCTCTTTCCCCTCCTGTGAGGATCTGCAGGCGGCGATGGACGCTCTGACGGTCTGTGTCCGTCTGGCGGTTCTGGAGAAGCTGGTGGGTTAAACCGTGAAAAAAGGAGACCGTGCAAAACGGTCTCCTTTTTTGTATAACCTTATATAGAAAAAACGAACGATACTTGCCAAAAAATGAAATCTGTGATACAATAAAACATTGAAGATATGTTGAAGGGGGACGAAAAAGGTGAACAAAAAGGTTACGCAAAGAAGTGAAAATCCCTTTCGGTTTTCGGATACCAATAAGCGGTATCACACGTATGAATATTATTTAAGACATACTTTTGGCGGAAAGTGCGCCAAGATTCCCATCGATGCTGGCTTTACCTGTCCGAACATTGACGGGAGGTGCGGCGTGGGAGGTTGTATTTATTGTTCGGGAAGAGGTAGCGGCGATTTTGCTGAACTTCCCACCTTGAGCGTAACCGAGCAGTATGCCCGTGTTCGGGAGCGATTGTCCTCCAAATGGTCTGTGGAGCGTTGTATTCCGTATTTTCAAGCACACACCAATACCGATGCTCCCGTGGAGCGGTTGCGAAAGCTGTATGAGGAGGCACTTGCTCTGCCGGGTGTGGTAGGGCTGAATATCGCAACCCGTGCCGACTGCCTGGGAGAAGGGGTGCCCGAATATCTTGCCTCCCTTGCGGAGCGGACGGTTCTGACGGTGGAGCTGGGACTCCAGACCTGCCACGACGAGACCGCAAGGCGCATCAACCGCGGCCATACCTTTGAGGATTTTTTAGAAGGGTACCGTCGACTTCGCGCCGCGTCTGACAAAATACAGATCTGTGTGCATCTGATCCTCGGACTCCCCGGGGAGGATCGGAAGATGATGATGGAGACGGTGGAGCAGGTTGCTGCGCTGCGCCCTCATCAGGTAAAGATTCATCTGTTACACGTACTGAGGGGCACCTCTCTTGCCGAGGACTATCTGGCGGGAAGATATGTTCCTCTGGAAAAAGAAGAATACGTGTCGCTGGCAGCGGACGCGGTGGAGCGGTTGCCCGCCGAGACCGTCGTCGCCCGACTGACAGGTGACGGTATGGGCGAAGAGCTTCTTTCTCCCGAATGGAGCCGAAAAAAGGTCAGTGTCATCAATGATATCGATAAATTGCTATATGAGCGCCAAAGCTATCAAGGCATTCGTATAAAAGACTGATAAGGAAAGGAAATCAATTTATGTTCGCGACGTTCCTCTATGCCGCCGAGGCGGTTTTGCCGCTGGTTCTGGTGATCTTTCTTGGCTATCTGCTGAGGCGGATCGGTTTTTTCACCGATCATTTTCTTTCGGTGGGATATAAATTTTCCTTCCGAGTCGCTCTTCCCGCCATGCTGTTTTGTACGGTCTATTCCATCAAGGGGTTTGAGGCGATTGATATGCGAACGGTGCTTTATTCGCTGATCGTGATCGCGGTTCTTTTCGCGTTGGGTACGGTTGCCGTATTTCTTTGGATTCCGGATAAAAAGCAGCGGGGCGTGGTGGTGCAGTGTTTCTTTCGCTCCAACAGCGCCATTCTGGGTGTCTCCCTGACCGAGGCGCTGGGCGGAGCTTTCGCTCTGCAATGCGTTGCCGTTCTGACCGCCTTTACCATTCCGATGTTTAACGTGCTGGCAGTGGTTGCCTTGTCGGTCTTTCAGGAGGAAACCAATGCCGAGAAAAAAGGTCTTCGGGCAATTGATTGGAAAAAGATCGGAATCAATATTCTGCAAAATCCCCTGATCATTGCCATTGCGGCGGGACTGCTTTGCGTAGCCGTTCGTCAGCTGATTCCCACGGGGGCATCGGGTGAACCCGTGTTCATGCTTTCCAAGCAGGGAAAGATCCTGTTCTCGGTGGTAGAATCTATGTCCAAGATCGCGTCTCCTTTTATGCTGATGATGCTTGGCGGACAGTTTACCTTCTCGGCGGTGAAGGGAATGAAGGGACAGATCATTCTGGGTACGGTAGCGCGAATCGTTCTGGCGCCCGTCCTCGCCATCGGCGTGGGATATTTGCTCTCTCGCGCGGGGATTTTGTCTCTCGCCGCTCCCGAATATGCCTCTTTTATCGCTCTCTTTGCTTCTCCCGTCGCGGTATCCTCCGCCATTATGGCACGAGAAATGAAGAACGACGATACGCTGGCAGGACAGCTGGTGGTCTGGACCAGTGTGGGCTCGGTGATCACCCTCTTCCTCTTTGCCTTCCTGTTCCGAAGTATTGGATTGCTTTAAAATGAAGCAAGGCGTACCTGCCACGTGGCAGGTACGCCTAATCTTTACCGGACCGTCTCGTGGACGGTCTTTTTTAATTGGAATTGAATTTATTATCCGTTTCTCACAAGAGTGTATCCTCTTGAAGCATTTTCAAGCATGAAATTGCTGACTACGTTGATGGAAGTATTTCCTATTTCACGAACCCAGCCGGTTGTGATCTTAAAGGTAATATTTTTAAGAGAACTGCAGCTCTTGAATGCGTAACCCTCGATTCTTGTTACGCCACTTCCAAAGGTAACGGAGGCGAGAGAGGTACATCCGGAGAACGAGGATACTTCAACGGTGGTCACACAGTCGGGAATAATGATGCTTGCCAAGTTTGTACAGTCTCTGAAGGCACCGGTGCAAATGGTCTGAACTTTGCTGCCGATATTGACGGTATACAGCGCCGAGCATTCCGCAAACGCGGCGTTTCCGATGCGGAGTACGTTGTTTGGTATCGTCACGGTGGAAAGCCGCGCGCAACCCTCAAACGTTGCGTTGTCGATATTTGTCAAGGCTTCCGAAAGACGAACCGTTCGGAGATATACGCAGTCCTGGAAGGCGCAGCTTCCGATCTCCAGAACGTTGTCCGTCATGGTCAGCGTGCCGATGCTGGTACAGCCCGCAAAGGCGTATCTGGAAATACTTGTCACGCTTTCGGGAATGGAGAGATTCGTTATGTAGCTTCCGTTCAGCTTCAGATATCTGTTGGCAAGCGTGGTACCGTCGCTGAATTCGATCGTGCACCAACGGGCAAGATCGGTAATGTTGACCGAGTCAAAGTAGTCGTTTTCGCACGCGTCAAATGCCATATAGCCAATGGATTGTACCGAGGCGGGAATCGTAACCGTTTGAATATTCGTGCCAAAGAAGGCGCGAGTGCCGATTGCCGTGATGCCTTCGGATATCTGAATTTTGTAAATATTGGAACAATTATAGCAGATGTTTTCGGGAACGACGGTGCCACCGAACGTTATTTGGTTAATCACCCCGTTATTTAGGAAGGTATTTCCTTGCGCGGGAGAAAAATCAGAGTTATAATATACCGTGTACATCTGGCTACAGCCAAAGAAGGCGGTCTTTTCGATTTCGGTGACCGAGGCGGGAATGGTGATCTCCCGAAGGTAGGTGTTACCAAAGGCGTAAGAGCCAAGATATTCTACCGAGGAGGGAAGGGTGATCGCATTGATGGAGGTTCCGTAAAAGGCGTATCCTTCAATGCGGGTTACCGTATCGGGAAGGAAGATTTTGATAACGTTCTCTTGATTTTTAAATGCCTGACCGCCGATGATGGTTACGGTGTAGTATTTGTTACCGATTTTCGCTTTTTGGGGAATATAAATTTCTTTGTCGGTGCAGCTTCCAAGTCCGGTAACGGTACAGGTGACGCGGTCACTGTTCGTGGAATACCGAAGTCCCAAAGAGCCTGTGGCGGGTACGTAGCTGTCAATATAGCTGTCACCGCATTCACCGCAGGTGTAGGTAGTATATCCCTCATCCGATTTTGTGGGAGGCGTTATCACGGGAACGTGGGAATGTCCCGGTGCGATCACGGTATCGGTTTCCGTGGTTCGGCAGGAGGAGCAGGTTCTTTCCCGAACGCCGTCTGAGGTACAGGTGACGGGAGTGGTAAAGGTCCAATCGGGGAAGTCGTGTCCCGTTGCGGGAATACTCTCTGTTGTGGGCTCGTGACAGGTGTTACAGATTGCCGTTTTTTCGCCATCCGACTCACACTCGGCGGGGGTGACGACCGTCCATGACAGATACAGATGCCCTTGGCTGACGATGGGTCTTTCCTCGGTGGTTTCGCACTTGGTGCAGTATCGGGTTTCCTTGCCGTTGGCAGTACAGCTGACGGGGATTTCTTCCGTCCAATCGCCAAAGGCATGACCGCCCGAGGTAATCGGTCTGCGCTCCGTGGTTTCGCACTTAGGACAGTATCGGGTTTCCTCACCGTTGACGGTACAGGTGGCGGGGGTTTCTACCGTCCAATCGCCAAAGGCGTGACCGCCCGTAACGGGTCTGCGTTCGGTGGTTTCACATGCGGGACAGTATCTGGTCTCCTCACCGTCGGCGGTACAGCTGACGGGGGTTGCAACCTCCCAGCTGCCAAAGGAGTGACCGGTAGCGGGGATGGGACGGTTATCAAAAATGTTACACCGCTCACAGTGTCCGCGCTCCAGACCGTCGGTTTCACAGGAGGCGGGCTCATCCGTGTCCCACAGCATGGCGTGGGATCCGACTGCCGGAATAGAGCGACGCTCGAGAACACCGCAGTTATCACATAATAGCGATTCTTGTCCTTCGGTTTCACAGGAGGGCTCGGACTCCACGACCCAACGGGACTGGTGTCCTATTGCCGCTATCGTCCGCGGCTCACTTGTAGTGTGGCAGTACAGACAGGTTTGCTGTTCATAGCCGTCTGACTCACAAGTGGGCTGAAGCATCGTTTCCCACTCCCCGCCAAATTTGTGAGAAATGGCGGGGATAGGTTTGGTTTCAAACTCGCCACACCGATTGCAGTATCTCTGCATTTCTCCATTTTGGGAGCAGGTTGCTTCCATTACGGTATTCCACTTCTCCCAATCGTGTATGTCGCAGTTGCCGTTGCCGGAATCGTCGCATGCGACAAAAACGAAGAGCAGAGCACAGAGGATTAGGGACGCGCAAAAAAGGTAAACGATTCTTTTCATAATACTCTCCTGATCAGGTATAGTATAAAGCGCATAAAATATATCTACATTTAATTACATCATCCTAATTATATCATCCTTCCCCAAATCTGTCAAGGATGATTTTTGATATAAGGAGCTCCCCTGACGAAACGTGCGCCAGGGGAGTTCTTCGTTCAGTATTTATGAGAAATACGGCGTAGACAAATATCGGTCTCCCGTGTCGGGAAGCAGACAGACGATGGTCTTGCCTCGGTTTTCGGGTCGCTTTGCCAACAGGGTGGCGGCGTGAAGCGCGGCGCCCGAGGTGATCCCGCAGAGGATCCCTTCCTCCCTTGCCAGTGCCCGTCCTGCGGCATATGCCTCCTCCTCGGTGACGGGAAGGATCTCGTCGATCAGGGAGCGGTTGAGGTTGCTTGGAACAAAATTGGCGCCGATCCCCTGTAAGCCGTGAGCGCCTGATCTGCCCTCCGACAGAAGGGGAGAGGAGGCGGGCTCTACCGCGACGATCCGAATATCGGGTTTCATGGATCTGAGATAGTCGCCCACACCCGTCAGCGTGCCTCCCGTGCCAACACCCGCGACGAAAATATCTACCAAGTCGGAGGGCCAAGCGGTCTTAGGAAGACAAATGTATGAAACAACTCCTTGGCTCACAGAACGACATGGCTA
>JAZNDP010000087.1:0-10520 GCA_045588165.1 Eubacteriales bacterium | reverse complement strand
ATCTATCACGGGATGGTAGAGAGGGGAGATTTTGCAGAGGGTAAGAACCTCCTCCAGCGTGCCAAGCTGATTGATCTTTCCCATGGTCTCCAGTCCCATGCGGATGGCGGTGTCGCCATTGACCTCCAGATTCTTCGTCAGCGTGTCGGAGGTGAGCGCCATGGCTTCCTCTCGGGTGATCTTGGCGGCGCTTCCCGTGTGAATGACGATGGTGTCGGCGCCGAGACATTCCGCCGCGCGGAGGGAACGGGAAATGTAGTCAATGCTCTTGAGACGTTTTTCCTCGTCTACACCGGACAGGGAAATGAAATAGGGAGTATGCAGAGACATGAGAATTCCGCATTTTTTTGCTTCCTCTCCGATCTTTTTGAGGGTAGCTTCTCCCGCGGTCAAGCCGTTGCCCGCCTGGTATTCATAAGCGTCAAGTCCCTTTGATATCAGCCATGCGGGGGCTTGCAGAGTGGATTTATAGCCTTCGTCGTAGAAGGATTCACTATTTCCTCCGGGACCGAAGGTGGGGTGATCAATACGAATCATAGGTTCTCCTTTTTTGCATGTGTTTTATAGTATCGCTTGATGAAGGGCTTTTCCAACCATCTCTTGAACTTGAAGAAAGGGGTGGTCTTGTCCTTGATGGGAGGAACGATGAGGGAAGGCATATCCAGACGGTGAACCGCTAAGGTGTCAGTGAGAAGCTGATCGCCAAGACCTGCGGTGTTCTCCGGGGTAGAGCCCATGATCTTCATTGCGTTCCGTATTGCGCGACTTCCCGGCTTCCCGCTGTCGGGGTAGGCAGGCAGACCGAGGGTCTGATTGAACAGCTCCACGCGAGGGGGATGGTTGTTGGAGATCAGCGCCGCCTTGATGCCGGCGCGCTCCAGAGAAGCGAACCAATCACGGATCCGATCGTCTGGCTCCGGTTGCTCGTAGGGCGCCAAAGTGTTGTCGATATCGATCAGAAGAGCAGAGATCCCCAAAGAGGAAAGGAATTCGGGAGTGATCTCGTCAAAGGTATTGAATATGTAGTCGGGGGTGAGCAAATAGGATAGAGTGTGGCGATGCCGATTCATAAGCAGTATTTCCTCCACGTTTTTTCAATTATTATTGTACCATAGAACGAATTTTTTCGCAAGACCCTGAAAAAATAAAAAAATTGAGAAAAATTTTCAAGAATCTATTGACAAGTACAAAAGTTTATGGTATGATATTAGGGCAGTTTTCCGGAAAAGGATATATGCGAGTGTAGTTCAATGGTAGAATCCCAGCCTTCCAAGCTGGTCGCGTGGGTTCGATTCCCATCACTCGCTCCAATAAATGGCGCATTCCGGTGCGCCATTTATATATCTGTGCCTTTAGCTCAGTTGGATAGAGCAACTGCCTTCTAAGCAGTAGGTCAGGGGTTCGAATCCCTTAAGGCACGCCATACGGTGGGTGTAGCTAAGTTGGTTATAGCGCCAGGTTGTGGCCCTGGAGGCCGTGGGTTCGAATCCCATCACTCACCCCAGAAAAAAGAAGAGCGCGGTCGTTGACCGTGCTCTTCTTTTTTTCTACTTTTTCTGTGATGGGATTCGAAGGCGGAGCGGTAGTGAATGACATGCCGGTGGCATGTCAGAGCCGCGGAGTGACCGAGCCCGCAGGCGAGACCGAATCCCATCACTCACCCCAGAAAAAAGAAAGAACGAGGTCTTAAGACCTCTTTTTTCTTTTTCTCGTGTGAACCGACTGAGCCCTAAAAAAGCAATTCCATTTTTTTGATCTTCCCATAATATTTTTCGATATCACCTTGACCGGTTGCGGAAAGTTTGCTATAATAAAATCCAAAATTCCTTTTTTTGACAAGGAGAAAACCATGCAGACTTTTTTGATTATGCTAAATCCGATGCTCACCATGTTTCTGTGCATTGCCGTGGGATACATATTGCGGCAAACGAGGATTTTGTCGCAGGATTCGGGGAAGGTGATCGCGAAGCTGGTTACTTGGGTTTTTGCTCCTGCACTCAGCTTCAGCACTATGGCGAAAAACTTTACGGTGTCGTCCTTGAGTACTCACGCGGTCAATATCGGGTTTTCCTGTCTTACCATTGCTGTATCCATAGGGATCGCTATTCTTTTATCCCGTCTGTTCGTCAGAGAGCCCTCTCCCGAGAGAGGAATCTATCAGTACGCCTTGACCTTCGCGAATTTCGGATATATGGCGGATCCCATTATCCTTGGGATGTTCGGTGACGAGGCTCTGGCGTATTATAAGCTGTTTACATTGCCCGCCTCCATTATGGTGTACGTATGGGGAATCAGCGTATTGGTTCCCAAGGGAGCCGATCGGGGCGGAGCGTTGGGAATTCTCAAAAAAATCGCGAATGCCCCCACCATCGCCATGTTTCTCGGTATGATCGTGGGAATCACGGGGCTTGGCAGTGATCTTCCCACCTTTATGACCTCTACCTTGGATTCTCTGAAGGTTTGCATGGGTCCCATGGCAATGCTGTTGGCAGGTGTGACCGTGGCAAATTACAGCCTGTCGGGAATGATCAAAAACAAGAAGGTATATGTGGCGAGCATTTTGCGGTTGGTAGTTCTTCCTTGCGTGCTGGTGGCGATCGTCTTTGGCGCAAAGGAGCTGTTTTCTGCGCTCTTTTCCATGGAGATTGACAATTTGGTGATTTATCTTGTCTTTTTCTTCACGGCAATGCCTCTGGGACTGAACACCGTGGTATTTCCCGAAGCGTACGGCGGAAATCCCGAAACGGGGGCGAGCATGGCGCTGATTTCCAACACGCTTGGTGTCATCACCATTCCTTTACTGTATATGCTCATGACCGTGATCTTCGGCGGATTCCCCTTGGTAATTTGAATCGAAAAAAATTTTGGCAGACGCGAATTCTTCGAGCGTCTGCCTTTTTTAAAGAAAAATACGCCTATATCCTGAAGTTTGACGAGAAAATGATGAAAAAGTGAAAAGAATGTGGACAAACCAAAAATATTTTCAAACAAATTTGTGTTTTTTTCTTGACAAAACACAAAAAAGGGAGTAGAATTATGATATCCTAAATTTTTATTTTTAAAGGAGAAAAACTAACATGTATCAGCTTAACATTCCCAAGAAGCAGATGACCATGATTCAGGTCTGGGTAAGCGTTGTACTGGTAATCGTTGCGTTGGCTATGAGCTTTATGCCCATCGTCACGCTGAAGACCCTGGATAACGTAGATCAGATCAATGAATTGATGGATGATCTGGACATTGACATGAAGATTCCCGAGGAAGTGGGAGTTTCTGCTGTTAGCCTGATCAAGGGCGGCAAGATGATGATCGATATGATCTCTATCGCCTCCGATGATTCCACGGAAGGCAGCAAGAAGGCAGAGGCTTTCGAGGAGAAGCTCAAGAGCGAGGACGGTAAAAACACCGTTATGACCGCGGTTGCTATGGTCGCTACCGTTGTGGATGCTGTCAGCGATGACGATTCCTCCACCGGCTCTTCCTCCGGCTCCAACATTTTGGGCATGATTCTCGAGGTTATGGTTATCTTTATAGCGCTCATCGGCGTTCTTTCTCTGACCATCGTACTTCCCATTATGTTCATTATCAAGGCGCTCAAGGTTCTGATTGCAGCTCTGGCTAACATCAAGACTCCCGAGAATGCCGTTTCCAAGGTAAACGGAACTCTGTTTGGTTCCTTGACTTTGGTATTCCTTCTGATGCTGCTCCAGACCCTGCTGCCCGGCATGAAGTATGGCTTCGGTCTGGTAGGAATCGCTGTTGTTGCAATCTGCTCCGCAGTGATCAACCTGGTTGCATCCAGACTGTATAACTATAACATGAAGCAGTTTATGTACATCAACCTGATTCAGGGCGCGTCCGTTATCGGAATCGTTGCATTCTTCGTATTCTTCTTCAATATGGTGAAGGCAAACGTATTCAACAGATTCCTTGGCGGTACGTACACCAAGTACCTCGCAAAGGTTGGTGACGCGCAGGCTCTGGCAAAGAAGGCAAAGATTGATCCTGAGATCGACAGCATGTTCTGGGTCGACGGTATCGCAATTATCGTCGTATTCGTTCTGCTCGTGTCCGCAATCAGCTACCTGACCTCCAACGTTTCTCGTCTTGCATGCTCCAAGAAGGGCGGAGACAACTGCATTGGCGGTGCGATCGTTGCTTTGATTGCTACCGGTGTTGCTACCTTCCTGACCACGGCAAAGCACGGCTACTACATCGTTACCAAGTCCAAGGGAACCGAGGGTAACTTCTCCTTCCTGGAGAACATGACTGTTGAGGAAACCGCCGCTCTTAAGACTGCGATGTTTGGCGCCATTCTGATGCTGGTCGTTGAGATCGCCCTGATCGTTGCTAAGGCAATCCTCTGCAAGGGTATGCCCAAGACCGAGATGACGGCGATCGTTACCGGCGATATGGCTGCAATCGCAGCGGCTCCTGCTCCTGCAGCAGCTCCCGCCGCTGAAGAGGCTCCCGCCGCTGAAGAGGCTCCCGCTGCTGAAGAGGCTCCCGCTGCTGAAGAGGCTCCCGCTGCTGAAGAGGCTCCCGCTGCTGAGGAAGCTCCCGCTGCTGAGGAAGCTCCCGCTGCTGAAGAGTCCACCGAAGCTTAATTTGAATAATTCCTGTGGGGCGTCACGATTCGTGACGCCCCTTTTTTTGCCTGCGGAAAGAAAACCTATTGCAAAAAAGGGAAAAACATGGTAAAATAAAGTAACCGATGGAGAGGAGAGGGACTTTATGGAGTTTTTGAATCACGTCATTTCGGTGACGAATGAGGCATTGTATAGTTATATCTTGATCATTCTGCTGGTTGTCGCAGGTCTGTTCTTTACCGTTCGAAGCGGATTCGCGCAATTTCGTCTCCTTGGCGAACAGCTGAGGTCGGTCAGCGAGAAGCCAAAGGACGGAAGGGGTGTGTCCTCCTTTCAGGCATTAATGGTTTCTACCGCCTCCCGTGTGGGAACAGGAAACATCATTGGCGTTTCTACCGCTCTCTGCCTTGGAGGCTTCGGTTCTGTATTCTGGATGTGGCTGATTGCCATCATCGGCGCCGCCTCCGCATTTGTGGAGAGTACGTTGGCGCAGATCTATAAGAGAAAGGGGACAAACGGATCCTATGGCGGACCCGCTTATTATATTGAGACAGGGTTTCGTTGCCGTCCCTTGGCAATTATTTTTTCAATTCTGCTGATCGTGACCTACGGCTTCGGCTTTAATATGCTTGCGTCTTATAACCTTCAATCCACGTTTTCAACCTACAGCTTTTACGATGCAAAGATTACTCCGTGGGTGATTGGAGCGATTCTGGCAATTCTGGTATGCTATTGTCTGATGGGCGGAGGAAAACGGGTGCTGAAGATCACCGAGATTTTGGTTCCGGTCATGGGTGTGGCGTATATTCTGGTAGCTCTGGTGATTGTGGTATTGAATATTACCGTAATTCCCTCGGTGTTCGGTCAAATCTTTACCGACGCCTTCAATATGAGGGCGATCTTTGGCGGCTTCGGCGGCTCCTGCATCATGTACGGCATCAAGCGAGGTCTGTTTTCCAACGAGGCGGGAGTGGGCTCCGCGCCCAACGCTTCCGCAACGGCGGAGGTTGCCCATCCTGTGAAGCAGGGATTGGTTCAGGTGCTTTCGGTCTTTATCGATACTCTTTTGGTTTGCTCCGCAACTGCCTTTATGTGCATGTGCTCCGGAGTTGAGCCCAGCGCGGAGCTATCGGGTGCTCCCTACGTACAGGCATCCCTGTCCGCGGCTCTTGGCGCCTTTGGACCTATTTTTATCACGGTTGCGATGATCTTCTTTGCTTTTACCACTCTTCTGGGGAACCTTTACTATGTGGATCAGTGTGTTTTCTACATTTGCGGTCGGGTACCGAGTAAGGCAGTGATGCGGATCTATTACGTGATTGCATCCTTGGTGATCCTTGTAGGAGCGGGACTGTCAGCCGATCTGCTTTGGAATATTGCCGACATGACGATGGGGGTCATGGCGCTGATCAATATTCCCGTGATCCTTATTCTGAGTAAGTACGCGTTCCGTGCCTTGAAAAACTATGAAAAGCAGAGAAAAGAGGGAAGGGAGCCCATCTTCCGCGCGTCGGATATTGACCTTCCCCATAAGACCGATTATTGGAATTGAACGGATGCGCCGTGTGAGAGAATCACACGGCGCCCATTTTGTATATCCAAGGAAAAAATCTATCTTTATTATATAAAAGCTCTTGAAAAATCGATGAAAATTTGATATAATAAAGTATTGAATCTGTTTTTCATGGAAAAGACATGAAGGGAGAAATGCTGTGTATCTGAAATCCTTGGAATTACAGGGCTTTAAGTCCTTTCCCGACAAAACGAAGCTGACATTCGAGGGGGGAACTACCGTCATCGTAGGACCCAACGGAAGCGGAAAATCCAATATCTCCGATGCGATGCGATGGGTGCTTGGCGAGCTGTCTGCCAAGAGCATCCGCGGAACGAAAATGGAGGATATTATATTCGGTGGCGCCGATAGCCGTCGCCCCATGGGATACGCGGAGGTGTCGGTAACCTTTGATAACACCGGTATGATCGGCAGATTGGACTGCCCTTACGACGAGGTGACGGTAACCCGTCGGTATTACCGTTCCGGTGAGAGTGAATATTTCATCAACCGCCGCGCCGTCCGTCTGCGTGACGTATACGAGCTGTTTATGAATACGGGTGTGGGAAGAGATGGGTATTCCATTATCGGTCAGGGTAAGATCGCCGAGATCATTTCCCGCAAGAGTGACGAGAGAAGAAGCATCTTCGAGGACGCCTCGGGAATTGCCAAGTACCGTCATAAAAAGAGCGAGACCGAGCGCCGTCTTGCCTCCGTTGAGGATAATATGACCCGTATCAACGACGTGTTTGCCGAGGTGTCCGCGCAAGTCGCGCCCTTGGAGCGGGAGGCGGAAAAGGCAAAGAAGGCAATCGATCTTCTGGAGACGAAAAGAAAGGTGGATATTCAGCTGTGGCTGTATGATACCGAAAAGCTCCGATCCGACGTGGCAAAATACGAGGAGACCTTCCGCAATGCATCTTTTGATCTGCAGAACGCGGAGGATTCGGTAAAGGCGTTGGAGGTGCAGAACGATCATCTGTTTGAGATTTCCAAGTCCAACCAGACTGAGTCGGAAAACCTACTGGTCGCCATTCGCGCGCAGACCGACGAGAACCACCGTCTGGATAGCGAATACCGAATCGGAGAGACGAATATTTTACATACCCGTTCCTTGATTGCCGCCGCGGAGGGCGCAAAGGAGTCGGCAAATAAGTCGATTCTGGCAGAGGAAGAGGCGGGCGCCGCTCGGGCGGCAAAAATTGAGTCCTTGCGTGGGACCTTGAGTCAGAAAGAGGAAGAGCACGCGCTGGCGGAGAGCGAACGGTCCGCCGTGGCAGAGCAGGCAAGGGCTTTGGATTTCGATATCGATCGGGCGCTGTCCGATGTGAGAGAAAGAGAGTCCGAGCTGTCGGGTGTTAACGCGCGGATTACCTTCATTGAAAACTCTAAAACCACGGAGGACGATAAAAACGCTTCTGTGTTGAGAGAAATCGAGACCTATGAGGCGCAGTCTGCTCAAATGAAGGAACAGAGTGAGCGCATCAGTCGTACGGTGGAGGAATACGATCAGACCACCGCGGAGGCGGCACAGGAATCCGAAAAGCTGTCGGGTGAGCTTGCCGAGCTGTACCGTATCCGTCATGACGGAAACGAGGAGCTGACCGCTCTGCGGCTTCGTCGGGATTCGGCACAACAGAGAATCGACACCTTCAAAACTATGGAACAGCAATTTGAGGGGTATTCCGGCGCTGTTCGTTTCGTCATGAAGAAATACGCAGAGAAGGGAATTACCGATCGGTTTGGCGCTCCTTGCGGAAAAATCTACGGTCCCCTTTCTACGTTGATCAACGTGGAGGATCGGTATCTCAATGCCATTGAGACGGCTTTGGGACCCAATCTTCAGCATATTGTAGTAGAGGATGAAAGCGTGGCAAAGACCGCCATGTTTGCCCTGAAAAAGGCAGAGGCGGGTCGGGCGACCTTCTTCCCCCTAACCTCTATGAAGGGACAGAGCCTGACTCCCGAGATGCAGGAGGCAATGGGGTATGAGGGGTATATTGCCGTTGCCGACGAGCTGGTAGAGGCTGACGAAAAATTCTCCAAGATCCTGTCGGGACTTTTGGGAAGAACCTTGATCTTTGACACCATTGATCATGCCACCAGCATGGCAAAGGATCTGCGGTACCGTGTCCGGGCGGTGACCTTGGACGGTCAGCAGATCAACGTAGGCGGTTCCTTTACGGGAGGATCGGTGCGGCAGAATGGCAACATTCTTTCTCGCGCGGGAGAGATCAAGCGACTGGAGGGACAGGTTGCCGAGCTGGAGAGGGAGATCGCCAAAAAGGACGGTGCACTCAAAAAGCTGGGGCAGAGTATTGCCGACAAGGAGGATGAGCGGGATTCGGCAGACCAAAAGATCGGACTGCTTAAGGTCATGCGAGACTCGGAGAACAACCGTCTGGAGCAGCTTCGCGCCAAGCTTGACGCCAACGTGGCGCTTACTGAGAAGCTTCGCGCCGATTATGGAGATCTTTTACGGGCAGGAGAGCGGTATGAGGAGGATCGAAAGAGCCTTCTGGTGCGCAGAACCGAGCTGGAAGCCCAGATTGCCGAGATCAACGCGGCGCGGGCGGATATGGATATCAGAAGAAACGCCGCGCAGGATCAGAGAGCCGAGGCGGAAAATCGCATGACGGCGATCCTGATCGCGATGAACGAGATCAAAAAGGACATCGAGACAGAGGAACGCCTTGGCGCGGAGGCAGAGGGACGGATCGCGATGTATCTGGCTGCCCGCGAGGAGCAGGAGGCGAAGATCGGCGAGCTGAATACGCAAATTGCCGAGTACGAGAGCGCTCTTGCCGCGAACCGAACCCTTTACGGGGAGGGAAGCCAAAAGCTTCATGAACTGAGTGAGCAACGCTCCAAGCTGGAGGAGGGAAATGCCGAATTCCAGAAAAAGCTGAACGAGGTTAACATGAAGATGAGAGAGAAGCTCCAGCAGAAGGAGCTGATCTTCCAGGAATATACCCGCTGTGAGAATCGGTTGCAGAATTTGCGAGCCGAGCAGGATAAGCTTGCCTCCCGTCTGTGGGACGAGCACGAGATGACTCGCTCCGACGCGGTGGCTCTCGGATATGAGACGCTGACTCCCGCGACCAGACCCGAGGCGGCGGCAAAGCAAACCGAGTGTCGAAATAAGCTTCGTGTTCTCGGAAACGTAGACCTTGATGCCGTGAATAAATACAAGGAAGTGAAGGCAAGATACGATTATATGGCGGGGCAGATCAAGGATTTGGAGGCGTCTCGCGCCGACCTTTCCGATATCATCGGAAAGCTGGAGGGTGAGATGGAGACCGCCTTCGTAGACTCTTTCCGTCAGATCAACGAGAACTTTAACCGTGTCTTTGCCGAGCTGTTCGGCGGAGGATCTGCCGAGCTGTCGCTGTCCGAGCCCGACAACGTATTGGAGAGCGGCATTGAGATCAAGGCGGCTCCTCCCGGAAAGATCATCAAGAATCTGGTCCAGCTGTCGGGTGGTGAGCAGGCGTTTATTGCAATCGCGCTGTTCTTTGCGATCTTGCAGGTGAACCCCACGCCCTTCTGTATTCTGGACGAGATCGAGGCGGCGCTGGATGAGGTGAACGTGGCGAGATTTGCCGAATATATCAAGCGGTATTCCAACGGCACGCAATTTGTGATGATCACCCACCGTCGCGGTACCATGGAGGCGGCAAACCGTCTGTACGGCGTGACCATGCCCGAGAGAGGAATCTCCAAGGTCATGGAGCTGAACGTAGACGATATTTCGAAGAAAAAGGGAGATGACTGGGATGGCATTTTTGGATAAGCTGAAAAGCGGACTTGCCAAAACGAAAAACGCGATCTTCGGACAGATCGACGAGGTGCTGAAGGCATTCGTCAGAGTGGACGAGGATCTCTTAGAGGAGCTGGAGGAGCTTCTCATTATGTCCGACGTGGGCGTGAACGCCACGGAGGAGATCATGGATCGCCTTCGGGAGGACGTAAAGGCGGGTCGCCTGAAGGAAAAAGAGCAGGTGACCGACGCGCTGAAGGAGATCTTGGAGGATATGATCGGTCAGGGCGAGGAGTTGAATCTCTCCACCACCCCCTCGGTGATTCTGGTGATCGGCGTCAACGGCGCGGGTAAGACCACCTCCATCGGAAAGATCTCCAACCGCCTGGTTCAAAAAGGAAAACGGGTGGTGGTTGCGGCGGCAGACACGTTTCGCGCCGCGGCGATCGATCAGCTGGCGGTATGGTGCGAGCGGTCGGGCGCCGAGCTTGTGAAGCAGAACGAGGGCTCTGACCCCGCCGCGGTGGTGTTTGACGCCATCGCCTATGCCAAGAGACGTCAGGCGGACGTGCTGATCATTGATACGGCGGGACGTCTGCACAACAAGGTGAATCTGATG
>JAZNDP010000086.1:0-10302 GCA_045588165.1 Eubacteriales bacterium | reverse complement strand
GTAGACGAGGATACCGCGGATACCGTTCGGGAATTTATCGACGAGTATGGTTTACACAGTATGGTGTATCTGGAGGCGCAAAGCACAAGGTACTACCCGGGGCAGAGCCTTGCGGCGCACATGCTTGGTTTTACCAGTAGCGACGGCGTGGGGCTTTACGGATTGGAATATCAATACGACGAATATCTCAAAGGCGTAGACGGATATTATATTAAGGCAAGGGATTCCTACGGGAACGAGATGCCCAACGATTACGCCAGTTATATCGAGGCGGTGGACGGCTATGATCTTCAGACCACCATCGATACCACGATCCAGAGCTTTCTGGAAGAGCAGTTGGAGCAGACCGTGACCAATCACGAGGCGGCGAACCGCGCTTGTGGAATCGTCATGGACGTGGACAGTGGAGCGATTCTTGCCATGGCAACCTCCTCCCCCTTTAATCTGAACGACCCTTGGGCATTGGACGAATTGTCCGCCGCCACCCTTTCGGAGAGCGGGCTTGCGGAAGGATCCGATGCTTACGCCGATCTTCAGCGAAAGCTTTTGACCGAGATGTGGTCCAACAAGGCGGTGACTGAGAGCTATATTCCGGGATCTACCTTTAAGATTATTACCTCCGCGATGGCGCTGGAGGAAAAAAAGGACGAAATGCCCAGTCACGTATCCTGTCCGGGATATAAGATCGTGGCGGATCGAAGAATTCACTGCCACAAGGTGACAGGACACGGTTCGCTGACCTTCGCGCAAGGCTTACAGCAATCCTGCAACGTCTGGTTTATGACTCTTGGCGAGCTGGTCGGGATCGATACCTATCGGCAGTATACTACTGCTTTCGGATATCGGGAAAAGACGGGGATTGACCTGCCGGGTGAAGGAAACAGTATTTTTGCCTCCCAAATGACGAAGCTGGATCTGGCGATCTATGCCTTTGGTCAGAACTTTAACGTCACTCCCATGCAACAGCTTTGCGCGGTTTCGGCGGTAGCCAACGGCGGAACACTGATGACGCCTTACATCGTAGAGAAGATTACCGACAAGGCGGGAAACGTAATTTATCAACATGAGAAAACTATCAAGCGAAACGTAGTCAGCGAGGCGGTTTGCGAAGAGCTTGCAATTGCTCTGGAAGAAGGCGTATCCGGAAACGGAGGCGCCAAGAACGCCTATGTCGCCGGTTATCGCGTGGCGGCAAAAACGGGTACCTCGGAAAAGAAGGGTACAGACTACGTGGACCGTGACGCGTATATCTGCTCAACGGTAGCATTTGCGCCCGCGGATGATCCCGAGATCGCTATTATTATTATTGTAGATGAGCCTACGAAGGGCGTACTGTACGGAAGCACAGTTGCCGCTCCTTATATCGCGGGCGCTTTGGAAAATATTCTCCCTTATATGGGTGTTGAGCCGCACTTTACCGAGGAGGAGAATCAGAAGCGGGCTACCTATGTGAGAAGCTATCGCGGACAGACGGTTGCCGAGGCAACCGATGCGCTGACGAAGCTCGGCTTGAAGGTGGAGATCGTTGGAGATAGCAATCCAAACGCAACCGTGGTATCCCAGTCTCCCTCGGGGGGAACCTACGTGGAAAAATGGAGCGGAAACGGAAGAGTGATCCTGTATACCGGAGAGGAAAAGGCAGCAAAGAATGTGGCTGTCCCCTCGTTGATCGGTAAAAACGTAGAGCAAGCAAACGGAATTTTAAACGGATTGGGACTGAATATTCGTTTGCGAGGCTCCTCAGCGGGAAGCGCCTCAAATTCCATCGTATCCGCGCAGTCAATTGCCGCGGGAACGCTGGTTACCAGAGGAACGGTGATCACGCTGACCTTCGGAGATGAAGCCGATTATATCCCCAATGATTGATCAGTAGGACGCCGATGGCGCCAAGGAAGTAGAAAGAGAAATACTTCGGAGGCGTATATGAAGGTGTCAGAGCTGTTCGGCAGAGCCGAACTGGACTATCCTCCCGAGCTGGGAGATATTGAAATTGAAACAATCGTCACAGATTCCCGACAAGTGACTCCCGGGTGCCTCTTTCTCTGCATTGAGGGCTTGCACACGGACGGCCACGGGTATATTGACGATGCAATACGTGCCGGAGCGGCGGTTATAGTAGCGGAGCGTGTGCGTGACGCGTGTGTGGGTGGTGCCGCAGCATATATTATGCTTCAGAACACAAGGAAGGCTTCTGCTTTGCTCTATAACGCCCTGTACGGTAATCCGACGGAAAAATTAAAGATCATCGGTGTAACGGGAACCAACGGAAAGACCTCGGTCTGCACGTTGCTGTGCGAGCTGTTTGAAGCCGCCGGACATCGATGCGGTATATTGGGAACCGTGTGCTGTCGATCGGCAGACGGTGTGGTACTGTCACCCAAAAATGTAGATTCCCTTGCCAATATGACAACTCCTGATCCGGAAAATCTCTATCCGATGCTTGCGAAAATGGTGGAGGACGGAGTAGAATACGTGTTCATGGAGGTGACCTCTCACGCGCTTGCGTTGCATAAGACCGACGCCATTGAATTTGAAATGGGGGTCTTTACCAACCTGACGCAGGATCATTTGGATTTCCATGGCGATATGGAATCCTATTTCCAATCCAAAAAAAGACTGTTTTCTCGCTGCCGCCGCGCGGTGGTGAACGTTGACGACCCCTACGGGGCACGTCTTTTAGAAGAATTATCTTGTCCCGCGGTTGCCTGTTCTGCGGGGGTAGGGGACTTTTGCGCTCTTGACGTAAAGTCAAATGGGGCAGAGGGATCCTCTTATCAAATGAAAACGGGTACGGGAAGCTTTCCCGTGCGGATCAGCATTCCCGGTTCCTTTTCCGTAACCAACTCGCTCCTGGCGGGGGCGGTTGCCATGGAATGCGGGATCTCTCCTAAAATCATTCGGTCGGTGTTTGCCCATACGTCGGGTGTCTGCGGACGAATGGAACGAGTATGCTCGGATGGAGAGAGCGATCCTACCGTGCTGATTGATTATGCTCATACCCCCGACGCGCTGGAAAAGCTTCTGCGAAGCGTTCACGGACTTCGCGCCGACGGAGAGAGAATTTTGTTGGTCTTTGGTTGCGGCGGCGATCGGGATCGGGGAAAGAGAGCGGAGATGGCGCACGTTGCCTCTCGCTTCGCTGATTTCGTGTTCATTACCTCCGATAACAGCCGAAGCGAGTCACCCCAGCAGATCTTTTCGGATATTGTGAGGGGAATGAATAAGGAAAAACCGTTTTTGGTCATTCCCGATCGCCGCACGGCGATCAGAACGGCTGTCTTACAAGCCGGATCGAAGGATTATGTGATCCTTGCGGGGAAGGGCCATGAGAAATATGAGATCGATCATAAGGGAAGACATCCCTTTGATGAGAGAGTGATCGTAAAGGACGCTTTTCGTGAGCGGAACAAAAAATAGAGGCACTTCGGTGTCGGGAAGGAAGAACGGATATGAGAGTCAATGTAGGTTGCAACGGACTGACCATGGCGGAACTTGCGCAGATTTGCGGCGGTATGCTGTGCTGCGTGGGCGGAGAGAGTAACCGTAATATGCCATTTCGCTACGTTTGTACCGACTCCCGTGAGGCTGCGGAGGGATCGTTGTTTGTCGCGCTCGGCGGTGAGCGCGTGGACGGACACGACTATATTGCGGCTGCTGTTTCTTCCGGTAATGAGTGCGTTCTTTGTGAGCGGATTCCCGAGGTCGGAGACAGAAAATACGTAGCGGTCGTGGTGGATGATTCCCTCAAGGCGGTAGGAGAGCTTGCCAAGGCATATGACCGCCGTCTGAATCACAGAAAGGTAGCCATTACCGGAAGCGTGGGCAAGACTACCACCAAGGAATTTGTGGCAGCGGTTCTGGCAGAGGGCTTCCGCGTTCATAAAACCGAGGGTAACTATAACAGTACGCTTGGTATGCCCTTGTCTCTGTTGGCTTTGCAAAATGATACCGAGGTATCGGTACTGGAGATGGGCATGAGCAATCGGGGTGAGATCGAGTACATGTCCAAAATTGCAGAGCCCGATATTGCCATCGTTACCAATATCGGAACCTCTCATATGGAGTATCTTGGCTCCCGCGAGAATATTTGTCACGCCAAGATGGAGATCGTTAAAGGTCTGAAGGCGGGTGGAACCCTGCTTCTCAACGGTGACGAGCCGATGCTTCGCGCCTACCTGACCCCCGGTGTACAGCCTGTATTTGTTGGAATTGATTCTCCCGCGGATTTTCAGGCGGTCAATATCCGTCAGGGCCTTGGCAGAACCGTTTTTGATCTTTGCTATAACGGTAAGACGGTTCATAACGTGGTAATTCCCACCATGGGGCGCCACAATGTCTATGCGGCGCTGTTCGCCTATGCGGTTGGTGTGCGCATGAATCTGGATGATCAGACGATTCTCAACGGCTTGAATCGTTACAGACCCGTTGGAATGAGACAAAACATATATAATATCGGTGAAATCACCGTCATTGAGGATTGCTACAATGCAAGTCCCGAATCCATGCACGCCGCGATCAACGTGCTTCAAACGCTTTCCGGACAGAAGAAGGCAGGCAGAATGGCGGCGGTACTGGGAAATATGTACGAGCTTGGTGAGAATTCCGATCGGCTCCATGAGGAGATCGGTCTGTATTTTGCCAAGATGGGCGGTTCGATGCTTTATACCTTCGGAGAGTTTGCCGAGCAGATCGCGGGTGGCGCGATTCTTGGCGGACTACTGCCCGAAAATATCTATCGAAATCAGAACACGGCGGCGCCCGAGATCAGCGGAGAAATGTTGTTGCATTCCCTCCGCGCGGGAGATGTGCTGTTGGTAAAGGCAAGTCGCGGAGCTGCTGCGGAGCGTATTCTGGATTATTTAAAGAACAATAGCGACAGACTGAAAAGCTGATCGGCTCAGGAGCGAGGGGAAAGATGAAGGAAATGTGGATTGAATTCGGCATTGTGGGAGGCGTATCCTTCCTTTTGACGGCAGTTCTTACCTATTTCATTATCCCGATCCTGAAGGGAAAAAAGGCGGGACAGCATATCCTGGACGTGGGTCCCCAGTGGCACCGTTCCAAGGAGGGAACCCCCACCATGGGCGGAATTGCCTTTATTATGGCGATCCTTTTGACGCTGGCGGGCTTTGCCGTATGGTATTCCATCAAGGGAAAGCAAAGAGAGCTGATTCCACTGGCGTTGACGTTGGCGCTTGCAGTAATGAACGGCTTGATCGGCTTCGTTGACGATTTTTGTAAGCTGATGAAAAAGCAGAATCAGGGACTCAAGGCATATCAGAAGTCGATGTTGCAGGTTCTGGCGGCGGGAGCGTATATTTTTATGCTTCGCGTTCTGGATTATATTGATACTACCCTGCATATTCCTTTTACGGATATTTCCGTAGAGCTGGGAATCGTGTATTACGTATTTGCCCTGTTTGTGATCGTCGGTATGGTCAACAGCGTGAATCTGACCGATGGGGTAGATGGATTGGCAGGAACGGTTACCTTGATCGTATTTTGCTTCTTTGCCTTTGTCGGTATCAATTATCTCCACGTCTCGCTGACACTTTTGTCGGCGGCGCTGGTGGGGGGAATGCTCGGCTTTTTGCTGTTCAATCTGCATCCCGCCAAGGTATTCATGGGGGATACGGGCTCTCTCTTCTTGGGAGGAGCGGTAACCGGAGCGGCATTTTTGATCAACGAGCCCATGATCGTATTTATCGTGGGCGGTATGTATGTGCTGGAGACGGTATCTGTCATGCTACAGGTTGGAAGCTTTAAACTGAGAAATAAGCGCATTTTCAAGATGGCGCCCATCCATCACCACTTTGAAAAATGCGGTTGGAAGGAAGGAAAGATCGTTACGGTGTTCGGACTGATTACGGTAGCACTTTGCGTGCTTGCCTGGTTCGGACTTTGATATAATCACAACAGGGGGAGGGATCCGTTTTTGAAGGACAAGGAAAAGAAATCGGAGCAGAATCTGCCTGTGGAGGAAAAAGAGGGCCGTCAGGCACGGAAGTGGGGAATTCGGGAAATTCTTCAGAAGCAGGAAACAAAGCGCATAGAAAACGACGTGGTTTTCAGGGAACCTCTCACACCCGCCCCTGAGGTGGATGAAACAGCTCCCTTAAGACGAGGCAGTATTGATATGTGGTTTTTGCTTTGGGCGATGCTTCTCGTGTGCTTTGGGGCGGTGATGTCTTATAGCGCAAGCGCGGTATACGCCGAGCGAGAATATGACAGCTCCACATACTATTTGTGGAGATACATTTTGTTTGCTGTCATCGCCACGGTGATCACCGTGCTTTTTGTTATTTATGCAAGACCTTGGTTCTGGCGTGTATTTGGCGTAGGCGCGTATGCGGCATCCATTGCTCTGCTGCTTCTGGTTCTCGTAGTGGGAGCCGCCGAGGGTGTAGCTCAGCGATGGATCGATTTAGGATTCTTTACCCTACAGCCCTCCGAGGTGGCAAAAATGGCGGTGGTAATGATGCTGGCGCTATACATGTCGAAATATGAAAAGTCCATTTCAAGTAACGCAAAATTCAGCGGAAGCTTCAAGCACGGATTCCTGATTCCGATGTGCATCATAGGATTGATCTGTGGCTTGATCGCGCTGGAGAGACATATTTCCGGTTTGATGATCGTGGGTGTTTTGGGCATGGCGGTCATGTTCCTTGGCGGAACACGCTTCAAGTATTTGGCGGCGTTTATTGGAATTATCGCGGTTGCGGGTATTTTCCTGATTGCCGTTTCCGATTACGCTCAGGCGAGAGTCATGAGCTGGATCAATCTGGAGTCCGATCCTCTGGGGTCGGGGTGGCAGACCTTGCAGGGCTTGTACGCCATCGGATCGGGTGGCTTCTTTGGCTTGGGACTTGGCTTTAGCCGACAGAAATTCGGTTACGTTTCTCAGCCTCAAAACGATTTTATTTTTACGATTATTTGCGAGGAACTCGGATTTATCGGTGCCTTCGGTGTGGTTTTCCTCTTTGCGATGCTGATTTGGCGAGGAATCCGTATCGGTCAGCGCGCCCCTGATAAGTTCTGCGCCTTGACGGTGTGGGGACTGACCTTCAAGATCGCCCTGCAGGTTGCTATGAACATCGCGGTGGTTACCAACATGATGCCAAATACGGGAATTTCTCTTCCGTTTTTCAGTACGGGTGGAACCTCGCTGATGATCCAGATCTTTGAGATTGGAATTATTCTGTCCATTTCTCGGTTTTCAACACAGAAAAAATAGAAGGAGCGAACCATGAGAGTTTTGATGACGGGCGGAGGAACAGGCGGACACGTATATCCTGCGCTGGCAATCGCCGAAATGATAAAAACGAATTGCCCCGATTCCGAGATTGCTTTCGTTGGAACCGAGCGGGGAATCGAGAACCGTCTGGTTCCCGCAGAGGGATACCAGCTTTATCACATTCAGATTCAGGGAATTCGGCGGTCGCTGTCCCTTTCCAATCTGAAAACCGCTTATCTTGTGATGGTCTCTCCCTCTCGGGCAAAAAAGATTATTCGTAGCTTTAAGCCCGATCTTGTGATCGGTACGGGAGGGTACGTTTGTTGGCCATTGCTGCGCGCCGCATCCGAGCTGGGAATTCCTTGTATGGTGCATGAATCCAACGCCCTTCCCGGAGTGGCGGTTCGTCAGCTTCAGAAGCGCGTGGATGTGATTCTGACCAATTTTGAGGAGACGGCGAATCTGCTCAAGGAGAAGGAAAAGATCGTCAACGTAGGAAATCCCCTGAGACGGGATTGCGGTGTTATCGACCGTGCCGAGGCGAGAAGGCGGCTTGGAATTCCCGAGGATATCCGTTTTGTGATACTCTCCTTTGGAGGAAGTCTTGGCGCGCAACGGATCAATGAGGCGGCAATCGGCGTCATGAAGAATTATTCCGATCAGCGGGAGGATGTGATGCATTTTCACGCAGGTGGCGCCAGAGGCTTCGAGCATGCGCAGAGCATGTTCGTAGGGTACGGCCTGGAGCAGAACAAGCGACTGGTTCTGAAGGACTACATTTATGATATGCCGACCCACATGGCGGCGGCTGATCTGGTGATCTGCCGAGCGGGAGCAATGACCCTGACTGAACTTGCGATGATGAAAAAGCCCGCGATTTTAATTCCGTCCCCCAACGTGACCGATAATCATCAGTACAAAAACGCCAAGGTTATTGCGGATCGAGGCGGTGCGGAGCTGATCGAGGAGAAGGATCTGACAACTCAGTCGATCTGTGATGCGGTGGCTCGCATTGCGGAGGATAGCGCTTACCGCGCCCAAATCAGTGAGGCGGTAGCGGCGTTTGCCAGAGAGGATGCGGGGAAGCGGATCTACGAGGAGATTCGGAACCTGTTGAGAACAAAGACGGTGATTCAACCCGAGGAGGAATGAATAAAAAGGAAGGAGATGGCTATGACAAAGAGCAAATCGGCGAAAAAGCGGAAGCGCGTTTTTGTGATCAACGTCCGAAAGCTGGTTCTACTTGCGGTAACGCTTTTGATGTGCGTGCTGACGGCGGTTTCTGTTTGTCTGTCTGTCCGTCATTTCCTTACGGTAAGTGAATACAACGTTGTAGGAATTACTCGCTACGATCGGGAGGAGCTGATCGGAGCGTCGGGTGTGAAAAAGGGATCGTTTCTCTATTCCTTGGATTATGAGCAGATTGAGAAAAGGATCTTGGAGGAATGTCCGTATTTGTCCTCCGTTAAGGTTGAGGCGGAGTTTCCCAATACGCTTCGCATCGAGGCAGAGGGAAAGTCGGGACAGTGGTATCTGGATATTGCCGGCGCGAAATATTCTCTGGACAGCGAGCTGCGAGTTATTTCGGAAACGGCAGATCCCATCGGAATGACAAAGCTGGTGCTTCCCAATATTCAAAGCGCGATCTATGGAGAGGTGCCTCTCTTTGGTGAGAGTGATACCGAACGAAAGCGAACGCTGGAGGTTATTGAGATCATTCGGCGCACCTCCTTTAAGGATCGCTTGACCGAGGTGAATTTGGAGAGTCGGTGGGACATTCACTTGGTGGTGGACGGTTGCTATGACGTGTCCTTGGGAGACCTGACGGATCTGGATGCGAAGCTAAAGGAAACCGAGGCGATTTTGGCTCGGGATTCAGTCAAGCAGCACGCTTCGGGAAAGATATTTATCGTGAAGGATAAGAGCGGATACATTGGTGTTTTTTCTGCAAATTCCGACACCTCGGATCCATCAAATGAATCATAAGATACGATGGAGCAAACACAACATCTTGTGTAGAAAGGTAAATACAATCGCAAAATGCCGGATTTTTGGATTTTTTCCTCCGGCATTTTCTTTTTTTGAAATCAAATTGAAAAAATATGCCGAAAAATATAAAAATATCATAAAAATTTTTAAAAAAACCTTGCAAAATTTTCTAAAATATAGTAATATATATATAGGTATTTGTATCAAAAAAGGCGTCTCCGTTTCGGATACGGCGCTTCTAAAGGATGAAAAAAATTTTGGAGGATATAAAAATGGCTTTTGAACGTGACGATAACCGCGAGTATGGCGTAAATATCAAGGTGATCGGTGTCGGTGGCGGCGGAAATAATGCCGTAAATCGCATGATCGCATCGGGTGTACAGGGAGTGGACTTTATCTCCATTAACACCGACCGTCAGGCTCTGAAAAATTCGATTGCTCCTACGCAGATCGTAATCGGTGAGAAGATCACCAGAGGATTTGGTGCAGGCGCGAACCCCAGCATCGGTGAGCGGTCTGCAGAGGAATCCATTGACGAGATCAAGACGGTTCTGTCCGGCGCGGACATGGTGTTCATCACCGCAGGTATGGGCGGTGGAACCGGAACCGGTGCAGCTCCTGTGGTTGCTCGCGTTGCTCACGAGATGGGAATTTTGACCGTGGGTGTGGTAACCAAGCCCTTCGGCTTCGAGCAGAGACGTAGAATGGATCAGGCTCTGGAGGGAATTGCTGAGCTTGAGCAGTATGTAGACTCTTTGGTGGTCATTCCCAATGAGAGACTGAAGCTGGTTTCCGACACCAGAATCACCCTCTTCAATGCCTTCTCCGTAGCGGACGACGTGCTTCGCCGTGCCGTTCAGAGCATTTCCGAGCTGATCAACGTAACCGGCTTTATCAACCTGGACTTTGCTGACGTTACCGCAATCATGACCCAGTCCGGACTGGCTCACATGGGTATCGGAAGCGCTACGGGTAAGGATAAGGCAGAGAACGCCGCAAGAATGGCAATCGCCAGCCCGCTGATGGAGACCTCCATCAAGGGAGCAATGGGTGTTATCATCAGCATTTCCGCTTCTCCC
>JAZNDP010000085.1:0-4099 GCA_045588165.1 Eubacteriales bacterium | reverse complement strand
AAGAACGATTACCAGGGCGGTAACGGCAACGCTCAAAAGCAGCGCCGCGTGCTTGATCGGCTTTTTGTTCAACAAACTCTCCGCATTCAGTTGCCTCAAAACGTAGCCTAACACGAACCATGTTCCATAGATCAGCACACTAAACAGTTGGAACGGCCCCCCCGTATCCAGAAAACCAAGAAATCCGTTTACAATATTAAACGAAAGCAGGAGCAAAAATGAGCCGATCAAGCACCATTTGTTTTTCAATTTCCACAAAAGGGGAGAGAGCAAAAACAGGAGCAGCAAGCAATAGGAAAACCAATAATATTCACCGAAAACGTAAGCCTCCAAAATCTCTCCGCCCACGGTGTCTGAATGGCTGAAGCGGTCAGAAAACAAATTGAATGCCAGCTTCAGAGAGGTAAAGATCAAAAAAGGAACAAGAATCTGAAAAACCTTTTTCTTGTAATAGGTAAGAACGTTTTGCGAGTGACTAAGGTATCCCGATATCATAAAAAACAGGGGAACGTGTACACAGCGGAGTACCGTGAGAAAGCCCCAATACGCTACGCCGCCCCCGCCGAGATAGGACACTCCGTAGGTCATTGCGTGATATATCACCACGAGAATGATGGCGACGGCGCGTAGGTAGCTTATCGTGTCGCTTCGTTTCCTTTTTTCGATAGAATTTTCATTCATGCTCTCTCTCCGATGATGTGGGTTTGTTTGTTATGGGGTACCGATATGCGGATATGGTAAAGCGGGAATAGATAATGTAACATAATACGTGGATCTCTATACCGATTTCATTATAACACAATTGACGGGATATTACAAGTATATCGCATTCGTTTCGTTTGTTTGTTTCGAGAAAAATTTGAAATTCCCTTGCTATTTTTCTACGCCTATGCTATAATACCTCATGAAAACAAACCCGAAAGGACAGATATTATGCGCTTTGATTATACGACCCTATTCCCTCTGATTCGCAAGGCGGGAGAGATGATGCTCGCCGCTCACATGGATTCGACAGAGGACGGAGTAAGTGCCAAGGCAGGCAGTGCCAATTTTGTAACGGTTCACGACGTAAGGATCCAGAATTTCCTCCTCGGAAAAATCAAGGAGCTTCTTCCAGAAGCCTGCTTTATCGCCGAGGAAAAGGACAACGATCCCGCGGTTCTGGAGCAGGAATACTGCTTTATCATTGATCCCATCGACGGCACGACGGGATTCATTCACGACAACCGTCATTCCTGTGTCTCCGTAGGCCTGTTTTCTCACGGCGAGGCAGTGTTTGGCGCCGTTTACGACCCTTACCAGGACGAGATGTTCCATGCCGTCCGCGGCGGGGGGGCGTATCTGAATGGCAGACCCATTCACGTCTCCTCCTTCCCCTTTGGATCGGCTCTGGTCGGTTACGGCACCGCGCCCTATTACAAGGACACCTTGGCGGACAAGACCTTCGCTCTCTGCCGTGAGCTGTTCGATGCTTGCTCCGACGTCCGCCGGTGCGGATCTGCCGCACTGGATCTGGCGTATCTCGCCGCCGGTCGCTTCGACGTGTTCTTTGAGATGGTTCTCTCCCCTTGGGACATCGCGGCAGGCGCTCTTCTTGTCGCCGAGGCGGGCGGTGTGATCTCCCAAATGAACGGGGATCCCGTGGATTTTACCCACCCCTGCCCCATCATTGCCGCAAGCGAGGTCTGTTATCCTCATCTTCTGAAGCGTACGAAAAAATATCAGTAACGAAAAAAGGAAGCATTCCGCGAAATGCTTCCTTTTTTATGTATTTCCTTACGGTACGATCAAACCTCAAAGGTGAAATCGTCCCAAGGAATGTTGACTTCCTTCTTCTGGGTGAGGATCTCGTCCACGTGCATCAGCAGGGGGAAGTCCTTGACGTCCAAAATGCCCTTGGTTGCGCAAACCTTAACGGCACGGGCAACACGCTCCGCAACAACCAGAGACTCCAGGGTAACACCCTTCAGCTCTGCCTTTGCTTCGTCAATGTTCAAGCCTCTGCCCAGCAGAATACCAACCAGACGGGTTCTTCCGCCGTAAACGGTTACGTACAGATCTCCCGCGCCAACGCAGAGGTTCTCCAGCGTACCTGCGCCCTGGTAATCCAGCAGTCTGGACATTTCCTTCACTGCCTGTCCGAAGATGGCTGCCTGAGAGTTGAAGTGCAGCTCGCTGTCAAGGCCAAACGCCTTCTGGTTCAGACCGATGGTCAGAGCGATACCCAGAGCGTAGCCGTTCTTCAGAGCAACGGCGCTCTCAATGCCCACCACGTCGGTGGAAAGGCTGATGTGGTAGTAATCGGTTGCCATAATCTTTTTGAACTTTCTCAAGGTCTCCATGTTATGACCGCAGAACGCAACCTCGGTCTGGTCGTGGGCAACCAGCTCGTAGCTGGTGCAAGGACCGCCGATGGCGTTGAGCTCCAGCTTCTTTCCGAGCTCATCCAGCTTCTTCTGCCATACGTCGGGGTAGGTCAGGAGCTTTCCTTCGGGCGTATCCCAAAGTCCCTTGGTTACGCTGAGCACGGGGATCTCATCGGGGATCTTGGGCAGAACCACGTCGCCGAACCAATCCACACCGAAGCTGGAAACACCGCCGATGATCATGTCGGAGCCTGCGATCGCCTCCTCCATCTCCTCAACCTGATAGTACTTCACGCCTGCGGGGAAATCCTTTACGAACTTGGGGTGTCTGCCGGTTGCGCGGCTGACGTCGATAATCTCTCTGTCCAGATGAGTACCAACCAGACGAACCTCGTTGCCGTTCTCTCTTGCGGGGAATGCCAGTGCCGAGCCCATCATGCCGGCACCGATGATTGTTACGATTGCCATGATTTTTTCTCCTTATATCAATTTTTAATTTAGGTACATTACCAATCTTATTGATTATACAGTTTTTTTGCCGTTTTGTCAATAGGTATTTAAGAAATTGAAAAACGATCATCGGATACGATCATTTTTTCGTTATCGGTCAGATTCGGATATTGACTCCGTTGACCTCTACGTCATCATCCGCCCGAACGAGAATATACCGCACACCGTCGATGATGCGGGTCTCCAGCAAATCGGCGCGCTCGGCGCTGACCTTGATCACCACGTCGGCGGTCTTTACTTCCATTTTGCTTCCCGCCAGTACGTTCTTGGGATGAAGCTCGGTATCCTTGCCGAACTCCTCCTCGTATTTCTCCTCAAAAACGGTGACCCGCTCCTCGGGTACTCCGCAATAGCGGAGCATATCCGCGGCGATCTCCTTATTGATAGCAAGGGGCTCCTCGCTCTTTTCCTCCTTGTGCGCCTCGATCATCTGGCGTACCTGGGTATGTACCGAGCGAACCACCCGCAGACTGCACTCCTCCTCCATGGACCTCTCCAGAATGCCGTCAAAGGTGGTTTTCTGCTCTGCAGCGGGCATGGGAATGGGAGCGCGGAACAGGCGGTCGACGAGCTCATTGTGGCTGTCGGTGAGATCCTTGGTGTAGTAGAGTGCTTTATAAATATTGGCGCTGCGATCGTCGAAGGCAGGAAAAACGAAGCCGAGAGCGGGAGCGCTGAGCATCGTGTCTGCCGCCACCGAGCGGAAGCAATTACCGGGAAAGTAATAGCTGAGTACGGGCTTCGTGGACTTAACGGGACAGACACAGCAAACCACATAGGAGAAGGACTCCCCCGCCGTCTCGTTCTTCTCTCCGTCGGCGCCGTAGGCGGGCACGTCGTAAACGTCGTGTGCCAGTAGGATCACGTAATTCCCCTCCATTTCCAAGGAGGAGATCACGGTCTCATACGCTTTCTTGATCAGATCGGGATTTTTCAGTCTGGTGGCTCTCAACTCGGCGAGAAGCAAATATTCCTCGCTCTCCATCACCTGCCGGGTACTGAAATCAATCTCCAGCACGTTTCTTCCAACGGTACCCGTGAGAACCTTTTTGAGGACGCCCAGCATCTGCTCCGCCTCCTCCTCCGGCATCATCCCGAGACTCTGATCGAATTCGGAAATAATTTCCTTTTGCTCGTTGACAAAGCAACCGCACACGCGGGTAATGTTACTTCTATCGGGGCGATAGCGGCGCCGCAGCTCCGCCAGATCTTTTTCGTTCATT
>JAZNDP010000084.1:0-5277 GCA_045588165.1 Eubacteriales bacterium | reverse complement strand
AACCCCACGGGGGTTCGAATCCCTCTGCCTCCGCCAGCGGCAGGTGCCGCGGAAAATCGACAAGCATCGCGGGATTCTTGTCGATTTTCTTATTATGAAAAAGCAAAAAGAGGTGTCAGATGCCATATTCCAATTATTTATTTGATCTGGACGGCACGCTTACCGATCCGGGACTGGGAATTAAAAATTCCATTCGCTATGCCCTGAAGCAGAAAGGATTGCCTTCTCTTACCGAGGAAGAGTTGGACGCTTTTATCGGTCCGCCCTTACTGGATTCCTTTGCCCGCTATTGTCACGCGTCGCCGGAGGAGGCGAAGGCGCTCGTTGTAGCGTATCGGGAATATTTTTCCACCAAGGGACTCTTTGAAAATATGGTATACGACGGGATCCCCGACGTGCTGGAGGCTTTGCGCGCGAGGGGCGCGCGGCTCTTCGTTGCTACCAGCAAGCCGGAACCCTATGCCAAACAGATTCTCGAGCATTTTGATCTGGCAAAGTACTTTACTTTTATTGGTGGCAGTACCATGGATGAGACTCGAACCGACAAGGCGGAGGTGATCGCCTACGTTCTTTCTCACACAGGGATTGATCCTTCCGAGTCGGTGATGGTCGGTGACCGAATTTACGATATTCGGGGCGGAGCCACGTGTGGGCTTTCCACGGTAGGCGTTTTGTATGGGTATGGCAGCCGTGAGGAGCTCGCGCGTGCCGATTGGCTTGTGGAACTTCCGAGGGAGCTGGCAGAGCTACCGAGGAAGGGAGGAAAATAGGGTAAATTTTCTTCAAAAAGCTAATAAAACGGGGATAAGAATGCAAGAATAAACGAAAACACGCTTTTGTTGTGGATTTTTGTTGACAAGCAACAAATTATATGGTACAATGAATTTGCTATTTTATTATCTTATATTTATATAGAAAGAAAAGGAGAAATCGTATGGAAAAGCTGACAAGAAAGTACGGACTGTTTACCGCCATCTGCATGGTAGTCGGAACGGTAATTGGATCCGGAGTATTCTTCAAAGCGCAAAACGTACTGATCGCGACGGGCGGAAATATGCCTCTCGGAATCGCCGCATGGGCAATTACCGGCTTGATCATGATCATCTGCTCGGCACAGTTTGCCGTTATGGCGACCAAATATGAGAAGGTCAGCGGTGTTGTTGACTACGCGGAGGCAACCTGCGGAAAGAACTACGCTTATTATCTGGCGTGGTTTATGGTCAACATCTATTATCCCGGAATGACCTCGGTTCTGGCGTGGGTATCCGCCAGATATTTCGGCGTATTGTTCGGATGGAGCATGGTGGGACCCGAGGTTATGATCCTCGCGGGATTCTTCCTGGTTATGTCCTATGCCATCAATGCGCTTTCCCCCAAGTTGGCAGGTAAATTCCAGATCAGCGCCACGGTGATCAAGCTGATCCCCATCTCCCTGATGGCGATCGTGGGAACCATCTACGGCTTGGTCAGCGGAACTCTGACGGGAAACTTTACCACTGTGGTATCCGAGGCGGTCGGAGGCACGGGCGGCGGACTGTTCGCCGCAATCGTTGCTACCGTATTCGCGTATGAAGGTTGGATCGTTGCCACCTCCATCAATGCGGAGCTGAAAAATCCCAAAAAGAATCTTCCTCTGGCGCTGATTATTGGCGCGGCAATCGTTGTAATCGCTTATATTCTGTATTATGTCGGAGTTGCGGGCGGAGCAACGAATGAGGTTTTGATTAACGAAGGCGCCACCACGGCATTTACGAATATCTTCGGTACCGTAGGCGGTACGCTGCTGAATATCTGTATCGTGGTTTCCTGCCTTGGAACGCTGAACGGTCTGATGGTGGGCTCTACTCGCGGCATGTACGCCATTGCGGCGCGGGGGGAGGGTCCCAAGACCGAAATGTTCCGTCAGGTAGACAAGTCCAGCAACATGGTGACCAACTCCGCGATCTGGGGTCTCTTCGTCTGCGCGGCGTGGCTGGTTTATTTCTATGGCGCGAATCTGACCGACGGTTGGTTTGGAATTTTCAACTTTGATTCCTCCGAGCTTCCCATCGTCACCATTTACGGTATGTATATTCCCATGTTCATCATGTGGATGATCAGGGAGAAGGATCTGGGCGTATTCAAGAGATTCGTTCTGCCCGCCCTGTCCCTGATCGCGTGCGGCTTCATGGTGTTTGCCGCCGTTTACGCTCATGGTATTACGCCCTTTAAGGCGGCGCAGGAGGCTGGAAAGTTCTCCTTCCCCGTGCTGTTCTATCTGATCCTGTTTGCCGTGATTATGTTGATCGGTGTTTTCTTCTCTCCCGCAGTCAGAAAGAGGCTGGGTAAGAAGACCGAGGCTCCCGCAGAGGATGCAAAGAACGAAGAGGAGTAATTTTACTTTTCACGAATAGGAAACCGCCCTCGTATTGCGAGGGCGGTTTCGCTTTTCTGTGGTGGACCGGAGGCGAGTCGTTCTATGGTCACACGTTCGACTCCCCGATGAAAGGATCCCTCAATAGAAAAAAGCCCCACAAGGGGGCTATTTTCAAAAGCGGAGAAGAATTACAAGAGATTATTTGAAGCATTCGTACGCTACAGTTATATTCTCAAAAACAACGATATTTTGGCAGTTGTCAGAGGAAAATTCCAGTTTTATATCCTTTCCCATTATATCAGAAATTTTAGCAGTATATTCCAGTGTTTTTACCATGGGATTTGTCGGTGCTGTTTGATCTTCTTTTGACACAGTAGCGGTACCGCCTATTTTAATATAAGTTTCAAATTTTGGTGCGCCGGCATAAAAAATATTCAGACCGGTATAGGATTTTTCATAACTCACCTCATAGGAAACAGTAATTTTCATTCTATAGTCAAGTTCTTGAAGCCTCTCCATATTAAATCCATTTGGTGTCAAGGAATAGGAAACGCTGGAGGTGCTGAAGACAGAAGCATCGATTTGGGAATCTACGTACGATCCAATCCCGGATAATTTTAACCATTTTGCATAAATTGTGGTATCATTTACAATAACCAACGGGAATACGGCGCCTTGGGTGAAGGTTGAGTCCATGAACCATCCCTCAAACAAATATCCATCTCTTGTAGTGGTAGGAGCGGAGGAAATTTGTCCCCCGTCTTTTATTGACTTGGCTGTGATGGCCTCTCCACCGTTTGTTTGAAACTGAACGGTATGGTAGATTTCAATTTCCTTTTGATTGGAATAGTAGTAATCTCCGTCTGATTCATATTTGTTTTGGTTGCTATGAGATAAAGGCGTTGTTGTGGCACAGGACGTAAGCGTAGTGAAAATGAGTAAGGATGCCAATAGAAGGGATAGCTTTTTCATGTTTTCCTCCAAAATGATAAATAAAAAGTGCGCCGACCAAAATCAGCGCACAAAAACGCAAATTCCGGTCGTCGCCAAACAAACCATATACAGACATGGGTATACCAAAATACTCCTACTGTACGGAATTTGCATTTTATCAAATTCGGTAGTAAGAGTATAGTCAAAAAAGGGCACAACTATCCCTAAAAGAGAAAATACACCCATTGACCGTATATTTGGTTTGTTTGGCAAGTCGATTATATCATACTTTTTGGAAAAAAGCAATAGAAAAATAAAAGGTCTTATGTTATGCTTTGGTCTGTTGTGAAGGCGGGGGAGTTTCGCCTACGGCGAATATTCCTGCGCTTTACGCCTGACAAGCGAGCTTGTCGATCTTCAAGCGCGGAATGCGAACCCCTATTCGCGTCGTGAACGACGCGAGGGCGTTCGCACCGAGGATCCCTCAATAGAAAAAAGCCCCACAAGGGGGCTTTTTTCTATTGGTGGATCCGAGGGGAGTCGAACCCCTGTCCGAAAACCTCTTGATATAACCTTCTCCGGGTGCAGTCGATACTTTGAAATTCCCTTGAAGTGCCGTCAGTCGACAGACTGCTCTCCTCGGTAGCCATTTTTTGCGTGACCGGTTCAATGGCGAACTGCCGGTGCACGGGCTTCGCTTACTTGACGCTCACACCGGAGCCGCGAAACTCTCCGGAGGAACGGGCGGTATTAGACCGCGGCACTGCCATCAGGCAGCCAATGCAACGTTTCTATCGTTAGCGTTTAATTTTAAGTGTGGGCCTTTATAGAGATTGCCCGGCTCTACCCGCTTATTATACCTCAAAATCCCCGTCGAAACCTTTACGGACCCATGATTTGAAGTAAGAAGTAATAGTGAATAGTGAAAAGGTATAAGGGAAAGGGTCAATCGTATTTGGACTGATCTCTCATTCGTCTGTCGATCTCTCGATTGGTCTGCTTCTCCGCCAGTGCGTCTCGCTTGTCGTACAGCTTCTTTCCTCGGCAAAGTCCGATCTCCACCTTGACGTTCTTTCCAGAAAAGTAAAGGGAAAGGGGAACGAGAGTATATCCCTTTTGTGTCACCAGACCGCCAAGCTTCATGATCTCCTTTTTGTGCATCAGAAGCTTTCGATCCCGCAGGGGCTCTCGGTTGAAGATGTTCCCCTTTTCGTATGGGCTGACGTGCATTCCCACCACGAAAAGCTCTCCGTTTTTGATGGAGCAATAGGAATCCTTCAGGTTGACCGAGCCTTGACGAATGCTTTTGATCTCGGTGCCGAACAGGGAGATTCCCGCTTCATATTTCTCGTCCACGAAATAATCGTGCCACGCCTTGCGGTTCTGTGTGATCACGCGACCGCTCTGTTTTTTCTCAGCCAAGACGCTCCCTCCTTTCCTTTTTTCAAAAGCGAATCCTATTATATCATATTTTTTTTGCGAAATCAAGGTTATTTTGTCGTTTTCTTTATTTTTTCGCACAGACGGGTGTTTTCTCTCCCGTGGCGGGGTGAATAAGCAGAGGGTATTCCACAAGTTTTAACCCGTACCGCTTTATCATATCGAGGGCAATGGGCAAGGAGGATCGATCTCCCGCCGCCTCCGTATCGTGGGCGTCAAGTCCGAACAGTACGGGACAGCGCTCCTCGCCGACGATCCGCCAAAAGGCGGAATGGGGGTAATGTCTGTGATCCCGTATTCCCAGAAAATTGATTTCCAAGGGAAGATTCAGCCGTGCGGAGGCTTGGCAGATCCGCCGCATATGCATCTCGTAGGCGCTCTCGTCTCCGCGGAAATGGATCACGTCGGGGTGCGCCACGTAGGTGAAAACACCGGTTTCCATGGCTTCGATGACGGCATCCGCGTAAGACGCGAGGCGTTCCTCCTCGGCAAAGGGCTTGAAGGTGCTGTCCTTGGGGAAATCCTCGTTATCAATATAGTGCTGACCC
>JAZNDP010000083.1:0-13511 GCA_045588165.1 Eubacteriales bacterium | reverse complement strand
CCCGTCACAAAGGTGTCGGCGCCCGCGGCATATGCCGCTCCCACGTCGTCGGAGCCACCGCCGCCCAGTACCGCAACTCGCCGCACGGGTCGCTTCGCGTCTCCCAGATTCACGTAGGGGGCGTTCAGAGTCTCTTTCACCTTGGCGGCAAACTCCTCTGCCGTCATCTCTCGGGGCAGCTCTCCGATCCGTCCGATCCCCTCCTCGCCGAAGGGCTCCGCGTTTTCCAGCCCTAACAGGAGGGCGAGGCAGTCGTTCACACCACCCGCTACCGCGTCCAGACGGGTATGAAAGGACATCACGGACACGCCGCCGCGAATGAGACGGATCACCTTGTCGGCAATATAGTTTTCCTCGTTCACCGCCCGAAGACCCTTGAAGATCATGGGATGATGAGAGAGAATGAGATCATAGCCTTCCTTGATGGCATGCTCCACCGCCTCCGCGGTGACGTCCAGCGCGATCAGAACGCGGCGCACCTCTCGGGCGCCGTCGGGGCAACAGAGAAGCCCGTCGTTATCCCACTCACAGGAAAGCGCGGGAGGGATCATTCGATTGAGGTGTCCATACAGCTCGGTAACAGTCATTTTTTCCATTCTCCTATCTCTCGTAATAGCTCGTCCTCCTCGGGACTCGCGGCGCCCGCCGATCTTTTTCCGTCGCGACGGGCAGTCAGTACCCGTTCCCAATGGAGCAAAAGCTCCTCTGTCAGTGTGTCGCGGCGGAGAAGATTTTTTCTTCCCACCAACAGCTCAAGGGCAGTATAGGGATCCTCCTCGTCTCCGTAGGTGGCGGACAGGATCTGATAGATCTTTTCCTCCTTCACCAAGACCTCCTCGGTGATTTGGTACCCCTCCTCCAACAGGAAGCGGCGAAGGACCTCGGGGTGGGTCATGGGCTGAAGGATCAGTTGTATGTTTTTATCTTTCGTCCATGGTGCGGCGGCAAGGATCGAGGCGATCAGCTCCCCTCCCATGCCAAGGATGAGAATATCCTCGGGAGAGAAGGGCTGGATTTGGGACAGCCCGTCGCAGAGGATGGGGGTCAGCCGATCCTCAAAGCCGCAGGCGCAAATGTTTTTTTGTGCCCGCTCTATGGGGCCTTTGTTTATATCGGATACGACACCGCCGCGGATTTTTCCCTCGGCAAGGAGGGCGATGGGCAGATAGGCGTGGTCGGTGCCCACGTCTGCCACGAAGGAATCCTGCCGCACAAGGTCGGCGGCGCGGCGCAGTCGTTCGCTAAGCTTCGGTATGGTCATATCACGTTTTCCTTTGCAAAAAGGGGACTGCGTAACACAGCCCCCTCAGAGTTTGTTACAGCCCAAGATTATTGTGCTGCAAGATAGTCGTTGATCTTTTTTACAAGCGCGTCGGCATCGGTTCCGTGAACCATGCAAGCCTGCTCGATGGACTCACCTCTTGCCGAGGGGCAGCCCAGACAGTGCATGCCGATCTCAAAGAAAAACTGAGCGGTGTCGGGCGCCTGATCCAGAACATCGCCAATGATGGAGTTCTTATCGACCTTCATTTTCTCTACCTCCTTGTTACAATATCGTACACCATTATTATAAAGCAAATAGGAGCTCATGTCAATAGCTTCCCCAAAAAAACGAAAGTTTTCACCCAGCCGTCACAAGGGAGGGAAAAAGAGGAGAAAATGAGACGCGGTGGTGGAAAAACCATGGGAATATTATGGTATAAATCAAGATAATGGGAGAAAAAGTCGTATAAAACGGCTCTTGTGGGGCGTATTCCCACAAGAGCCATATTTTGTGGGTTGCCTTTGGTGATGGAATCCTGTATAATGAGAACATCGCTTCCCGAGAGGGGGTGAATTCAAACAAGGAGGACGAACTATGCGAAAGACGACGAAAAGGCGTCTCGGACGGCAGGTCTTGGCGTTTCTTGCCGCGATTCTCGCCGCCGCGAGCCTGATTCCCGCCGCTTCGGCGTCGGGATACGATTTTCCAACGGGCGCTGTTCCCGTTCGGGTGACGATGGACGGAAAGGAGGTGCTGAGGGACGAGGCGGTGATCATTCAATCGGTTACATACGTACCCCTGCGAAGCTTTTCCGAGCTGGTAGGCGCGGATTCGATCAGCTGGAACGGGAAAACCGGAACGGCAACCGTCAAGAAAGGGTCTGTTACGGTGAGTGTCACTGACGGAGGCTACTATCTGGTGGCGTCGGGCAGATATTTCTATACCGATCAAAAGGTATTGAATATCGGGAACCGACTGTTCGTACCCATCCGACCCATCGCCAAGGCGCTCTCGGTTGAGGTGGAGTGGGAAAATGCCACCAGAACCGTGAAGCTGACAAGCACGGGCAAGACGCTGACTACCGGCTCTGCTTACTATAACCAGACCGATCTCTATTGGCTCTCCAGAATCATCAGCGCCGAGTCGGCGGGAGAGAGCCTGTACGGACAGATCGCCGTGGGCAACGTGGTGCTGAACCGCGTGAGGAGCCGCCAGTTCCCCAACACCGTGTACGGTGTGATCTTTGATCGGGTGGGAGGCGTACAGTTTTCTCCCGTAGCCATGGGAACCATCTATAAGACCCCCAGCGCATCCTCGGTGATTGCCGCCAAGATCTGTCTGGAGGGATACAGCATCTCCGACGAGATTCTGTTCTTTATGAATCCTCGGATCGCCACCAGCAACTGGATCTCCAAAAACCGCCCCTTTGCCTTCTCCATCGGAAACCACGACTTCTACAAGTAAAGAGAAAAGAGCCCCCCGATCCGTACACGGATCGGGGGAGCGAAAAAACCTTTACGCAAGGAAACAGAAAAGCCTTCCCCAGCGGGGGAAGGTGGCGCCGTTAGGCGACGGATGAGGTGATGTGAAACGAAAATAAACTCCTCATCCACCGCTAACGCGGTCCCCCTTCTCCCACAGGAGAAGGCTTTTTTGTCTACGGATCGATTTTTCAATATATGAGTAACGGGGGACTACGATGTCGTTTACCCCAGCTTCTTCGGTGTGTCAACCAGTCCCGCGAGGTAGTCGAGGGAGACGTTGTAGTATCTTGCCAAGGTCACAAAGTGATGCATCGGCATTTCACGCTTCCCGCTTTCATAAAGCTGATATTGCTGTCTGGTAATATTTAAAACAAGCGCGATATCTTCTTGCTTTTTGTCCAAGTCTTCTCTTGTATCTTTCAGCCTTTGGTAAAAATACATGCGGTATCCTTCCTTCAACGACAGGGCTGTTCAAAATGGGCCTGTCTGTTTTTAAAAATATCGTTTACCCCAGCTTCTTCGGTGTGTCAACCAGTCCCGCGAGGTAGTCGAGGGAGACATTGTAAAATCGCGCAAGCGTTTTGTAGTGCTCAATAGGCATTTGAAACGCGCCGCTTTCCCATCGTGCGTATTGCTGCTGTCGGGTTCCCAATACGGATGCTATTTCGGTTTGCGTCTTGTCAGCGTCTTCTCGGACGTCTCTGAGTCTTTGGTAAAATTGCATAGTATATCCTCCAACGCGAGTCGTGAAAACAACTCCTTTTTGTATAACAAGTAGATTATATCATACACCACCTATGTTGTTGTTGACATTACAACAAAAATGGTGTAAAATGATAGGGAGCACAACATAAGTGGTGTAGATTGGAGAGGATCTATTATGAGAGAAACACTGGAAAAGCTATGGAATGAATATTTTGCGGAAGAATGCGCGGCGCTGGATACCGAAGAGGAAAGAGCGCTGGTAAGAAGGGCGGCGGAGGCGCATAAAACAGCGAATGAATTACTGACGAAGGAGCAAGGCGCCGTCATGGAGCAATACGTGGAAACGGTATATGAGATTCAAAATTGCTTTGGCAAAAAGGCATTTGTTAAGGGGTGCGAATTTGCGGTGGCGTTTCTTCTCGAGACGGTGTATGTCCGAAAATGAAAACTCACCCGCTATGAAGCGGGTGAGTTTTTTACGATTCGTTATCCTCGGCGGGGATGAGCGCCCCGTTCTGATCGTAACGGGTGACGGTTTCCTCCCCGTCCTCGTCATACAGGGTGACGGTCTTCGCTCCGTCCTCGTCGTACTCGGTTTTGCGCGACAGGTAAGATCCTGACCCTCCCGTTTTGTATTCCAGCTCCAGCGTGACGGCACCGTCCGCGTCGTAGTGAGTTTCCTTGACCTTGCTCTGATATGCGTCGTAGTCGATGACGATCCGCTCCGCATTCAGAAGATTCTCCGATTCGTCAAGGGTTTCAACGATCCGCTCCTCGGTGCGTAGGCGATCCAGCTCGTCGTAGGTAAATTCGGTTTTCCATCGGGTCGTGCCGTCGGCAAAGAGAGTGATTTCCTCGGTTATCCGTCGGCGGTCGTCGAAGATTCGTTCGGTGGAATACAGATCGGATGCTATCCGCGACGCGAAATCGTATGCGGTTCGGTCGTCCTTGGCAAATTCACGAAGGAATCGGTAGTCGTAGTCTGCCGTGTCAAAGGTGCAACGCAGAACGGGGTGGTCGATGAGCTCCAGCGTCAGAGAGGTCGGGTTGCCCAGCTCATCAAAAAGGGTGGTGGCGATCTCGGTGTACGTGGTAACGGTCTGTCCTGTCAGGGCTCCGTTTTCTCCATAGGTGTATTCCACCGTTTCCGCGGGGGTCTGCTTTTGCTTCAGCCGTCCGTTTTCATAGGTCAGGGAAAGACGGGTGGTCGCGTCGACCTGTCCGTTTTGGACCTGCCTGTAAAGGATGCGTCTGGGGGCTCCGTCCTCGCCGTACTCATAGGATATCTCGGTAGAAAGGACGGTATTCCCGTCCTGTGTTTCCGTTACGGTGCCCGACAGGATGGCACCGCTTTCCCCGTAGCCGTTCACCATCGTAAGAATGGCTTTTTTCGTCTTGGTGTCGGTGCTGACCGCACCCGTCAGACGACCGATGCCGTCATAGGTGAATTCGGTGGACAGCTCCAGAGAATCGGTTTTCGTCACCGATCCCGTCACACGGTCTTGCTTGTCCACGGTAAGGGAGAGGGCAAGGCTTTCATTGGCTTTTGTATCCGTCACCGTCACCGTCAGAGGGGCGTTCTCCGCGCAAGAGAGGGAACGGGTCTGTGTTCCGTTGGTGACGGAGGCGGTATTTCCCGCGCTGTCGTAGGTATAGCGGTAGTCGTTGCCAAAGCGGTCCTGAATACGGATAGGATCCCCCCATTCGTTCAGCGTCAGGGTCTGGGTCAGCAGACCTGCGTCGTACCGCCGAATGGCTGTTATTTTGCCGTTTTCCCCGTAGATGTACCGATCGTAGCAGCCCGTGGCTTGTCCGTTTTCCTTGAGGACGTCGGCTCGTACCAGTACGCCGTTCGTATCGTATCGGTATTTGGTGGTGTAGGCGACGGTAGCCTCGCTCCCGTCCGGAATCCTCGGATCGTCGGAGGCGTAGGAGTAGCTCACCGAAAAAAGAATTTTTCCGTCCTCGTAGGTAAAGACTTCCTCGCGAAGCTTATTCCACACGGCAACTCTTTGGGAGCCAAGGGTGTCGAGGATTTGGTAGTGGGTACGGGTAAGGACTCTGCCAAGAAGATCTCGTTGGGTGTAGATCAGCGTATGCTCCTCGGCGGCAGATAAGCTCCAGGTGGATTCGGTACGGCTTCCCAGCATCTGCGCCGTCGCGTCGGCTTTTCGCTCTTTGCCGCAGACGGTGCAACGGGTACCGTCCTCTCCGTAGCGATGGCTCGCTCTCTTGGAGATCACCGAACAGCCCGTCATGTGGCAGGCGTGCCAGTGGGCGAGCTCGTCATAGCTCCAGCCCATGCTGAATTCATGGGTATGGGGAGCGACGGTGTCGGAGGAATCCGAGTCTTTGTCGTCGGTATTCTGTTTACAGGCAGTTAAGCCAAGGACCGATCCCGCCAAAAGAAGAATCAGGATCAGCAGTGATGGGAATCTTTTTTTCATAAAACCTCCCCGAATGAATATGGGATAGAGAGATCAGAGCAGCTCCGACAGATTGATCACGCGGCAACCGTGTCCTCGCGCAAAGCGGAGCGTATAGGCGCTTCCTCCGCCTCGGGTGGTGCAGTAGCCGATGCAAAAGTGACTGCCCCGAACCATGGCTCGGTTGCGCTCAAACATACAACCCCGTCGGTATTTGTCGTACAGGACGGTAACCGAGTCGGCGCGCTCCAGAATATACTGATAGGCAGACCGGTTGAAATCCGCCCAGCCCGCCATCTGGTCACGGCAGGGAAGAAAGAGCTCCAGACGGATCCGAGGATCCTGCTCCTTTCGCTCCAGAACCTTCAGCGCCGCCATGGTGTCAAAGCCGATGGCGCCTCCGGTGCGGAAGGTAACGACGCCCGAGTGGATCAGAGTGGACAGGGTGCGGTCCAGCAGCGCGGACAGCGCTTCTATATGAGCGGGGTCAATCTCTCTGTGACCGGTAAAGCAACAGACGTAAGGGGTAGTCTCTCTCATCGTTTCCTCCTGAAGGCGTTGGGGTATCTACCCTTCATTATACCTCCCTTTTTTTCTTTTGTCAAGAAGGAAAGGCATGACGAGCGTCATGCCTTTTTCATATGAGGGGATTACTGATTCTCTCTGACCTGCATCGCGGCGCAGAGGGAAAGGGCGGTATCGCCGCGGGTCATGGGATCCAGCGCCCCGATCTCTCTGTCCGTGGCGGTCATGACCCCCATGGCGTTGAGAGAATAGAGGGAGGATGCCGCCCAAGCGGGTACGTCCTTTGAATCCGAGAAGGTGGGGGTGACGGTAGGTGTGGCGGCATTCAGCATTTTTCCGAGGATCACCGACGCTTCCGCCCGAGTGATGGCGCGGTGGGGAGAGAAGCAAAGCTCTCCCTGCTCGTTCTTCTCGCCGCTGACGTAGCCCAGCCGGTACGCCGTGGTGATATAGCCCCGCATTTGCTCGGGGATTTCCTTGTCGTCGGCAAAGACGCTTTGGGTAGAGTCCGTCACCTCGGTCATTCCCATGGCGTGCATTGCCATCACCACGAATTCTCCGCGGCTGACCGTCTGATCGGGATAAAAATAGGTGTGCTTTCCCACCTGTGTTCCGCTCATGATCCCTTTTTCGGTCATGGTCAGAGCCGCGTTATGGGCGACGGAGTCCTGCAGATCGGCATAGACTACCGAGGTGGAGGGCTTGACGACCGTGAGGGAAACGGTGGCGCAGGCGCTGTAATTGCCGTACATGTCTCTGGCAACGTAGGTAAAGGAGTCCTTTCCCGAATACCCGACCCCGGGGGTAAAGGAATAGTCTCCCGTGGCGCGGTCGGTAAGGAGAAGGATTCCCGATTTTGGATAGGATACGATCTCAATGATGGTTTCGTCTCCGTCGGGATCATAACATGGGAGGGAACCGTATAGGGTAATGTTCCGATGGGTGCTGACGTTGAGAAAGGTCTCGGAGACCATACTCAAAGTAGGGGTGCGGTTGACCTGATCCAAAAGATAAAGGTGGCAGGTGATCTCCACGGAGGAGGAGCCCACGCAAAAGCGGAAGGAAGAGGTGGAAATGTCAGCTTCGCCGGCGGTGTAGGTGAGAAGGTCAAGATTGGCGCCGCGGATCGTCTGCTCTCCCGTGATCACCGTGTCTCCCACCCGAAGCTCTCCGTCGGTGATGGGGGGCACCTTCGTAATGGTGATCTCGTTGACCTGTGACAGATTCATGGCTCTGGCAAAATCATCGCGATCCATCTGGATCTTCCCTCCCCGCAGACCCGCCATTGCCATGCTGTTTTCCTCTGCCAGAATATGAAGGGCGGGGGATACGACGGCGCCCCCCGCGGCGGCGTCTACGGTCAGCGCCGCTGTGGAGGAGGCGGTAAGGATCAGGAACGCAAAGCAAAAGGAAAATAGTGTCTTGCGTTTGGGCTTCGTTTTTTTCATTGGACGGTTCCTCCCTGTTTTTATCGGAATTTTTTTCATCTCACCATAAGTTTATCGGCGCGAGAGGAAAAATATGCCCTCGGGACAGGCGTATTTACGGCTTTTTTACGGCTTTTTTCTCTGAAAACTCTTGAAAAGTTTTCGGAACATGTTATAATTAAAGCAGAATGAATTGACGGCGGGGAGAGCCGAGACGGTCCGTCCCCCGAAGAGGTGTGATATGAAGCTGAGTGAGCTGTTATCGGGAGAGAAGCTGACCCTTTCCTTTGAGGTGTTTCCTCCAAAGAGTGACACGGCGTTTGAGAGCGTGAGAAGCGCCGTTGAGGAGATTGCCACGCTGCGCCCCTCCTTTATGAGCGTGACCTACGGCGCGGGGGGAGGAACGAGCCGTTATACCTTGGAGATCGCGAAGGATATCAAGGAGCGGTACGGCGTTCCCACGTTGGCGCATCTGACCTGTGTGTCCTCTACCCGCGAGACGGTGAGAGAGAAAATCGGGGAAATGAAGGCGGCGGGGATTGAGAACGTCATGGCTCTGCGGGGGGATCTGACCCCGGAGCTGATGGAGAGTGACCGAAGCGGATGGGCATACCGCCACGCCATTGATCTGATTCGGGATATACGCGAGAGCGGAGCCGATTTCTGTATCGGCGGCGCCTGCTATCCCGAGATCCATCCCGAAAGCGCGGATCAGCGGGAGGATATCCGCTACCTGAAGGAAAAAGTGGACGCGGGCTGCTCCTTTTTGACGACGCAAATGTTCTTCGATAATAATCTGTTGTATAATTTCCTTTATAAGATTCGGGAGGCGGGAATCACCGTTCCCGTGATCCCCGGCGTGATGCCCATTACGGGAGTAAGTCAGGTGGAGCGAGCCGTCAAGCTGTCGGGCTCCTTCGTGCCCTGGAGATTCAAGGCGCTGGTGGACAAGTTCGGTTCCTCCCCTGCCGCCATGAAGCAGGCGGGGATCGCCTACGCCACCGACCAGATCATCGATCTGTTTGCCAACGGCATCACAAACGTCCACGTTTATTCCATGAATAAGCCCGATGTGGCGCGGCAGATCATGACCAACCTGTCGGATATTCTGAGATGAGGATGACGGTATTGGGGAAGGAATACGAGGCGCCCCCCGTGGACCGTCGGGAGATCCTTCGGTATAGCGGGGTAAGGGGATCGGCGCCTGAGGTGGAGTCGTTGCTGGACGACTGCTTGGCGGAGCTTTCGGGCAGACTTACCTATCGGGTCTGTTTCGCGGAATATCCCGTTTTTGTCAAGGAAAATACCGTAATGCTGGGAGACATTCGGGTCGTGTCCTCCGATCTCGCCCGTCGGCTGGAGGGCTGTGATCGCGCCCTGATCTTTGCCGCTACCGTGGGACATGAGATCGATCGGGTTATCGCTCGCTACGGACGAATTTCCCCCGCTCGCGCGCTGATGGTTCAGGCGATCGGCACGGAGCGGATCGAAGCCTTGTGCGACGCGTTTGAGAAAGAGATCTCCGAGGGGCAGAGCAGGGGTGGCAGGCAGACGAGAAAACGGTTCAGTCCGGGATACGGGGATATTCCTCTGACGCTTCAGCGGGAGATTTTTGCGAGTCTTGCGTGCACCGGGCGAATCGGCGTGAGCTTAAACGAAAGTCTGCTGATGTCGCCCTCCAAATCGGTGACGGCGATCATCGGGATCGGAAAATGAGAATAAAAAAGGAACGGAAAAAATATGAAAATTACCGAATATTTGAAGGATCATATCGTCTATCTTGACGGAGGGATGGGAACCCAACTTCAGGAAAAGGGACTGAAGGCGGGGGAACTGCCCGAGCGGTGGAATATTTCCCGCGGAAAGGCGGTCAGTGCCATTCACAGAGACTATTTCAACGCAGGAGCTAACGTGGTATGCACGAATACCTTTGGCGCCAACCGCCTGAAATTTTCCGCCATGGAGCTGGACGCCGTCATCGAGGCGGCGGTTGCCAACGCCAGAGCCGCCGCGCGGCAGAGCAAGGCAAAGCAGCCCAAATGGGTCGCGTTGGATATGGGTCCTACGGGGCGGATGCTCAAGCCCTTGGGAGATCTGGATTTCGAGGAAGCGGTATCCATTTTTGCGGAAAGCGTGAAGCTTGGCGTGAAGTACGGTGTGGATCTGATCTTTATCGAGACCATGAGCGACTCCTACGAGACCAAGGCGGCACTTCTGGCGGCAAAGGAGAATTCCAATCTGCCCGTGTTCGTGTCGAACGCTTACGGCGCCGACGGAAAGTTGATGACAGGCGCCTCTCCCGCGGCAATGGTGGCGCTTCTGGAGGGAATGGGAGCCGATGCCATCGGCGTCAACTGCTCCCTCGGACCCAAGGCGCTCGCTCCCATCGTGGAGGAATATCTCGCGTGCGCGTCAATTCCCGTGCTGGTCAAGCCAAACGCGGGGCTTCCTAAGGTGGTAAAGGGAAAGACGGTCTACGACGTGTCTTCCGCGGAATTTGCGGAGGATCTTGTGGCTCTGCTGGAGAAGGGAGTCTCCCTGGTGGGTGGCTGCTGCGGCACCACGCCCGAGCATATTTCCGCCCTGACGGGGAGAGGGGCGGGGGCGAAAAAGTCGCCGATACAGAAGAAAAACAAGACGACAGTCTCCTCCTACACCCACGCCGTTACCCTTGGCGATGAGCCGATCCTCATCGGGGAGCGGATCAACCCCACGGGCAAGAAGAGGCTCAAGGAAGCTCTTCGGGCGGGAGATATGGACTATATTCTGAAGGAGGGGATCGGTCAGGAGGAGCGGGGCGTTCACCTGTTGGACGTAAACGTGGGTCTCCCCGAGATCGACGAGACCGACGCGCTTTGCGAGGCGGTCTGTCAGCTTCAGGCGGTGTGCCGTCTGCCCTTGCAGATCGATACCTCCGATCCCGTGGCGATGGAGCGGGCTCTGCGCCGCTATAACGGAAAGGCAATGATCAATTCGGTCAGCGGCAAGAGAGAGAGCATGGAGGCGATCTTCCCGCTGGTGAAAAAATACGGCGGCGCCGTGGTTGCGCTGACCTTGGATGAAAACGGCATTCCTCCCCGCGCCGAGGGCCGTCTGGCAATCGCCAAGCGGATTCTTTCGGTGGCAAGAGAGTACGGAATTGACAAGAAGGATCTGATCTTCGATCCTCTGGCACTGACGGTCAGCGCGGACGGAAACGCCGCCATCCAGACCCTTCGGGCGGTGGAGATGATCCGCAGAGAGCTGGATTGTCACGTCTCCTTGGGTGTTTCCAACGTGTCCTTCGGGCTTCCCCGCAGAGAGCGGATCAGCGCCGCTTTCTTCTCCTTGGCGCTTGCCAACGGACTGTCCGCGGCGATCATGAACCCCTACTCCGATGAAATGATGAACGCCTATTATACCTATCGGGCTCTGGCGGGCTTGGACGATCGCTGCGCCGATTATATCAAGTACGCGTCGGCTCTGACCGAGGCGGCGGGGACATCGGTCCCCTTGGCTCAAAAATCCGCCCATGGAGAGAGCGTTGACCTCAAGGGAGCCATCGTCAAGGGGCTTGGGGAGCAGGCGGCGCTTCTGTGCGCCGGGCTTCTGGAAAGCAAACCTCCGATGCGGATCGTGCAGGAGGAGATCATTCCCGCGCTGAATACGGTGGGCGAGGGCTTCGAGAAGAAAACCGTCTATCTGCCCCAGCTGCTCATGAGCGCCGAGGCAGCGGGAGCGGCATTCGAGAAAATCAAGGCGAGCATGCCCGCCACCACCTCCTCCCATCGCCCCGCTTTCGTTCTGGCGACGGTGAAGGGAGATATCCACGATATCGGAAAGAATATCGTAAGGCTTCTGCTGGAGAATTACGGCTTTGCGGTGTCGGATCTGGGGCGGGACGTGTCTCCCGAGGCAATCCTTGCCGAGACGGTGAAGCTCCACGCGCCCATGGTGGGTCTCAGCGCTCTGATGACGACCACGATCCCCGCCATGGAGGAGACGGTTCGTCTGCTCCGCGGGGGGGCTCCTTGGTGTAAGATCATCGTGGGAGGGGCGGTGCTGACGGCGGAATACGCAAAGCAGATCGGCGCCGATTACTACGCGGCGGATGCCATGGAGGCGGTCCGTATTGCCGAGGAGCTCGAAAAAGGGCTGTGAGGGCCCCTGCGGGAAAAGGACACCTCACAAATTCGGCAAATCTATTGACGAATATTTGAAAGTATGTTACAATGGATTGAAAAAATATTCAACGAGGAAAGGGCTTTTTTATGTTTAACGTAAAGGACTACGGAGCAAAGGCAGACGGAATTACTCTCGATTCTCCGTTTATTCAGAAAGCGATTGACGCGTGCGCGGAAATTGGCGGAGGTACGGTTTACCTTCCCGAGGGAACCTATCTGTGCGGAACCATTCATATGAAGAGCAACGTTCACGTATGGCTGGATAAGGGCGCGCTTATTCTGGGAAGCACGAACCCCGAGGATTTCGATCCTTACGAGACCGATGCGGCAAACGAGGAATTTCAGGACAGAAGCCATAGCTACTTCCATCACAGTCTGTTCCACGCCGATAACGCGGACGATATCGCGCTGACGGGATACGGCAAGATCGACATGCAATCTGCTTGGGAATTTGTGGATTTCTGCGACAAATTCAGCAAGGGAAAGACCTATCACTGGTGTCGCGGTTGTAAGGCGATCGCCTTCAAGGAATGTACCAACGTGGTGATCCGTGATCTGGTCATCCGCAACGTTACCGACCTTGCCGTATACGTGGCGGGATGCGAGAACGTGGTTATCTCGGGACTTAACATCTTTACTCATGTAGACGGAATCAGCCCCGACTCTTGTAAGAATATCACCATCTCCGATTGTATCGTGGACGCGGGAGACGACGCCATCGTTCCCAAGTGTTCCTACGCGCTGGGCTATTTTAAGCCCATGGAGAACCTGACCATTGCCAACTGCGTGTGCCGTAGTTCTGCTTCCGCCATCAAGTTTGGTACGGAGTCCAACTCCGCGTTCATTAACACCACGGTAACCGGTTGTACCATTTATGACACCGGTATGGAGGGACTTTACCTGATGACCGCCGACGGCGCTTTAGTAGAAGGATTCTCGATTTCGAATATCACCATGAGAAACGTGGCGTCCCCCTTCGTGCTGATGGTAGGCGACCGCGCTCGCGGACCTGAGGGTACAAAGGTCGGCCAGATGAGAAACATTTCGGTTTCCAACGTGGTTATCACGGGTCCCTACACCGAGACGATCACCGAGACCATGGCGCAGAACGGTTGGGACCATGTCAAAAACAATTTGGTAAAGACGCCTCACCGTATGCCCTTCGTCATCGGCGGACAGCCCGATAGCGTGATTCAGAACGTCAACCTCTGCAACATTCAGTGTGTCGTTCCCGGCGGCGGAACCGAGGAGGATCGTGACATCGTCATGAAGGAATACCGTAAGGAATACCCCGCTGTCGTACAGTACGGCAAGAAGGCTCCCGTTTACGGTCTGTTTGCCAGAAACGTAGATAACCTCAAGCTCTACAACGTGGAGTTTGAGCCCGAGAAGCCCGACGCTCGCGACGAGATGCTTCTGGAGAACGTAACCCGCTACAAGAGAGTTTAAGAAATTCAAGCAATAAAAGGCGTGACCGTGAAAAATCACGGTCACGCCTTTTGTTTTCTGTCACGATC
>JAZNDP010000082.1:0-4564 GCA_045588165.1 Eubacteriales bacterium | reverse complement strand
GTTGAAGAGCGGGTCTTGCGCAATTGGGAGCTGTGAACCATGTCAGGTGGGGAACCAAGCAGCATTAAGCAGTTGACCTGATGTGCCGCGGGGTAGCCTGCTCGGAGCAGGAGGTACGAAGATCGCGTAAAGGTGAGATTCGATTCAAAGGTGTATGGTCTTATTTTGCAGTCTGTTTTGTATTATTTTTCAGAAATGGGGGAAGGGCATGTATCAGGCATTGTATCGAAAGTGGCGTCCGCAGACCTTTGACGAGGTGTGCGGTCAAGAGCATATTACGTCCATATTGAAATATGAAACCGAGCATCACAAATTCTCCCATGCGTACTTGTTTTGCGGATCCCGCGGAACAGGTAAGACCACGTGCGCGAAGATTCTGGCGAAGGCGGTAAACTGCGAGGCTCCCGTTGACGGGAACCCCTGTAATCAGTGTCCGTCCTGTCGGGCGATCGACGCCGGGGTGGCGACTGACGTACTGGAAATGGATGCCGCCTCCAACAACGGTGTGGAAAACATTCGTGACATTCGTGACGAGGTGGTTTATACGCCTTCCTCTCTGCGATACCGCGTCTACATCGTGGACGAGGTTCATATGCTCAGCGGAAGCGCCTTTAACGCGTTGCTCAAAACTCTGGAGGAGCCTCCCGCTCACGTTGTGTTTATTCTGGCAACCACCGAGCTGCACAAATTGCCCTCCACCATCATTTCCAGATGTCAGCGGTTTGACTTTAGACGGATCTCCACGGAGGTTCTTACGAAAAGACTGGCTTATATATCGGAGAGTGAGAAGATCAATTACGATCCGGAAGCGCTCCGCATTCTCGCCAAGCTGGCGCTTGGCGGAATGAGGGACGCCATCAGCTTACTTGAGCTGTGCGCGGGAACCAGACAAAGAATCACCCCCGCGTTGGTGGATGAAACGGTAGGTTCCGGCGGGCGTGAAAGCATTGAGCAAACGGTTCGGGCAATTGCCGCCTCTAATTTTGACGCGATCTTTTCCGCGGTAGACGCGGTGGTTCGCTCCTCGCGGGATATTTCGGTATTCTGGCAAGAGCTGATCTCTTATTATCGGGATATGCTTGTGATGAAAACCACAGCAAAGGCGGATCGGTATCTGGATCTGACCGAGCACGAGGCGGAGAGACTGAAAAAGAGCGCGGAGTTGTTTCCCAAGGAGACACTTCTGTATCATTGCCGTGTATTGGACGATACCATGCAAACCATTCGATGGGCGGGATCGGAAAAGAGAACTCTTGCCGAGATGGCTCTGATCAAGCTGTGCGATACCTCGTTGGACATGTCCGCAGACGCGCTTCTTTCCCGTATTGCCAAGCTGGAGCAGGCGGTGGCAATGGGCATGACCTTCCGCGGGGCGGGGGAGACGGCAGAGCAAGGGAAGGCGGAGACTCCAAGTGAGAAATCAGTAGAGAAAGAAGAGATACCAAGCACTCCAGCCGCGGATTCCAGCCAAGCCGAGTCCACGGGTGTAACCTTTAAGGTACTTCGCGGATGGAACGAGATTTCGGAAGCGGCTGCGGCGGGAGACGGCGCAAAGCTTGGCTTTTTGAAAATTGCCAAGGCGTATATGGGATCGGACGGACGGATCTATCTGATGTTTCCCAACCGTTTTGCCTTGTCGATGGTCAGCTCTCGGGACATGCGGGAGAGCATTCGCGCCGCGTTTTGCATGGCTCTGAAGAAAACGGTTGAGGACGGGGATCTTGTGCTTGACGTTTTAGAGGGAGACGAGGTCGTTTCGGATCTGGATGAATTTGAGCTGTAATTTCAAATCGAAAAATATTATTGAAATAAAAGGAGAAGGACAATGAAAGCAAATATCCCGAAGGGAATGGGCGGAGGTCCCCAGAATATGAACGCGATGATCCGTCAGGCACAGAAGATGCAGGAGGATATGGAAGCACTGCAGGCAGATCTTGACGCCAGAGAATATGAGGTTTCCGCGGGCGGCGGTGTGGTTGGCGTGAAAATCAACGGTAAGAGAGAAATCCTTGCCATCGATATTCAGCCCGAGATCGTAGACCCCGACGATATCGAGACCCTGTCTGATATTCTGATCGCGGCAATGAACGAAGCTATCAAGCGGGTGGATGATACCAATAACGAGGAAATGTCCAAGCTGACCGGTAATGCGGGACTCGGACTCCCCGGCTTGTTTTAAGTATGACCGATTACATTGAATCTCTGCAGCGACTGGCAGAGCAGTTTGGTCGTTTGCAGGGGATCGGAAAAAAGACTGCCATGCGCCTTGCTTTTTCCGTTGTTGAAATGGATGAGACGGAGGCGGCAGAGTTCGCCTCTGCGATCTTGGAGGTCAAGGAAAAAATACATGAATGTCCGATTTGCGGAAATCTGACCGATAACGACGTTTGCTATATTTGCGATGACGATACCAGGGATCGCAGTGTGATCTGTGTGGTGGAGGACGTGAAGGCGGTAATGTCCATCGAAAAGGTAAGGGGCTTTCGTGGCGTTTATCACGTTTTGCACGGTGTAATTTCTCCCGTCAATGGGATCACCCCCGATAAAATCCGCTTTCGCGAGCTGATTGAGCGCGCAGGGCAAGAGGGGGTCAAGGAGGTCATTATCGCCACCAATCCCACTCCGGACGGAGAGGTTACCGCCATGTATATTTCCAAATATTTAAAGCCATTAGGGATTACGGTTACCCGTTTGGCTTACGGTATTCCCGTAGGATCTGATCTGGAATATGCGGACGAGGTAACGCTGGGGCGAGCCATTGAAGGAAGACGAGACATATAATCGAAGATGGAGGAAAAGGATGAATAGCGAGCGACCAGATCAAACGCAAGAAAAAGTAACGGAAAAGGATGTGCCGGACAAAAAATTGAGTATTGCCGCAATGGTTCTCGGTATTTTATCCCTGGTTACCGACTTTGTAGCGAATATTGTTCTGGCGATTATTTCTCTATGCTTTGTCGCAAAGATAAAAAAGAGCGCTGCGGATCGTAAACTGAACGGCTTCGCAACCGCAGGTATGATCTGCTCCATCGTTGCTCTGAGTTGCTTCGTTTTGGAGGTGTTGGCAACGATCGTTTTTTTCTCGATTTTTGGGGAAGCATGGATGGAATCGCTGGAGGAGCTCTCCCACTATCTGAACGATTTTCTAATGTTTTAATTACCGAATTTAAATAAGTAAAAGCGCAGAGCGATCGCTCTGCGCTTTTACTTATTAAATTCGCTTAAGAAAATCAGAATTTGATGATGCTTTCATCCCACATATCGGGTGCCTCATAGCCCATGAGGTTTACCATGGTTGCGGCAACATTGGACAGACCGAAGTTGCCGGCATCTTCCTTGACAGTGTACTGATCGGCGTAGAAATTATCGTAGATGATGCAGGGAACGGGATTCAGTGTATGGCTGGTCTTCGCCTTATAGTTTCCGTTCTTGTCTGCTTTGGGAAGTCCCGACTTCTTGTCGATTTCATACATCTCGTCCGCATTGCCGTGGTCGGCGGTGATCAGAGCAACGCCGCGAGCCTTATCAACAGCGCTCAGGATTCTTGCCAACTGCAGGTCAAGGGCTTCCATGGAGCATCTGGTTGCCAGCAGAGAGCCGGTGTGTCCTACCATGTCTCCGTTGGGAAAATTCACGCGCAGATATTGATATTTACCGGACTCGATGCACTCAATCATCTTGTCAGTGATCTCCGCGCACTTCATCCATGGTCTCTGCTCAAAGGGAACGACATCGGAGGGAATCTCAATATAGGTCTCCAGCTCGTCGGAGAATTTGCCGGAGCGATTTCCGTTCCAGAAGTAGGTCACGTGACCGTATTTCTGGGTCTCGGAGATTGCCAGCTGATTTACACCGGAATCTGCCAGATACTCACTCATGGTATTGGTAATCTCGGGAGGAGATACCAGATAACGCTGAGGAATATGAAGGTCTCCGTCGTATTCCAGCATACCTGCGTAAACCACGGAGGGAACTCGCACTCTGTCAAACTTGTCAAACTCTCCCTCGGGCGCGTCAAATGCCTTGGAGATCTCAATGGAGCGGTCGCCGCGGAAGTTGAAGAAGATCACGCTGTCGCCGTTCTCCACAGTTCCGACGGGAGAGCCGTTCTCGGCAATGACGAAGGGAGGAAGATCCTGGTCGATGACCTTGAGCTCCTCGCGATAGGTCTTAACCGCCTCTGCCGCGCTTGCGAAAGCTCTGCCCTCGCCCAGCACGTGTGTCTGCCAGCCGCGCTCAACCATAGACCAATCTGCCTCGTAGCGATCCATGGTGATCTTCATACGTCCGCCGCCTGACGCGATTTTAATATCAAAGGAGCCGTCACGCAGATCGGCGATAAAGGCCTCAAAGGGATCAATGTATTCCAGAGCGCTGGTTTCACCCACGTCACGTCCGTCGATGAGAATATGCACTCTGACCTTGCCGACCCCCTCTGCCTTCGCTTGCAGGATCATTGCCTTGAGGTGGTCGATATGAGAGTGAACGTTTCCGTCGGAGAATAAGCCGAGGAAGTGCAACGTGCTTGCGTTCGCCTTCACGTTGGAGATAACGGTCTGCCACG
>JAZNDP010000081.1:0-3265 GCA_045588165.1 Eubacteriales bacterium | reverse complement strand
GGGAGATCCCAGAGGACTATTATCGGGATTTTGTGGTAAAAAATAAATGATTAAAGCGATAAGAGGGAGGTCATGCCGACCTCTCTTTTTTACTGAAAATCAAGCACCACTTGAATTTATACCCCGATTTGTTCCAAATATATAGGGTTGACATTCAAGTAAAATGATGGTAGAATGAAATTGTAAATTCATTTGCGGGAGGTTATTTATGAAGTCATTGAACATTCATGAGCTGACGGTGGAGCAGAAGATCGGTCAGCTTCTCATTATTTGTTCATCCAGCTATAAAAACGGTCGTGAAGAGATTTTTCAGATGCTTCGGGAAAAGCGTCTCGGCGGTGTGCAGGTTCCCTATACCATCGAGGGAGGCGTTCGAGCGGAGGTAGATGCTATCAACGAAGCTGCCGGATATCCCGTGCTGATTGCCAATGATATGGAGGGAGGATGTCCGGGCGGAGAGTATCGGATTCCTTCTATGATGGCGCTGGGCATGACCGGTGACGAGGAGCTGGCGTATCAGGTGGGCGCTGTCACCGCCATCGAGGCAAAGCGAATGGGTTATAATACCGTGTGGGGACCCGTGGTGGATCTGCTGGATGGGAACGCCATGTTCCGCGTGACCCGATGTCTAGGAGAGGATCCCATATTTGTAGGCAAAATGGCGGCGGCGATGCTTCGTGGCTTTCACGACAACGGCATGGTCACAACCGCCAAGCACTGGCCCGCGCCTGCCGATATGCGGGAGGACGGACACATGTTTTCGGTCAGCTCCTCCTTCTCTGAGGAAGAGCTGGTGGAAAAGACCTTTGCGCCCTACAAATATATTATGGAGCAGGGGCAGCTCACGGGAATTATGACGACTCATACCAATTGTCCTGCAGTTGATGGGGAATATCCCGGTACGGTATCGGAAAAATTGGTATCGATTCCCAGAAAACAGGGATTTGACGGCATCATTATGACAGACTCCCTCGGTATGACGGGACTTCTCAAGAAATTCGGCAAGGAAAACTGCGAGGGACTCGCAGTCAGAGCGGGACACGATATGCTTCTCATCGACGGCATGACTCCGGAGGAAGCGTTTGGATATCTGATGAAGTCCTACGAGAATGGCGTGTTCACCGAGGAGAGACTCGACGAGGCTGTGAGAAGAGTCCTTGCGGCGCAGGAGAGAACCCTCAAGCCCGCCACGGCAACTGTGGTGTCCGAGTATCAGAAGCGATGCTTTGAACGGATCGCAAAGGATGGAATGGGGGTAGTTGTTGACCCCGAGGTGTCCCTTGCGTTGGATCCGAGCAAGAAGAAGGTGTTCGTGGTTCTGGTGGAGAATCTGTATCACGATCAAGAAGGCAACGTTTGCGAGTCCATGGTGGGCGGTGGCGTGGGGATCAAAGATTTCTTTGCCATCAAGGAAAAGATCCTCTCTCGGTATCCCGATAGTATCGTGGTGCTGATGGATCGTTTGCCCACTCACAGCTCCATTTACAGAGCCTGTAAATTTGCTACCGAAGCAGAGGAGGTCATCTTTATCACCAATGCTTTTCTCAAGGCGTACGGAGGTAGCGAGGATCTGACCGATCACGTGCTGAACACCATGCGGGCGGTGGAGAACAAGCTTGCTGCCGTGATCCATCTGGGCAATCCCTTTGCCGCCGAGCGGATGCCCCATACGCCAAGACTTATTTTAGCAACGGGCGCCCGATGCTTGGATGAGACGGTAGATAGCGCGTTAGGAGCTCTTGGCGGAGAGTGGAAGCCCTGTGGTGAGCTTCCCGTAAAGCTTCGGTTGAAATAAGTTAGAAAGGGGATAGTAGAATGTTTGATGTGACACAGCTTGGGGAAAAGATCCGTTTTCACCGTCAGCGCATGGGGCTGACCCAGACCGAGCTCGCCAAGCGGATTGTGATCAGCTTTCAGGCGGTATCCGGTTGGGAGACGGGAAGTACCCTGCCCGATATTGAAAATCTTTGCCGTTTGGCGGAGGTGTTTGGCGTGTCGGTGGATAGCCTGATGAAGCGAGAGTCTTTGGATCGGGAGGAAATCATGATTGCCGTGGACGGAGGAGGAACCTCCGCGGAGTTCGCTCTGTTTACCTCAAAGGGCAGAATCCTTACCGTCTTTCAGCTTCCCGGTACGAATGCATCCGTGATCGGCGTCGATGCCGCATACAGTATTTTTTGCCAGGGAATCGATCTGTGCCGCAGTCGGTGCTCCTTTGTGAAGCGTGTCTTTATCGGAAACGCGGGCAGTAAGCTGGATGAGATTTCCGAGCGTCTTTCCCAAAAATACAGCGGAATGAGCTTTACTGTGGTCTCGGACGGCGTGAACGCTTTGCGAAGCGCTGAGGGAGATGCCGCTCTGATCTGCGGAACAGGTTCTATTATGCTGAAGGCGGAGAGAGGTGGCTATCGCTTTGTGGGGGGCTGGGGCTATCGGATCGGTGATCCGGGAAGCGCGTACAGTCTCGGCTGCGATGCTATCCGAGCCGCTTTGGCATATCGGGACGGTGTTAGCGGGGACGGAACGCTCTGCTCCATGATCCAAGAGCGATACGGAGAGTCCTTGCTTAGCGAATATTGGAAAAAACCGGTGGCGGAGATCGCCAAACTTGCCGGTGTGGTTTTTGAGGCGTATGAGGCGGGAAATTCCGTTGCCGAGGAGATCCTTCATAAAGAGATGCGCTCTCTTGCGGGGCAGGTCAACGCCATTCTTCCCGATGGGGGACGTCTGATTGCCTGCGGCGGGATCATGGAGCATTTTCACGGATTCCTTTTTCCGATCCTTCGGCAGTATGTTCGGGAAGGTGTTACCTTCGTCTTGCCAAAATTACCGCCCATCTACGGTGCTTGTGTAGCATGCTGTGAGCATTACGGCATAGAGCGAGGAGAGGATTTTGAGGCGACCTTTGCTCGTGCGTACGAAAACGCGGAGGATGCGTAAGAGCCCTTTTGCTTGAAAAACAGATAAGGAGAGATGGCTTATGTGGATTACAAATGCGAACATTTATCGAAATGATCTGCGCCGCTTTGCAGAAGGCGATTTGCTGATCACCGACGGGATCGTTCGGAAGATTGGACGAATCGCCGGGGAAGCGGATTCGAACGTGGTAGACGCAGGAGGGGCATATTTGGTTCCGGGGCTGGTGGACGTACACACCCATGCCAGAGTTGACGTGGATTTTGTTGATTCCTCCCCCCATGAGTACGGAATTGCCGCGGCGGATTACGCGGCGCGTGGTATTACTACCGTCATGCCGACCCTTGCC
>JAZNDP010000080.1:0-4943 GCA_045588165.1 Eubacteriales bacterium | reverse complement strand
CGCGATCATGACGGCATCCGGATCGGGAGACGGTGATGGCTTGGGCTTCCGTTCGTCCTACGATAACGGCAGCAGTCCCAAAACCGCGGGCTGGAACTTCCTGACCAAGGAGAGAGGACAGTTCGACTTTCACTATCACTACCCCGGCTTGACGGCAGGTAAAAGTGAAAAAGATGAGGTAGATATTGCCCCCGAGGCAACGAAGGTGAACGGAGTGGATAAGGCGAACGGATCGATCGTCGGTAAGGAAATCCGTTTCCGACTGATCATTGACCCCCTGTACGGACTGAGCGCTTATACGCTGGATCTGGAGACGGGAGAGGCAACGATCGTGGTCGGTATGAAATCGGCAAACGTTCCTACTTGGGCGAGCTACGCTCATACGCTGGGCGATGAGATCATCATCAGAACCCTTGGAAAAGATACGAAGTACCTGGTCGACGATATTCAGGTCTATGAAGCGGATTCCAATTCCTACGAGATCCCCGGAATCGTGGGCCATCAACTCCCCATCGACCTGACCGGTTCCTCCGAAACCTATGATATCCGTTTCGTTTCCAAGGTGGGAAAAGAAAACCCCGCGATTAGAATCGGCTATAAGGTGGAGTATCGGTACAAGGTTGCGGATCCCGGCGGAGATCGCAACAAGGATAAGGTATACAAAAATACGAAGGAGATCACCTGTAAATACGTTTACACCACCATTTCCGAAAACGGGGGGGAGGGTGTGATCAACTTTAACTCGTTCAATATCATGGCGTTGGATATCAAAAATATTCCCACCACCCGTGAGGTGGACGGCGTTCCCGTGAAGATTGCATCCGTAGCCTTTACCGTGACGCCTTTCGCAACTTTTTGGTCCGAGCTTGGGAACGAAGAGGTCGTTCAGTACGGAACTCCCTACTCGTGTATCGTGAAGATCCCCGATTGACGATCGGCAAGTGAGGATGGGATGCAGATCCTCGGGATCCAATTCCTGTTCCTCAATCCATAAAACGGATCTCTTTTGGATCCGAACCTGAAAAGGAGGGCTTATATGAAGAAAACAGTATCAATTATATTAAGCGTATGGATGCTTGTCGGTTGCTTTGTTTCCTTGATTCCAACGGTGGGGGCGCATCGAGAAACGATTAAAAACGGGGAGATTGTTCCCACGGTGACCAAAGACGAGCTGATATACTCTGAAAACTTTGAAAAAACAGGTCTTAGCGACAAGACCGATGGCGAGCTGATCAAGGCGCTTGACTGGAGCGGGTCGCTGACCTCACAAAAGACCAACGGTATTGTGAATCGGCACGAAACCTACGGATATGAATACAGAGACCAGGTGTCTCTTGTGACCGAGGGCGATGACCATGCTCTGGAGATCAAGACCTATGGGTCTACGTATTTGGATCTGACCTTCGTGGATGACGAACGGCTGGCGGGCGGTGACTATATTGTAGAATATACGTATAGACTCACCGATTGCATCGCGCAGGGCGCTATTCAGGACTTCGGCATCAAGAGCGGAGGAGACGCTTCCAAAACGGACAGTAAGGATACCGTTGTTGCCGCATTGGTGCAGGAGAACGGTCAGACCAATATGAGGGTGGGCTTCCCCGGTCAGAAATATACCCAGATGAAGGATTCAAAGCATCCCTTTGAGTTCTATGATTTCGCTACGGAACAGGTTGACTACGTTTCCAAGGATCAAACCGGTGGATTTTATCCCAACGGCAAGCCCATTACGAGACCTGAGGGTACGGGCTCGACCTACGGTCGGGAGATTCGATTCCGTTTCGTTGTGGATAACCAGTTCGGTATTTCCATGTGGATCGTCGGCGAGGGCGGCAACGACACGTTGATTGCTTATACCAATATGGCTTCTTTCTTGGAGGATCCCGCAAACTTGGAGGATCCCGCAAACTGGAGCGCTGCGTGTAAGGCAATCCGAAGCGATATCGCTCTGAGCTGTAAGGCAAGCCTGACGGTTGAAGTGGATGATATTGAGGTTTACTCCATCAAGAGAGAGACTCCCAAGGAGGTTGGCTTTGCGCCCTTGGCTCCGAGTTTGATCATTTCCGAGTTTATGCCTATCGCTTCCAACGGTACCGCGGACGTGGTAACCATTGACGAAGAGGGTAACGTGAAGATGGATACCGACGGAAACTACAAGTACGCGGGGATCCATACGGAGGGTGAGACGCAGGAACCCGCCGACGGCAAGCTTGAAAACTATAAACACCAGTGGATCGAGGTCTACAACGCGGGAGATGCCGCGCTGAACATCTATGATTTCGCGATTGCCAAAGAAGAGGGAATTCGGGTTAACAATCTATATTCCGGTAAGGTAGAGGCGCAAGAGATCTGCTATATCCTTCCCGGAACGAATACCGTAACGGGTGCTGTACAGTACCAAGGACAGGATATCGTCAGAACCTATACGAATCCTGCTTATGAGAACGGTGTATTGAACCCCGGTGAGGCGGCAGTTCTGTTTATTCCCGCTGACTGGTTCAATGCAGAAGGTCCTACCTACAGCTCGGTAAATACCTTTAAGGAGATCGATCTCAAGGGTGTCTACGGTATGACCGACGAGGAGATTGCAAAGCTGAAGATCTTTACCATCTGCTCGAAGGATAATTTCAAGCTCAATGAAGAAGGAAACGATCTGTTTGCCGTAACTCCCTTGGAGACGGTTGAGATTGAGGGAGTTGCAACGAAGCAGGCGAAGGTTCTGGAGAAGAATATTACCGACCACGACTGTATCGTGAGTCTGTCTGCGGACTTCAAGGATGGAAGTGAGGTTTATACGACCTTTGACGGTTACGGCTGTTTCGGATATACTCCTGCTCAGCATAAGTCCAACGAGGTGCTGTTCCTGGATACTGAGAATAACGTTTTCTTGGGTCACGGCATCGTTGGCGCGGAGCTCAGACCTTCGGAGAAGACCTTGAAGAATCCCTGTACTCCCGGCTATCTTCCCGATCCCCACAACAAGGCGTTGCATTACGTAATTCTGACGGGGATGATTTTGGAGAGGGACGTAGTGGATCGGGTTTACTATGGAAGAGAGTATATTCCGTCTGTTGTTCCTGAGGATACGCTGTCCCAAAAGTTTATCGGTTGGGAGGATAAGGACGGTAATTTCTATAAGACCATGCCTGCCGTTCTGGAGAGAAGCGAGAATATCACACTGACCGCCGTTTACGATTCGGAAATTCCCACTCTCGTGGGCTATCAGAGAACCGAGGTGACGGACGGTAAGTATGACGTTCGTATCGTGGCTTACGTCGGTCGTATCGATCCGGAGGCGGAGCCTGATGATCCTGAAGGTGACGAGCTCTTCGAGTACGATCTGGATTCCGCAGCCTTCGGTATGCAGATCAGCTTCAAATATGATAACGGACAGGGAATGGTAACGGGTACGAGACAGTACTACTGTCGCTTCGTATACGAGGAAATTTCCGAGGACTACGGCATGGGAACTGTTTCTGCCGATTCGTATCAGTCCAGATATTTGGTCGTATTCCATATCGAGAATTGCCCTGCTGACGTGGCAATGGAGTACACGGTAACCACCTTTGCGGAATTTGAGGATGAGAAAACCGGAGCGAGAACCACGGAGTGGAGCACCGATTCTCTTTCCTTCGCAATCCGCTACTAAGACAAAGCAAGGATTGATCCAATCCAAAACAAAACGCCTCGCGGCTATGTCCGCGGGGCGTTTTTGAAATAAAGGGACCGCCGAGAGGATCGGCGGTCACAATTATATCAGGGAAGAGCAATTTTTTGACGTTTGATCTCCGGCATTTCGTGACGGAGCTTGGAGGGGGTAATTCCGTAGATTTTTTTGAATCGGTTCGCAAAATAATTACTGTCGTTAAAGCCACAGCAATACGCGATCTCGGAGACCGATTTGGTGGATTCCTCCAACAGAAGGATTTCCGCTTGCTTGAGGCGGTATAGGGTCAAATATTCACTAAAGCCAAAGCCCGTGCTTTTTTTGAAGGATCGGGACAGATGCTCACAGCTCACCGCGCAATGCTTGGCGACGTCCGCCAGAGTAATGGGGTGTGAATAATTGTGTTGCATATAGGAAACCGCCATCTCCACGAAATTATCGCCCGAATAAACGGCTTGGCGATTCTTTTCGGAGCGCAGAAGCAGAATCAGCAGAGAGGATACCTGACTTTGCAGGGCATCCTTGGAAAAGTCGTCCGGATTTTCGTACTCGTGTCGGATCTTGCGGAAGATCATGTCCACCTCGTTCTGGATTCTGGGAATACGACCGATGTAGGGCATGGTGGGGAGCAGGTGACGAACCGACATGGGAACGTAGTACTGATCGCAATTGATCAAAAGACGCGTATGTACCTTATCTCCATACATGGTGGAATGAAGAACCTTGGGGGGGACGACAACGATATCACCGGACTGTAGGGAATAGGTGTTGGTATCGATAAAATAATTGCAGGTTCCTTCCTTGAGGTAGTAGATCTCAAGCTGGTTATGATAATGCAGAGATCCCTCGTTTGCCATGACGCGGTTCTCTACCGCTTCAAAGAAAAATCTGCCGCCTTCGTTGATCAGCAGCTTCTCCAATCCACACACCTCCCTTTTCTTATTATTTTTACTTATACTAATAAGATATCACAATTTATCAAAAAAATCAAGATAGTTTTATAAGAAAGTCAAAAAAATTAAGGATTTATTTTGGAAAGTGTACTATAATTAATTTGAATTGGATAAAAAATCATAGGAGGAAAATAATATGATTTACAAGGAAAATTGTGTAGAAGACATCAAAATTGCTTACATCGGTGGCGGTTCTCGCGCTTGGGCAAGAGGTCTGATGAGCGATCTCGTTTCCGCAGACGACATCAGCGGAAAGGTCGCTCTGTATGATATCGATATGCAGGCGGCTAAGGATAACGCTGTGATCGGCAACATGTTTAACA
>JAZNDP010000079.1:0-1848 GCA_045588165.1 Eubacteriales bacterium | reverse complement strand
TTCCACATATCCGTCGGGATAAGCAATTAAGTTTACAATGCCCAGTGCAGGGCGATACCAACTACCGTTAGTTGCCTTACCGGAAATAAATTCAAGATGCTGACAGCCCGTTACGTCCACCACATATTTCTCAGGCAACATAGTACAATCTACATCGATGGTCTTTATTAGAACGCCGTCTGCATAAATCTCAATGGTATCGTTCTTATATACGTCGCTGTTGGCAATATGACCTGCTATAAAGGAGATCGTATCGTATTTTCCGCCAAGATTAAAGGATACGCACGCAGGACGGGTTTCCATTATGCTATTGGATGCAATCAGAATAATACCTTCGTTATACTTCACACCGCCCATGGAGAAGGTGGCGAAGCTGCTGGAGCCGTCAAACACGGCTTGCTCCACGCTGCTGGATATTCCGAAGGCGCCAAGTTCGGACACCATCTTGACCGGTCTGTCGGGGAAATCCTGAGAAGAACCCGAAATAGTATCCAACGCTTCCTTGGTAGTAGCGACGTAAGCTTCGGCGATACCAAAGAAATTACCCGTTGAATCTCCGTATTCCAGGTTTCCTTCATCGGTCAGCCATGCAAATTTGAGCTGACGACAGCCCTCCACATTGACTGTTGTCTTTCTCGGAAGCTCGTGGGAGGAGTAAACCTCTTCGTGCACGATCTTGCCATCGGCAAAGACCGTCAGCCATGCGGAGCCATCACTGTTGTTGGAGGTTCTGTCTGCCACACCCGCGGTGAAGGTCAGATAATTGTACTTGCCCTCAAGGTTGAAGTAAATATCTTCCTCGTCATCGGTCATAAGGCCTTGCGATATGTAAGTCGCTATCACATTCTCGTATCGAACACCGCTCATCTCGATATAATTTCTACCTTCGGAAGAAGGAGTGATGTTGGGATAATACACCGCACTTGACGTTGCGGGGATCTGATAGGGCTTCAGATCTTTGATGAGCTGAACCGGCTCGCTTCCGGCAGGTTCGGTAATGTGTCCCGTTTCGTGGGCTTCGCCCTCCCAAACGGTAAGCTCCAAAACAGGTATAACGATGGGTTCTGCCGCTACCTGCTTGAAGGTGAATTTCTGTGCGCCGGAAACGTTGAAGGTATAACGGACGGGCACCTGATAGTTAGAGAAAATAACCTCCTCAACCATCTTATCATCCACCCAAAACTGAAGACCGACCTTTTGCTCTTTCGCGTATCCGTAGAGCGTGGGAGGTGAGCAGTTATATTCGCTGGCATCGTGTGGATAAGTAACATTGCCATCCTTATCGGTTCTTGTAGTAAAGCTTCCGCATTTGCCGCCGATAACAAAGCTGATGTTCTCATAAAGTCCGTCAAGAGGCAGATCTACTATGGCTTTATTCTCGCCAAACGTGCTACCTCTAAACTCAAAACCTCCGTGATAAGGATATCCGCCCATATACAAGTCTTTCGAATCCTTATCGTACTTATATACCTCTATGTTTCCGGCTACGCACACGGGTTCGTGCTTGTTTACGTAGTAATTCTCAAGATACGGTGGATCAAACACATCCTCCGGCGTATCATCATAAAACATACCGCATCCCACAAGAGTTGACGTGAGCATTGCCACACAGAGCAGCAGTGCCGTTAATTTAAAAAGCTTTTTCATAATGTATATCCCTCCCGCCTTACAGTTTCAATGCCGAAGGAATATCCGGCTCGAATACCGGCATCAGCTTCAGCTTAAACAAATTTCTTTTATGTAGGTAATCAATGCGTTCTTTTTTCTTCTGATCCTCGATCTCGCCTGTGCGGATATATCGGTCAAGCTCCGCATAGGTAAAGCCGAGATTGTCTTCATCGGTCTTAC
>JAZNDP010000078.1:0-17567 GCA_045588165.1 Eubacteriales bacterium | reverse complement strand
TTATCTGGTGATGGACGACAGCGACTTGCAGGAGGAGGGGCGGTTCAAAATGAATCCGCCGCTTCGGAGCAGAGAAGACCGAGAAGCCTTGGTGGCGGGAATGCTGGACGGTACGATCGACATGATCGCCACCGACCACGCTCCCCACTCCGCCGAGGAGAAGGCGAGAGGACTGGCGGGAAGCCCCTTTGGAATCGTAGGACTGGAAACGGCGTTCCCTGTGATGGTTACCCACTTTGTGCGGACGGGGATTCTGACGATGGATCGGCTGACCGAGTTGATGGTATGGGCACCGCGGAGACGCTTCGGTATCCCGCTTGGCAACGATTTTTCGGTTTGGAAGCTGGAGGAAGAGTTCACGGTGGATCCCGAGGACTTCGTGTCCAAGGGAAAGGCGACCCCCTTTGCGGGAGAGCGCCTGTATGGAAAATGTATGATGACGGTCGTGGACGGTAACGTGGTTTACCGCGCGGACTAAATCCATAAAATCAAAGAAAATTTTTGGAGGATAGAGAACTATGGCAAAGAGAACAGACTTGAAGAAAATTTTGATCATCGGCTCCGGACCGATCGTGATCGGTCAGGCGGCAGAGTTTGACTACGCGGGTACTCAGGCGTGCCTCGCGCTGAAGGAGGAGGGATACGAGGTCGTATTGGTAAACTCCAACCCCGCAACCATCATGACCGATACCACCATTGCGGACAAGGTCTACATGGAGCCCCTGACCTTGGAATACGTTGCGAAAATTCTGCGCTACGAGCGTCCCGACGCCATCGTTCCCGGTATTGGCGGACAGACCGGACTGAATCTGGCGATGCAGCTGGAAAAGAAGGGGATTCTGAAGGAGTGCCGTGTGGAGCTGCTGGGAACCAGCAGTGAGTCCATTGAGCGCGCCGAGGACCGTGAGCTGTTCAAGGAAATGTGCATGTCGATCGGTGAGCCCACCATTCCTTCCGAGATCACGTACAGCATCGAGGAAGCAAAGGCGGCGGCGGCTCGTATCGGATACCCCGTGGTTCTTCGTCCTGCCTTCACCCTTGGCGGAACGGGCGGCGGATTTGCCAATGACGAGGAGGAGCTGTGCGAAATCGGAAGAAACGCTTTTGAGCTTTCTCCCGTGCATCAGGTTCTGATCGAAAAGAGCGTGAAGGGCTACAAGGAGATCGAATTTGAGGTTATGCGCGACTCCACCGACCGCGCCATTACCATTTGCGGCATGGAGAACATTGATCCCGTTGGTGTTCATACGGGTGACTCTATCGTGGTGGCGCCCATTATGACTCTGTCCGAGAAGGATGAGAAAATGCTGAATGATTCCGCAATCAAGATCATTCGCGAGTTGAAGATCGAGGGCGGATGCAACGTACAGTACGCGCTGAATCCCGAGACAAGCGAATATTACCTCATCGAGGTAAATCCCCGCGTATCCCGTTCCTCGGCACTTGCGTCCAAGGCGTCGGGATATCCCATCGCTCGCGTGACCGCGAAGATCGCGGTTGGCATGAGTCTGGAGGAGATCAAGATCGCGAACACCAACGCGGCGTTCGAGCCCTCCTTAGACTACGTGATCGCCAAGTTCCCCCGTTTCCCCTTTGACAAGTTCACCTCCGCTTCCAATCAGCTTGGAACCCAGATGAAGGCGACGGGAGAGATCATGGGAATCGGATCCAATCTGGAGGAGTGCTTGCTGAAGGGTATGCGCTCCCTTGAGATCGGTGTGTACCACATTTACCACGCCAAGTTTGACCATATGTCGGACGAGGAGATTCTGGACTATATCTCTACCTTCCGCGACGATAATATCTTTGCCATCGCGGAGCTTCTTGCCCGAGGTGTCACCGTGGAGCGGATTCATGAGATTACGGCGATCACCCCATATTTCCTCCGCGCGATCAAGAATATCGTGGAGATGGAGGAGACCCTGAAGGCTCATGCCTTTGATCTGGAGACGCTTCGCGCCGCGAAGAAGATGGGCTTCTCGGATAAATACGTGGCAAGACTGTGGAAGTGCGCCGAGATCGACGTGTTCCATTTCCGAAAGGAGCATAATCTGTTCCCCGTATTCCGCATGGTCGATACCTGTCATACGGGCGCGTATATTCCGTACTTCTATTCCTCCTACACCGGTGAGAACGCGTCTGTGCTGACCGACAAGAAGAAGATCGTCGTTCTCGGCGCGGGACCCATCCGTATCGGACAGGGCGTGGAGTTTGACTATTCTACGGTTCACGCCGTATCCACGATTAAGAAATCGGGGTACGAGGCGATCATTATCAACAATAACCCCGAAACCGTTTCTACGGACTATACCACCGCGGATAAGCTTTATTTCGAGCCTTTGACCGCGGAGGACGTGATGAATATTATTGAGTTTGAGAAGCCGGAGGGCGTTATCGCGTCTCTGGGCGGACAGACCGGCATCAATCTGGCGCAGTCTTTTAATGACAGAGGCGTGAAGATCATCGGAACCGATTGCGCAGCAATCGATCGCGCCGAGGACAGAAACGCCTTTGAGAATCTTCTCAATGAGCTGAACATTCCCCGCGCCAAGGGCAAGGCGGTAACCAAGATCGAGGACGGTATCGCCGCCGCGGCGGAGATCGGATATCCCGTTCTGGTTCGTCCCAGCTTCGTGCTTGGCGGACGCGCCATGCAGATCGTGGGTGACGAGGATCAGCTTCGCACCTACCTCAAGACCGCGGTGGAGATCGATGAGGACAAGCCTGTTCTCGTAGACAAGTATATCAGTGGAAAAGAGGTGGAGGTTGACGCGATCTGCGACGGCCATAACGTATTCATTCCCGGTATTATGGAGCTGGTAGAGCGTACCGGCGTACACTCCGGCGACTCCATCAGCGTATATCCTCCCTTCTCGATCTCGGATAAGGTCAAGGGAATTATTCTTCAGTACGCGAAAAAGCTGGGACTGGGAATCGGCATTGTGGGTCTTTACAATATTCAGTTTATCGTGGATAAGAACGAGGATGTCTATATCATCGAGGTAAATCCCCGTTCCTCCCGTACCGTGCCCTTCCTTTCGAAGGCAACGGGATACAGTCTTGCGGATATTGCTACCGAGGTCATTCTGGGTAAGAGCCTGAAGGAGCAGGGACTGTTCGATATCTATCCCGATGAAAAGAATCGTTGGTACGTGAAGGTTCCCGTCTTCTCCTTCAATAAGCTTCGCGGACTTGACGCGTACCTGTCTCCCGAGATGAAATCCACGGGTGAGGCGATCGGCTACGACGACAAGCTGAACCGCGCGGTATATAAGGCGCTCCAGGCATCGGGCATGCGTCTGCAGAATTACGGTACCGTATTTGTGACCATTGCCGATAAGGATAAGGAGGAGGCGCTTCCCCTGATCCGCCGTTTCTACAACCTGGGCTTCAACATTGAGGCAACGAGCGGAACGGCACGCTTCCTTAAGAGCAACGGTATTCGTACCCACGTGCTCCAGAAGATCGAGACGGGAAGCAACGAGATCCAGGAGTCTATCCGTCAGGGACACATCGCGTACGTGATCAATACCAGCGATCTTCAGTCCAAGGGCGCCATCAGCGACGGCAGACAGATCCGCGCTTGGGCAATTGAGAGCAACGTAACTCTGTTCTCCTCTCTGGATACCGTTCGCGTCCTGCTGGACGTTCTGGAGGAGACCACCCTCTGCATTTCCACCATTGACGCGTAAAAGAAGCGCAGCTCATTAAAGGTTTTGATCAAACTTTTCCAAAAGTTTGTGGGAATCCAAAGGGCAACGCCCTTGGTCGGTGTCCGCAGACACCGAAATCCCCAATCGTCGATAAACGCCAGAAAGGTGAATTTCCCACCGCCACTAGGCGGTGGGAAAGAGGAAAACCACACGAGGGTTTTTTCGAAAAAAGCGACGCAAAAACTTTTGACTGCTTTCGCAGATAACTGATCGCAAGGAGTTATAATGAAACAAGGACTTTTTCAAATTGTCGAAAATACCCCGCTGACCGACAGCGTGATGCGGATGCGCCTCGCGGGAGACGTGTCCGATATTACCGCCTCGGGTCAGTTTATCAATATCAAGCTGGCGGGGAAGTACCTCCGCCGCCCCATCTCGGTCTTTGATCGGGACGAGGACTCGGTGACCGTGATCTATAAGGTAGTGGGTGTGGGCACCGAGCAGATGAAAAACATGAAGGTGGGCGAGACGCTGGACGTGCTCACGGGTCTCGGAAACGGATACGACCTTTCCGTCAGCGGAGAGAAACCCCTGCTTCTCGGCGGCGGCGTGGGCGTTCCCCCTATGTATATGCTGGCGAAGAAGCTGATTGCCGAGGGAAAATCCGTGTCCGTGATTCTGGGATTCAACACCAAGAGCGAGGTCTTTTGTGAGGAGGATTTCCGCGCGCTGGGAGCCGACGTGACGGTGACTACCGTGGACGGATCCTACGGCACGAAGGGCTTTGTGACCGACGTGATGAAGGATACCGAGTATTCTTACTTTTATACCTGCGGTCCCGAGCCGATGCTCCGCGCCGTCTATCGCACGAGCCTGACCGAGGGGCAGTTCAGCTTTGAGGAGAGAATGGGCTGTGGCTTTGGCGCTTGTATGGGCTGTTCCTGTAAGACCGTTACCGGCTATAAGCGTATCTGCAAGGACGGACCCGTTCTGCGAAAGGAGGAGATCTTATGGGAAAGATGAGCGTGAATCTCTGTGGCATCGAGCTGGATAATCCCGTGATCCCCGCCAGCGGTACCTTTGGCTACGGCTATGAGTTTGCCGAGCTGTACGACATCAATCTGCTGGGAACCTTTTCCTTTAAGGGTACGACCAAGGATCCCCGCTTCGGAAATCCCACCCCCAGAATTGCCGAGTGCTATGCGGGTATGATCAACGCGGTGGGATTGCAGAATCCCGGTGTGGAGAAGGTGCTTTCGGAGGAGCTCCCCAAAATGAGAAAGGTCTTTCACAAGAAGGTCATGGCAAACGTCAGCGGCTTTTCCGTGGAGGATTACGCCTATACCTGTCAGCGGCTGGATCCTTGTGAGGAGGTGGGCTGGCTGGAGGTCAACGTGAGCTGTCCCAACGTCCATGGAGGAGGAATGAGCTTCGGCACCTCTCCCGAGGCGGCGGCAGAGGTAGTCAGGGCGGTGAAGAAGGTAACCACAAAGCCCGTGATCGTCAAGCTCTCCCCCAACGTGACCGATATCGTCGCCATCGCGATGGCGTGTGAGGCAGAAGGCGCAGACGCAATCAGCCTGATCAATACCATGCTGGGTATGCGGATCGATCTGAAGACCAAGAAGCCCGTCATTGCCAACAAGATGGGCGGATTTTCGGGCCCCGCCATTTTCCCCGTAGCGGTGAGAATGGTTTATCAGGTCTCCCATGCCGTAGGGATCCCCGTGGTCGGTATGGGCGGCGTCAGCACGGCAGAGGACGTGATCGAGATGATGCTGGCAGGCGCTACCGCCGTAGAGGTGGGAGCTGCCAATCTGGTGGATCCCTTTGCTTGCAAGACCATCATTGAGGATCTGCCTCGGGTGATGGAGAAATACGGCATACAATCCCTTTCCGAAATCACCGGACGGGCGTAGGAGAAAAATGATGAGACAAGAACGAATCCATCTTTGTGAGGATCCTGACGGCGCGTATTTGGATTCCTATATCGCCGATCCGATCCAACACTTTACCCGTAAAGCAATTCTGGTGATCCCGGGCGGCGGATATTCTCAGGTCTGCGCCGAACGGGAGGGAGAGCCTATCGCCCACGCCTTTATGCCTTACGGCTATAATGCCTTTGTGCTTCACTATTACGTGGGAATGGAAAAGCCCTTTCCCATTCAGCTCATTCAGGTGGCACGTGCCATCAAGCATATCAAGGATCACGCGAAGGAGTATGATATCGACCCCGAGCAGCTCTTTGTGGTTGGCTTTTCTGCCGGCGGACATTTGGCGGCGTCGGCAGGCGTGCTATGGAAGCTACCCGAAATCCGTGGGGCGGTGGAGATGCCGGAGGGCTATAATAAGCCAACGGGCGTCATGCTGATCTATCCGGTGATCTCGGCAGAGCTTCATACATTCAGCTTTCAGTATCTGCTATGCGATAAGAAGCCATCGGAGGAGTCCCTACGCAACGTTTCCGTCGAGAAATATGTGGATGCCGACAGCGCTCCTGCCTTTATTATGCACACCTCCAACGATCAAGTGGTGGACGTCCGGAATTCTCTGGCGCTGGCATCAGCTTATCGGGCGGCGGATCGGCAGTTTGAGATGCACATTTATCCCGATGCGCCTCATGGCGTGGCTCTCGGCAATCGAGTGACCGAGTGCGGAACATCAAAATGGAATAATTCCGCCATTGCCGAGTGGGTTCGCATGGCGGCGGTATGGGCAGAGAATCTGCCGACCAACGAGTCAATTCAGTAAATTTTTGAAGAGGAGAAAAAATCATGGGAAAAGACGTGATCATCGCCTGTGACTTCGACAGCGCGGAAAAGACGTTTGCGTTTCTGGACAAGTTTACCGGCAAGAAGCCCTTTGTAAAGATCGGAATGGAGCTTTACTACGCGGAGGGACCCTCCATCGTTCGTGAGATCAAGAAGAGAGGACACAAGATCTTCCTTGACCTCAAGCTCCACGACATTCCCAATACCGTAAAGAAGTCGATGGCGGTTCTGTCTCGCCTTGACGTGGATATGACCAACCTCCACGCGGCGGGAACCGTTCGCATGATGGAGGGTGCGCTGGAGGGACTGACCCGTCCCGATGGCACAAGACCCTTGCTGATCGCCGTGACTCAGCTCACCTCTACCGATCAGGAAAGCATGGAGCGCGATCTCTGGATCGAGAAGCCCATCGCTGACGTGGTGATGCACTATGCTCACAACGCAAAGGTAGCGGGTCTTGACGGTGTGGTTTGCTCCCCTCTGGAGGCAGGCAAGGTGCACGAGAGATGCGGCGAGAGGTTCCTGACCGTCACCCCCGGTGTACGCTTTGCCGACGGTGATATCGGTGACCAGAAGAGAGTGATGACCCCTGCCGAGGCAAAGAAGATCGGCTCTGACTACATCGTGGTTGGCAGACCCATCACCGCCGCGGAGGATCCCGTTGCCGCCTACGAGCGTTGCGTTCGTGAGTTTGTAGATTGATGAAAAAGGAGATAGAGAGATGGAAAGCTACAAGAGAGAGTTTATTGAATTTCTGGAAAGCGCAGGCGTGCTGAAGTTCGGTGATTTCACCGCGAAGAGCGGCAGAAAGATCCCCTATTTCATCAATGCGGGTATGATCAAGACGGGTGAGGATATCGCAAAGCTTGGCGAGTTCTATGCCAAGGCGTACACCGAGAAGCTGGGCGAGAAAAAGGCGGTTCTCTATGGACCTGCCTACAAGGGAATCTCCCTTTCCGTATCCGCCGCTGTGGCTCTGTCCAAGAAGGGGCTGAACGTTCCGTTCTTCTTCAACCGCAAGGAGGTCAAGGACCACGGAGAGGGCGGCGTATTCGTCGGCTACGTACCGAACGCGGGTGAGGAGGTTGTCATCATCGAGGACGTCATTACCGCGGGCACCGCAATCCGCGAGAGCATGGAGATCCTGTCTTGCCTGGAGGGTGTCAAGGTCTCGGCTACCTTCATCATGGTAGACCGCAAGGAGAAGGGACAGAGTGAGAAGGGCGCCATGCAGGAGATCGAGGAGCAGTTCGGATTCCCCGTATACACCATCGTAGACGTTTACGATATCATCGAATATCTGGAGGCGGACGAGGCAAACGCCGAGAACGTGACACGGATCAAAAATTATCTGGCAATCAACGGCGCGAAGGCGTGACCCCCGAGCAAAGGAGAATTTCTATGAGAAGCTTGATTGATATTTTGGATTTTTCCGTGGAGGAGGTAAACGAGGTCATCTCCACCGCGCAGGACATCATCGCAAACCCCGGAAAGTATTCCGAGGTCTGCCACGGTAAGAAGCTGGCAACCCTCTTTTTCGAGCCTTCTACCCGTACGCGCCTCAGCTTTGAGTCGGCAATGATCGAGCTGGGCGGCAGTGTGATCGGATTTTCCGACGGACAGAATACCTCCGCTTCCAAGGGCGAGAGTGTTTCGGATACGGCAAAGGTCATCAGCTGCTATGCCGATATTATCGCCATGAGACATCCCAAGGAGGGAGCTCCTCTGGTGGCGGCGCAGGCGGCGTCGATTCCCGTGATCAACGCGGGTGACGGCGGACACAATCACCCCACCCAGACTCTGGCGGATCTGTTGACCATCACCCGTGAGAAGGGGGCGGTGAAGAACTTTACCATCGGCTTTTGCGGAGATTTGAAGTTCGGCAGAACCGTTCATTCGCTGATCAGCGCCCTGTCCCGTTACGAGGGAATTCGCGTGATCCTGATTTCTCCCGACGAGCTGAAGCTTCCCAGCTACATCAAAAAAGATGTTCTGGAGAAGAACGGAATGTCCTACGTTCAGACCACTGATCTGGAGGCAGTCATGCCCGAGCTGGACGTGCTGTATATGACCCGTGTCCAGAAGGAGCGCTTCTTCAACGAGGAGGATTATCTGCGCTTGAAGGACAGCTACATTCTGACACCCCAGAAGCTTACGAGCGCCAAGGCGGATCTTTGCATCATGCACCCTCTGCCCAGAGTGAACGAGATCAGCGTCAGCATTGACAATGATCCCCGCGCCTGCTATTTCAAGCAGGTGCTCAACGGAAAATACGTTCGCATGGCTTTGATTTTGAAATTGTTGAAGGAGGCGGGCACGCTATGAATATCGATTCCATTCAAAACGGATTTGTGATCGACCACATTCCCGCGGGACTGAGCATGAAGCTTTACGAGCTTCTGGGCTTGGATTCTCAGGATTGCTCCATTGCGCTGATCAAGAACGTGAGCAGCCGCAAAATGGGGAAGAAGGATATCATTAAGATTGATGCCGATATCGCCATCGATCTGGAGATCATCGGGTATATTGCTCCCGAGGTTACCGTCAATGTCATTCGGGGCGGCGTGCTGGTAGAGAAGAAAACACTGGAGCTTCCTCAAACCCTGACGGGCGTGATCCGTTGCAAGAACCCCCGTTGCATCACCTCCTGCGAGCAGGAGCTGGAGCATAAGTTTAAGCTGACCGATCCTGAAAACCGTGTCTATCGTTGCATTTACTGCGAGACGAAGGCGAACTGAAAGATTCAATAAAGCAAAAAGAGACGCTCACCATTTCGGTGAGCGTCTCTTTTGTTCGTTTTGGAATCAGCCGATCGCATCGGCATCGCTGCCGGCGCCACTTCCGCCGGTAGTTCCACTTCCGCCGGTGGTTCCGTTTCCGTTACCAATGTCGGAGGAGCCAACGATATCGAACTGACAGTCGTTGGTGACCAGCTTGAAGCGGCTTCCGTTGGAGGTGTAGAAGAGCATCCAGCTGCCCTCTGCCTCATCGTAGTAGTAAGCGTAACACTTCTTGGAGTTGGGGTGAGAGAAGGTGGGAATGTCGGAGAGCTTGGTAGAGCCCATCTCGCAAAGCTCCTTCTCGGATCCTTCCTCGGAGCAGAACACCTGCGCGTTCCCCTCGGCGTCCTCAATGGTGTAGTAGATGGTATTGCCGTAGGTGTAGAAGGTCATGCCGCTGATGTCCTCGCCAAGGCCCTGCTTCTTGGGATTGCTGTCCTTGGAGGAATCGTAGAAGCGCATGGATCCGTTATCGTCGATAAAGTATACATTGTTCTTCTTGGTCACACACAGCTCAAGGGCACCGTCGTAAATCTTCTCGGAGGTGAAATCATCCTTCAGGTCAATTCTCTTGAGGATGTAGTTGCCATTGGTCTCGTGGATGAAATAGTAATAATCACCGTCCGAAGTGAATTTACCGTCCTTGGTGGGAGCGATCCGTCTCGCGGTGTAGTCCTTGAAGATGTAGTAAACGCCCATGTCACGGCCATCATCGTTGATGCCGCCCATATAGGTCTCGGCAAAGCTCTCGTAGATCGCAATCTCGGGGTCAGCCGAAAGGGGACTCATATAGCGAGCGCCGATGCTGTAGGTCGTGCCTGCGCCCTTCTTCTTGAAGGTGTAGATATGGGAGGTGGAGGTGGTTCCGTCAGTGGTGCGGAAAAGAACCTCGTCGCCCTTTACATTGGTTGCGATGATTTCCACAAAGCCGGTGCTCTTTTCGATCTGATAGGGCTCGGCATCCTTGGTGGTGATCACGTAGAGATCAGCAACACCGTCCTTGCTGCGGGTCGCGTAGACGTAATCGCCGTAGTTGGAGACACCCACGGGCATGCTTCCCTTGATCGGAACGGCGGCCTCGTCCTGATAGATATACATCCGACGCTCCGCGCTTGTATCGCTCGCGGTGGGAATTGCGGTATAAACCACGGTGGATGCGTCAGCCGAGAGGAAGAAGTTCTCGGGGGACGCGTCGCGCTTTACGATTCTCTCGTCACCGTCCTCGGTATAAAGACGGAAATCATTGGGCTCCTGCGCCACAAATCCGGGCTCCAGCGTGGCGAACGCGAGAACGTCGTCAACGGGTGTGGTGGTCAGGGGAGTGATATTCTTGCCGTCCAGCAAGTACACGTGGTATCCCTCGGGGCCGTTATCCACGGCGTAGGCAAAGGAATTGTCTGCCGCGCAGACCAGCTCAACCTCGCCCTCAAACTCCATATCCATCTGCTTTCCGTTGACGGAAACGTGGTAAATATTGGATTCGTCGGCGTAAGCGATAAAAGCGTTGTTCTTGTATGTAATGTGATCGGCGCGTCCTGCGATCACGAAGATGATCAGGATCGTCAGCAGAAGCACGACGGCAGCTGCCGCAATGGCAATGATCATCGTTTTGTTGCTGAATGCCTTTTTCGGAGCTTTTCTGGCGGGAGGAGCGGTTCTTGTGGGACGGGTGCCCTCCGTTCTGGGCGCGGTGGACTGGAAGGAGTTGAAATCCTCGGTTTCACTCGCGTCGTACATTACGCCCTCGGTAGCGGTTCTGCGGTACGTACCGGTGGTTCCGGTTGCCGTTGCATGCGCTTGTGCGGGACGGAATTCATTCTTTGAAAACATAGTTACCTCCATTGAGTCTATATTACTTTCCATTATACTTTATTCTACCATACTTATATAATATATACAATGACATATTGTGAAGAATATGTTAACAAATATTGAACAACAAGATTTTTTTGGCATTTTTCTGTCAGTTTTGTATGAAAAATGTCGTAGGTAAATCGTGGAATGTCGTAGTTTTGATGATTTTCGTCGATCCGTCATATCGCGGACAACTTCCTCATATGCTGTGATAGAGTAGTGAGAGGAGGGAGCCATGGCAACCATCATCAAAACGGCAAGAGCGTCACCTCGCGCGACCTCCATTCCCGCCTATCTGGCGCAACGGCTACCCTGTCGCCTGATGGAGGAGATCGGAGAGAGCGGTGTTGGGCGGATCGAGGAGATCCGATTGCGCGCCGGAAGATGCGTCTTTTTGACCTCGGCGGGAAAAAATCGGAAATTGCGGACCGTGATGAGCGGGGAGGAGATCGGGGATCTGGTCACCCGCTTTTGCGACGGATCTCTGTACGCGCACCGAAGCACCATCGCGCAGGGCTTTCTGTCTCTGCCCGATGGAATTCGGGTCGGCGTCTGCGGGAGAGCGTCGGTGGAGGAGGATTCCATTCTCGGAATTTACGATATTTCCGGATTGAATATCCGTATTCCCGCCCGTATCGACGGGCTTGGAGGAGAGGTGTGTCGGCTTCTGGAGGGGAGTAGACAGGAGGGAGTTCTCATTTACGCTCCGCCGGGAGAGGGAAAAACCACCCTGCTTCGGTGCGTGGCGGCGCGTATGGCGTCGGGGGAGGGGGCAAGACGGGTGGCGGTCATCGACACCAGAGGAGAGCTTGGCTTCTCCTTGGAGGATTCGGGACTTTGTCTGGATCTTCTGGTGGGATATCCGAGAGCCTTGGGCGTGGAGATTGCCGCCAGAACCATGAATGCTCAGCTGATCGTCTGCGATGAGATCGGGGAGCGAGAGGAGGCGGAGGCGATGGTGTCGGTTCAGAATTGCGGCGTCCCCTTTGTGGCGTCGGCGCACGGAGATTCGGTGGAGGGGCTTTTGCGAAGAACGGGCATTCGGCTGCTTCATCAGGCGCGGGTTTTCGGATATTACGTGGGAATCCGACGGCGTCCCACAGGGGGAGCGCTTCAATATACGGTAACAAGCTGGGAGGAGGCAAATGGAATTTTTTAAGATCGTCGGCGCCCTCCTTCTTGCCGTCAGCGGCACCTGGGGCGCCTACACCATGAATCAACGGGCGGCACATACCCTGAAGCAAGCCGAAGGATGGCTTTCCCTTCTTCGGTTTATTCGGACTCAGGTGGACTGCTTTGCCCTTCCTATCCCCCAGATCCTCTCTAGGGTCGATCACGCGCGGCTTCTGTGCTGCGGTTACGAGGGGCAGACGCCCCCTCGGAGCTTGGAGGAGCTGTTCCTTCGCTGTACGATTCGGGACGGAGAGGTAGAAAGAATCGCAAAATCCTTCGTGGGGGAATTTGGCAAGGGATATCGGGAGGAGCAGCTTCGAAGCTGTGAGTATTACTGTGAGCTTCTGGCGGCGCGGCGGGACGCGCTCGCCGCCCAGCTTCCCGCGCGAAGGAGGGTGACCTCGACCCTGTGGATCTCCGGGGCGCTTGCCGTGGTGATTCTGCTGATATAGGAGGCGGATAACGCTATGTAAAAAGGAGTGATGAGGAAAAATGGACGTAAGTCTGATCATGAAGATCGCCGGTGTGGGCGTGCTGGTTTCGGCGGCATCGGCGATTTTAAATAAATCGGGACGGGACGAGCAGGCGATGATGGTAACGCTTGCGGGGATTATCGTGGTGATGCTGATGCTCGTGGGAGAGCTTGGAGCGCTCTTTGACACGGTGCAGTCGGTCTTTGGCTTCTGATGGAGCTTGTGTGGAAGGTATGCGCCGTCGGGGTCTTGTGCGCGGTTGCTGTTTGGATTCTAAAGCCTCTGCGGGGAGAGTTTGCCGCTCTTTTGGGAGTCGGCGGAGGGATTCTGATTCTTCTTGCTCTGCTTCCCGCTCTTTCCGACGTGATGGAGGATACGGTCTCCCTGTTTGAGGGAAGTGAGATCGGGCGGTACGCTGACGTGATGCTGCGCGCCATGGGGATTGCTCTTCTGACGAGGATCTGCTCCGACGTATGCAAGGATACGGGGGAGGGCGCCGTAGCCGGAGGGGTAGAGCTGGCGGGGAAGGTCGCCATTCTGACCCTTTGCTTGCCGATGATTCGGGAAATTCTCGGGTATGCCGCCCAGATTCTGCAAAAGACCGACGGGGGATAAGACGAAAAATGACAAAGAAAAACAAATTTTCAGGGCGGAGAGTCCGCCGATCTCGCTTAATTTTTGCCGTATTGCTCCTTGGTCTTTTGTTATCGGGAGCGACGGTTGCGGTGAGCGGGGAGGAAGCGGGGACGGGAATGCCCGAGGGATACGGGGAGCTGACCGAGCTGCTGCCCGAGGAGACCATGGATCTGTTACCCGAGGAGCTCTCCTCGTCTGATGTCCAAGAGGTGGGAGAGGCTCTGGCGGCGCTGACCTCACCGGACGAGCTTTTTCGTCTGGTGGGACGGATCGCGGGCATCGAGCTTGGAGCGGCGGTTCGCCTTCTCGCCAAGCTCTGCGCGCTTTTGGTTATTGCGGCGGTATTCGGCGCCCTTCAACGCACTCTTGGTTCCTCGGCTATGGCGGGAATGATGAGATTTTGCACTACTACAGCCATTTTTGCGGCAATTATTTATACCCAGATGGAGCATCTGCGAGGGGTGGTATCCTTTTTTGAGCGGTTGACCTCCCTGATGGGGGCAATGATCCCCATTACGGGTACGGTTTGGGCAATGGGGGGAAACGTTACCACCGCCACGGCGGGAACGGGAACGCTTTACGTGTTTCTCAGCGTCAGCGAGGCTCTTTGTGCCAAGACGGTGATGCCCCTATGCTGTTTTTTAACGGCGCTGGCACTGTGCTGCGCTCTGTCTCCCGATACGGGGATGAGGGGACTTGCCTCGGCTACGAAAAAGACCTATACTTTTTTGATGGGAATCACCATGACGCTTCTTCTGTCCTGCCTTTCCTCCCAAACCACCCTGACCGCCGCGGCGGACAGCACTACGGCGCGGGCGGCAAAGACGGTGAGCGCTACCGTGATCCCCGTTGTGGGAGGCTCTGTGGGGGAAACTCTGCGAACGGTGGCGTCGGGTGTGGGGTATCTGAAGAGCGTAGTGGGGATCAGCGGCATTCTGTTCGTGTTTTTGCTGACCCTGCCGACGCTGGTTGATCTGATCCTGACCCGCCTTGCCTTTCTGCTCAGCGGCGGGGTTGCGGATCTGTTGGGCTGTGAGGGGGAGGGCAGATTGATCGGCGAGATTGGCGCCATTTGGGGATGTATGATTGCCGCCGTTGCTATGAGCTCGGTGATGTTTATTCTGGCGCTTACCATTTTCGTGCGAACCACGGTGGCGATTCTGTGAGGCAAGACCATGGAAGGATATTTGATGACCCTGATGGCGGTGGCGCTTTTGAGTGGGATCGTTGGAATGATTTCTCCCGAGGGAGATACAAAAAAATACGTTCGTTTTGCAGGACTCCTTTGCCTTTTGTGCGCCATGATCGGACCTGCGCTCACCGCTCTGACCGACTCGGATTTTTCGATGGATGATCTGACGGGAGAGACCCAGACGGATGACTCGGTCGATTATGACGAAATTTACAACAACGCGTTGATCGCGGGAGGAGAAAAGCAAGCGGCGCAAACTATAAAATCATCTATTATACAGGAATTTGATCTTCCGTCCGATGCTCTGGAGGTCACCGTGCAACGCATGTCGAAAAATGATACCGATTCCCCCATAGAGGTGAGAGTGACTCTTGGAGGAAAGGCGATCTTTGCCGATCCGAAAGAGATCGTTCGGCAGGTGGAGAGTATTCTGGATTGCAGGTGTACGATCCTCTACGAATAATATATCGAAAAAAACAATATTCCTAAAGATTATATTGTAAAAACCTATATGGGAGAAAGGATAATATGTCGGAAAATATTATAAAACCTCAAAAAAAGGATCGACGGCTCTGGCTTTTGCTTCTTTTGGCGGCGCTGGGGATTCTGCTGCTGATTTTCGGGAGCCTTGGGGGAGATTCCAAAGCCAGGGAGACCGAGACGGCGGGTGCGTTGCCCGATCCCGATCAATACGCCCGATCGGTGGAGGAGCAGGTGGCCAGGCTTTGCGCGGGAGTCAAGGGCGCGGGTACGGTCAGCGTGGCGGTGACGCTGAAGGGCGGGTATCGGTCGGTCTATGCCACCGATTCTCAATCCACAAGCTCGGGATACAAAAACAGTACGGTGCTGACGGGAAGCGGGAGCTCGGAGGGAGCGATTCTGATCTGCTATGAAAATCCCGAGATCGCGGGGATCGGAATCGTTTGCTCGGGGGGCTCCGACCCCGCCGTGAGGGAGACCATCGTAGCTCTGGTTGCCGCTACGTATCATCTGGGAACCAATAAAATTTACGTCGCCCCCGCTCGTCTGTCATAAAGAGCGGCGTTGTCCCATATACATGTAACGTATCAAACATTTCGGAGGATTGAATCATGAAAATGGAAAATTGGAAAGACAAATTCACGGGCTTTTGCAGGAAGATTGGCAAGCGAAACTTCATTATTATCGGGGCGGTGCTTCTCATTGCTACCGCCGTGGTGGTGAACGTGATGATCTTTGCCAAGGAGGATGATGGATACGACTACGATCAGTCGGCGGGAATGGATACGGACGGCAATACAGGCACCACAACTCCCCCCTCCGATGACAGCCAGCAGACCACGGATTCCTATTTCTCCAGCGTTCAGGTCAGCCGCCAGCGTACCCGCGACGAGGCGATCGAGGTGCTCCAGTCCGTTGTGGATAACGCATCCGCAACGGAGACGGCAAAGAATGAGGCGCTGGCAGAGATCAATAAGCTTGCGAATATCATGGCAACCGAGGCAAACATTGAGGCGCTGATCGTTGCCAAGGGCTTTGAGGAATGCGTAGCGGTCATCAGCGGAGCCGATGCCAGCATCGTCGTCAAGTCCGATGGGCTCAGCGCCGCGCAGATCTCCCAGATCAATGAGATCGTATACAGCAAGGCGGGAATCGAGCCCGTTAACATCACCATCATTGAGCGTTAAGTCCTGATGAGTTCTTCGGCACACCAAACGCCGACGCGCGTCATATGCTGTAATGCAGAAACAAAGTTGGCAGGAGGTAGAGCCGAATGAAGCAAAGGAAAGAGACGGGCACCGCAAAGTCGGGGTCGGCGGCAAGGGAGGTTTACTTTGCCGCCGCCAACGGCGGGAGGGGCTTTGTCAGCTATTACGGGCAGATCTTCGAGGGGGAGGAGATCCGTAAGCGGTATATCCTTCAAGGAGGTCCGGGAACGGGGAAAAGCGGCTTTATGCGAAGGATTGCTCAGCACGCGGAGGAGCGCGGGGTGAAGGTGGTATACTATTCCTGCTCCTCGGATCCCGATTCCTTGGACGGATTGATTCTGGACGGGCGCATTGCCGTGATGGACGGAACGGCTCCTCATACGGTTGATCCCCGATATCCCGGCGCGCGGGATGAGATCGTGAATCTGGGAGAATTCTGGGATGGGGAGAGTCTTGGGCGGTGCTACAACGAGATCGTGTCGTTGGGCGCCCTCAAGGAGAGCGCCTACCGCAGGGCATACCGTTTTTTGTCTGCGGCGATGGAGGTGGCGTGCGTCAATCGGGAGTTGGTCATCCCCGCACTGCGTGAGAAAAAAATGGCAGCCGCGGCGGAGCGCCTTGCGCGCATGATCCCTCAGGGGGAGGGATATTCACACACACCCGCCCTTTTCGATTCGATCGGAATGAAGGGGAGCGTGAGGACGGATACCTACGAGAGAGTTGCCTCTCGGCTGTATATCGTGGATGATTATTACGACACGGGGGGATATTTTCTTCTGCGGATGCTGGAGATCGCCCGTCGGAAGGAGTGCGCCGTATCGGTTTCCTATCAGGTTCTTGAGCCTACGCTTCCCAACGCCGTACATTTTCTCGAGAGCGGAATCTGCTTCATCCTTGGGGGAGAGGACAGCTCCGAGTGGGAGGGAAGGGTCAACATGAAGCGATTCGTGGGCGCCGAGATGCTGACGCCCATCAAGACAGAGTTTCGGATCAATCGGCGGCTTCAGGAGGCGCTTCAGGACTCCGCCGTGGAGGCTCTTGCCGACGCGGGGCGGTATCATTTTGAGCTGGAGCGGATCTACTCCTCCTGCATGGATTTCGATGCCTTGGAAAAATTTACCCGATCCTTTTGTCAGAAAATTATATAGCGTAAAGGATAGAAAAAGGCAGTTGCGCGTAGCAACTGCCTTCAGTCTGTGGAAAAAGTAAAAAAATCACAATTCTTTTCTAGGGTTTGTTACCTGTAAGCCCTTCTGCTCGGTTTCTCCTCCACCCGCCCTTGGCGGGAGCCCCCTCCCGGAGGGAGCCTTGCTGCGCGTATGGCTTAGAAAGGAGAACTATGACACC
>JAZNDP010000077.1:0-5183 GCA_045588165.1 Eubacteriales bacterium | reverse complement strand
TGGATCTCGGACTTCCCGATATGGACGGCGTTGAGGTTATCGAGAGAATACGCACGTGGTCGGAAATGCCTATCATCGTCATCAGCGCACGCAGTGAGGATAAGGACAAAATTGATGCCCTTGATGCAGGTGCGGACGATTACTTAACCAAGCCTTTCTCCGTAGAGGAGCTTTTGGCAAGGCTTCGTGTTACGCAAAGAAGATTAGCCTCAAACCGTAACGAAGGCGCAAGCTCGGTGTTTATAAACGGAGCTTTGCGAATTGACTATGCCGCAGGCTGTGCATATCTCGGCGAGGAAGAACTGCATCTGACTCCCATAGAATATAAAATACTGTGCCTGCTTGCCGCAAACGTCGGTAAGGTCTTAACGCACACCTTCATTACGCAGAAAATTTGGGGTGCGGCGTGGGAGAATAACGTTGCTTCTCTCCGTGTGTTTATGGCAACGCTCCGTAAGAAGATTGAAGCAACCCCCGATTCACCGCAGTATATCCAAACGCACATCGGCGTTGGATACAGAATGATGAGGGTGGAGTAGCAGTTAATTCGATAGATATTGTCTTGAAAGGAACAACAAATTATGAAAATTCAATTTATAGGTGCTGCGCAAGAGGTGACGGGAAGCTGTACACTTCTTGAGATCAACGACCGCTATTATTTAATTGATTGTGGTATGGAACAAGGAATTGACGTGTTTCAGAACGTTGCCTTGCCGGTTCCCGCAAGTCAGGTTGACGCAGTTTTTTTGACACACGCTCATATCGACCATTCGGGAATGTTGCCAAGACTCTATAAGGACGGCTTCCGTGGTATCATATATGCAACAGAGGCAACGGTGAAGCTTGCTGACATAATGCTCAAGGATAGCGCACATATCCAGATGAGCGAGGTCGAATGGAAAAACAGAAAGGCGGAACGTTCGGGGGAAGATAACACGGCTCCCACGTATACGATCGAGGATGCAGAAGGGGCTATTAAACTCTTTCGCGGAGTTCGGTATGATGAAAGGATCACTATTTCAGCCGGTGTAGATATCCGCTTTACGGATATTGGGCATTTGCTTGGATCGGCTGCTATCGAGCTTTGGCTCCGAGAGGGAGAGGCAGAAAAGAAGATTGTGTTCAGCGGTGATGTCGGAAACACCAATCAGCCCATTATCAAGGATCCTGCACCTGTTTCGGAAGCGGATTATTTGGTTCTCGAATCTACCTACGGCAGTCGTAACCACGAGCGTTATACCGACACAGTTGAGGTATTGGCTGAGCTCATCGAAAATACATTGAGCCGTGGCGGAAACGTGGTCATTCCGTCCTTTGCTATTGGCAGAACGCAGGAGCTGCTCTATGCCATTCGTGAAATAAAGCAAAGAAAGCTTGTCAAAAATTCGGATTTTCCCGTTTATGTGGATAGCCCTTTGGCAATTGAAGCAACCGAGATTTTCTCCAAATGCGATCCCGCTTGCTTTGATGATGAAACGAGAAAGCTGATAGACGATGGAATTGATCCCATCAGATTTGACGGACTCAGATTGTCTGTTACAGTGGAGGACTCTAAACGTATTAACGAAACGCTCGAACCCAAGGTCATTCTTTCAGCGAGTGGAATGTGTGAGGCAGGCAGAATCCGCCATCACCTCAAGCACAATCTGTGGAGACCGCAGAATCTCATTTTGTTTGTAGGCTATCAGGCTGAGGGAACGCTTGGCAGGAACCTCATTGAAGGTGTCCAGAATGTGCGCCTGTTCGGTGAGGATATTGCCGTAAGAGCGCAGATCAAGTCGCTCAAGGGCATAAGCGGACATGCCGATCAGCAGGGACTTATTTCGTGGCTTGAAAGCTTTGAAAAGAAGCCTCGTACCGTATTTCTTAACCACGGAAACGAGGAGTCTATCGCTGTCCTTTCCGATGAGCTGAAGGAGCGCGGGTATGCGGTAGAAGCTCCGTATAGCGGAACTGAGTATGACCTTGTAAAAGGTATTATGACCGCTTATACCGAAAAGAAGCGCGTGACAGCGGCAGACGTTGCCAAAGCACGCTCCAGAAAGAACAGCATTCACAGAGATCTTGTATCGCAAGCTGAGGCACTGCTCGCCCTTGCCAAGCGTTGTGAGAGCCGTCCGAACAAGGAAAACGCCAAGTTTGCAGCACAGATCAGATCACTGATGGATAAGTGGGAAAGATAATTATTTCAGGAGAATTGATGAAATGAAGGTAATAATTGTTGGAGGAGTTGCAGGAGGTGCTTCTGCGGCAACTCGTCTTCGCCGTTTGAATGAGCAGGCTGAAATCATCATATTTGAGCGATCGGGATTCGTATCCTATGCAAATTGCGGATTGCCTTATTTCGTTGGTGACGTAATTACAGATCCGGAGGAGTTAACTCTTCAATCGCCCGAGAGCTTATTCAGACGGTTTCGCATCGATGTAAGAGTAAAGCATGAGGTGACACAGATTCACCCCGAACGAAAGGCTGTATCGGTTAGAAATCTTGAGACAGGAGAGGTTTTTGAGGAAAGCTATGATAAGGTGATCCTCTCTCCCGGAGCAAAGGCTATCAAGCCAAGTATCGTTGGTTGTGAGGATAGAGTTTTTACGCTTCGCACCGTAGAGGATACTCTTCGCATTAAGAACTATATCGATCAAAAGAAGCCCAAAACTGCTGTCCTTGCAGGCGGTGGATTTATCAGCTTGGAGCTTGCTGAAAACCTTAGAGAGCAGGGAATCAACGTAACTGTTGTTCAGAGTGCAAATCAGCTTATGAACCCATTTGATCCCGAAATGGCAGCTTTTATCCATAATGAGCTGAGAAGGCAGGGAGTGAACATTGTTTTCGGGCACGCAGTGGAAGAAATCAATGGATCCGAAAATGACGTTGATGTCGCACTGAGCGGAGAATGTATACTCCACGCGGATATGGCGGCATTGGCAATCGGTGTCACACCCGATACGGCACTTGCAAAGGATGCAGGTCTTCAACTCGGTTTGAAGGGAAGCATTGTTGTCAATGACAGAATGGAAACCTCAGTACCAGATATCTATGCAGTCGGAGATGCCATTCAGGTGAAAAACTTTGTAACGGGTGAGGATGATCTGATCCATCTTGCCGGTCCTGCCAATAAGCAGGGAAGAATCGCCGCAGATAATATTTGCGGGATTGACAGTCGCTACGGTGGCTCGCAGGGAAGCAGTGTTCTCAAGATCTTTGACTTGACCGCTGCCACAACCGGTATTAGTGAGAAGAAAGCGCGGAGCTTGGGCTATGAGACCGATTCCGTTGTTCTTTCTCCCATGAGTCATGCAAGCTATTATCCCGGTGGGATGGTAATGACGATGAAGGTCGTCTTTGAAAAGAACACGTATAAGCTCCTCGGTGCTCAGATCATAGGTTATGATGGCGTAGACAAACGCGTTGACGTGCTTGCAACCGCAATTCGTGCGGGTATGAAGGCGACAGAGCTGGGTGAGCTTGATCTCGCCTATGCGCCTCCGTACTCATCCGCAAAGGATCCCGTGAATATGGCTGGCTTTATGATCGACAACGTCGCAAGCGGTGTTATGAAGCAGTGGCATATTGAAGACGCGGATAAGCTTCCGCGAGACGGCAGCGTAACTTTGCTTGATACCCGTACAGTCGGAGAATATCAGAGAGGTCATATCGAGGGCTTTTACAACATTCCTGTCGACGAGCTGAGAGAACGTCTTGACGAGGCGGATCCCGGTAAGCCCGTTTACGTGATCTGCCAGAGTGGGCTCAGAAGCTATATTTCCTGCCGCATTCTCGAAGGTAATGGCTATACAGCATACAACTTTGCTGGAGGCTTCCGCTTTTATCAGGCAGTCATGAATGACAGAGCTTTGATCAAACGAGCAACAGCTTGCGGTATGGATAATTGACTTTAGAGTGTAATCTTCCAAATACGGTTGAAATATTCATAATATTATGATATAATTATTCCACTAATTATAGTTTCCCGATGAGGTTGTGGGAAATCAATCTATACAAGAATGACATACGCCCATAGCTTTGATAAGTTATGGGCGTTTTCTGCTCTATTGAAGGAGGTCAATATGATGAACTGTCCTTATTGCAACAATGAAATGATAAAAGGACTTATTCATAGTCCGCAAGAGTTGAATTGGATAAAAGGAGAAAAACGCATGTTTTTCACTCGCGCTTTTCTACATAAAGACTCGATTGTTCTGTCGGAACTTTCTATGATGAAAGGTTCAGCTTGTGTTGCTTATAATTGTCCTAACTGCAAAAAGATAGTCATTGACTACGCTGATGGCAGTAATGATTTGAACGGAGATAGCAACGACGAAGAATAAAACTGATTAAAAGCGAGGTGATCCCGTGAAAATAACAAGATTTTACAACCCCGAAATACCGTACAGCCTTCACGATATGAACGTGATCGAATTTGAGATAAACGGCAACAATCTTATAATGAGAACCGGGTCGGGTATGGTGAGAACCGCGCCGAACTTCGATCAAGTGGACGGATACCTCGAATTTCTTGATGTGAATTGGGAGTATTGCTTTGCCACAGTACATGAAGGATACTACGGCAATCTCGGCACTTACGCGGGCAAGACCTTCAAGAAAATGTATCTCAAAGATTTTATTGCCGAGTTTCAGAACGCAGGCTTCTCCATCACGGACGAATACTACGGTCAAGATCGTGCGCTCTATACGGGATATTTCCACAAGGGCGGTACTATGGGTGAGTGTACCATTGAGATATACCACAACAACATATTGTTCTGCGAACAGACTGATGACACCCGAGAAATGAAAGAGGTCGTATTGAGTGCTGACGGAGATCTGTCGCTCTATTTAGTACCTGCCGACGTTGCGGATAATCTCGCCACTGTTGCCAATGAGTTTGCATCGGGCTATGTGTGGCACGGCGAGAAAAGCGGCAAGTTCTTGCAGCTCTGCGGAGAACAGTACGGCGCGGTGTTTGATGAAACGGATTTCATCGAATATCTGAACACGGTACTGTATCCCGATAAGCCGTCTAAAAAGCTCAAAACGATCCCGGCGGACGACGAGTGGGATGTGCCGGAGGAATATCGTAAATATCCGTACTATAACTTTTAAGGAGAAGCATTATGCTGAATACGCCATTTGGAACAATCAAAATAATAGCTGACGGCATAATGCTCGACTACGAAGCCAT
>JAZNDP010000076.1:0-4819 GCA_045588165.1 Eubacteriales bacterium | reverse complement strand
ATTGACGCCGCCTACCGTGGTACGATCAAAGCTGCAGTCGCCGATGTGCAGACGGTACTCGATCTGTCCGCAGGGGCATTCGTTGATGAACACGCGAACGCCGTAGTAATTTTCATCGCCATTCTCACAGTCGTATTCGTAAAACTCCTTGTTATAGAAGTAGTGAGAAGAGGAGGTGCTTACCGCATCGTCAAAGGTACGAAGTACCGTATTACAATCCGCGCAATATTCGGTTACGTGGATACCGTAAATGAACGAATGATCGCTGTCGAAGCAGTTTTCATAGCAGGTCTTGGAGGGATCATCCAGAGTAGCTGTTTCCTTGATATTCAGATGCACGTAGCCCTCGGCTAACGTGTAGGTAAAGGACTCTGTTGCAGTTTGGGTGGTCTCGTTATAGCCGATCTGAATGATCACCTTGTAGGTCTGGTAACAGCTGTCCTTCTCAATTACCGATTGGAAGCGGATCTTGTAGACGGGGTTTGCTACGGGCATTCCCAGCATCGGATCCCAAACCTCGATTGACTGAGTTTGTACGATAAAGTCCTGCTCGTAGGGACTCATGGAGGAGAAGTCTACCATGCCGCCCCAGAAGAGCTCGTTGAAGTACTGATCCGTTCCGTTGAACATGTAAATGCGATCCTTTACGGTGCCGCAGAAGCAGCCGTGGGTCAGGGTAATATAGGGCTCCTCCGAGTAGGAGATTCCCGCTTGGGTCAGGTAAGTGCCCAGCATGATCTTGGTCTCGGGATTCATGGGATAGTTGGAGCCGTCAAATCCAAGCTTGTCGATGCGGATATGGGAGCCCGTGCGGGTGTCGGTCTCGGTATGATCACAGTTGTGGCATTTTCTGGTGACAACCACGCCGTCTACGCAGGAGGTGACTCCCGTTGCCAATACGGCGGAGGAGTCGTAAAGATCGTGAGATCCCCACGCGGGGGTGGTTTCGATTTTCTTTGCGGTACAGCCATCGTTGGTACAGTGGGAAACGGTGACACCATCCTCAGTACAGGTAGCATTGGTGCTTTCCTGCGCAGAATATTGCCAGTTATGGGGGTTCGCGGGAAGGGTCATCTGAGTGGTATGATCGCATCCTTCACGGATACAAGAGAAGGTCACGGTTGCCCCTGCCATACAGGTGGGCTCCTCTCCCTCTCCCTCGTCGTAGGTGTGCCCCAGCTTATCGGTTACGTCGTCAATCTTACTCTCGCCGCAACGCTGACAGTGATATTCGGTATATCCCCTCTCCTCACAGGTGGGAGCGACGGTCTTTGTGTCATAGTTATGACCGTAGAGCTCACAGGCATCGGCAGAGGGAGCCAAGCCCGGCAGATAGGTAGAGAAGTGAGATGCCTCGAAGGTCACAAATCCGTCGCCATCCTCGGTTACGTAGTAGGTGGCGGGATAGTAGCTCAATTCTCCCTCGTCGCTGATATACCATACGGAAACGCAATCGGCGTCGGCGCCATCGGGCAGCTCGTAAGGCAGAGTAATGGTGATTCGACCGCCTTCGAATTGGCTGATAGGCGTACTTCCTTGAGAGAGCGCAAAATCATAAATGGGGGTTCCCGCGGGGATCTGTCCGCGGATTGTCTCGGGAAGCGTGTTCACGTCAACGGGAGCTGCGGTAACGGTAACCTGCTCATCGGACTCGCTGTCAAGCAATCCAAGCGTCGTTTCGTCCAGCTTCAGAGAGATGCCGCCCAGAACGATCTCATTGTTCTCCAGAACCGATTTATCCACCGCCTGGGTGGGCTCGGTGTAAACCACTGCGGTCTTGGTCTTGCCACAGCCGTTCTGACAGGTGTAGGTGGTAACGCCGCTTTCGGTAACACCGTTATCCCAGCGGTGAGCGTCGGGCAGAATGTCAATGGTGACGGTGGCTTGCGCAGGCGTTGCACCGCATACGCAGGCGTAGGTCTTGCTTCCCGTCGAGTGGCAGGTGGGGGAGCTTGTGATGGTTGCCACGTAGCTGTGTCGGGTGACCTCTACGGTCTTTTCCACGGCGTGCGTGCAGATAAAGCATTCGCCCACGTAGATCTGGTTGTAGGTACAGGAGGTTCCTGCCTTCAGGGTCTCTTCGTCCAGATTCCAGATCTCTACGTTATGTCCCAGCGCATCGGAATAAGTGGTGTAGACCGATCCGCAGAAGCATTCGTAGGAGGTAGAGCCGCCCTGCGTACAGGTAGCGGCAGAGCTTCCGGAAGGTTCATATTCGTGGGATAGCGTCTCTACAACCTCTTCGCAGCACCTACGCTTCTTTACGTGGGAATCGGGATTGGTGGCATGAGGCGCGTAGATGAATTCGGTGCTGGTGTGAGCGGGAGATGTTTTGGTCTGCTCCTCGGTAATGGTCTGGGTCAGAGCGGCATCGGCAAAGCGAGTGTTACATCCCTGACAGAGCCAGTGTTCAATGTTACCCTGAGTGGTACAGCCCGCGGCGGTTGCGTCAACCTTTTGCGCACTGTGCACGTGTGTGCCGGAGGAAATGGACTTGGTCCCTCCGCAATCCAGACAGGTATAAAGTATGTTTTGCGCATTGTTGGGATCGGCAATGCCCGTATTCCAACGGTGAGCGGCATTCTCCGCTACGGCGCCGCAGCAAGCGTACTTCTTTACGTGAACGTCGGGATTGTTCGTGTCAGGCGTATAGGTGAACCCGTTGCCGGTGTGAGCGGGAGCGATCTTTGTATCTGCCTCAGTGATGATCCGAGTCAGAGCTGCATCTGCAAAGCGGGTGCTACATCCTTGGCAGAACCAGTGCTCAATATTACCTTGGGTGGTACAGCCCGCGGCGGTTGCTTCAACTTTTTGCGCGCTGTGCACATGGGTTCCGACAGGCACGGACTTGTTCTCTGAACAGTCCAGACAGGTATACAGAATGTTTTGCGCATTGTTGGGATCGGAAACACCCGTATTCCAACGGTGAGCAGCTGTTTCCGCTACGGCTCCGCAGCAGGCGTGCTTCTTTACGTGAGTATCGGAATTAACGGACGTATAGGTGAATGCCGCGCTGGTATGAGCGGGAGCAATCTTGGTATCCGCTTCGGTGATGATTTGGGTCAGAGTGGCATCGGCAAAGTAGGTGCTGCAGCCCCGACAGAACCAGTACTCGATGTTGCCGTAGGTGGTACAGCCCGCGGCAGTTGCCTCAACCTTCTGCGCGTTGTGCTCGTGGACGGAAGGAGTGGACGTGGTGGCACGGCAATCCTGACAGGTGTAAAGGGTATTCTGCGCGTTAGCGGGATCGCTCACGCCTGCATCCCAGCGGTGAGCGGCAGTTTCCGCAACCGCTCCGCAGCAGGTGTACTTCTTTATGTGGCTGAGGGGATCGGTGTCGTGAGGCGCGTAGACAAACTCGGTAGATACATGCTTGGCGGCATCCTTGGAGTTCGTGACGGTTCTCGTGTCGGTTTTGCCGCAGTGAGCGCAGGTGGCAGTTTCGGTTCCGTCGCTCTGACAGGTAGCGTCTCCGCCCGAGACGTAGGCGTCAAAGTGATGTCCGGTAGCCGTCAGCTCCGCGCTTTCGGTTTCTCCGCAGTCGGAGCAGGTACGGGTTTGTGTGCCGACCGCTTCGCAGGTGGGCTTGGAGGATACTGTCCAATCTCCCCACTGATGGTCACACTCGCCACAGGATGCAAGGATTGCCGTAAGGCAAAGCGCTGAGATGGCGAGAAGAAGTATTCGGGAAAGGGAACGAGCGTGTTTCATTTCGTGAGATCCTTTCTGTGAAAAAATAATGATAGGGCTCAATGGTCCGTATACCTCATTATAGCACAAACAGATTCCTTTTGCAAGGATTTCCAAGAAAAAAGAATCATATCGGTCTCTGACAGAAACGGTGGGAGGGGAGGAAATGCTCTTTGTTGAATGTGACCATATATTTCTATTAAAATTGTAAAAAAATTGTTATATTGACATATTGCAAAATGTCGAAATGTGTGTTACAATATTATCACTATGAAACCGTTGAAGCCCGCAGAATCTCATGTGTGAGAGACTGTTGGCGGAGGGGGCTCTGGAGAATCTCGCAAGAGTGCCGAAGGTGCAAGATCCGTATATCGGGTCGAATCTCTCAGGCAAAAGGACAGGGTGCTATGAATCGCTTTTCTCTTTTGAGAAAGGATGGATTCCATGGCATATCGTTTCTCTTTGGAGCCACTGAAGATGTTTCAGTGGTTTTTTATTTTCATTTTTATTTTAACAGCGCCGTCAAAAACGACGGCAAGGAGGTTTTATGGAATTCGTTCAAAAAATCGTTGACCCGCTCAACCCGTACCTCTCGGATTACGTGCTGATCTTCCTCTTGGTGGGCGTAGGTCTTTTCTACTCCATCCGCACCCGCTTCGTTCAAGTCCGTTGCTTCGGCGAGGGCATGAAGGGCGTCGTAGGAGGCTTGAAGCTCAAGGGCGGCAAGCACAAAGGCGGACTTTCTTCCTTCCAGGCACTTGCTACTGCCATCGCCGCTCAGGTTGGTACCGGTAATATCGTCGGCGCCTGCGGCGCGATCCTCGTGGGCGGTCCCGGCGCCATCTTCTGGATGTGGATCATTGCCTTCCTTGGCATGGCTACCATCTACGCCGAGGCAGTTCTGGCGCAGAAGACTCGCGTGACCAACCCCGACGGCACTGTAGAGGGCGGTCCCGTTTACTACATCAAAACAGCCTTCAAGGGCAAATTCGGTAAGTTCCTTGCCGGCTTCTTCTCGATCTCCGCGATCATTGCTCTGGGCTTCGTTGGTGCCATGGTTCAGTCCAACTCCATCGCTTCCAACTTTGCTAACGTCTTCTCCGGCTTTGGCGTTGACGCTACCTTCTCC